>NZ_JBVVQD010000059.1:0-21219 GCF_055811755.1 Mesorhizobium sp. WSM4840
AACCCGCATCAGCAAAATCAACAGCTTACAGAGCCAGTTGCCAGCTTGTTCCGCCGCTACTGTTCAAGTCGGGTCAAAGATTGGCGAGCGCACACCACGGCAGCAGGGACAGCGGGCGGTTCAAGTCCTCAATGCACACGCGGTCTTCATCGTCGGGGTGATCGAGGAGCGCAAGGACATCACGCTGAACGAGATGGTGGAGCGGCTGGCAGTCGAGCGGTCGGTGCGCTCGGCCGCAGCACTGGTTGCGCGGGCACGGCTGGACGTTCAAAAAGCCCGCGCACGTGAGAAATCGTGCCTTTTGCACCCAGTTGGATCCTCTTTTGTCAAAAGCTGACAAAACTTTGACCCGTAACGGACAGGCAGAACAGAAAATACAAGCACAGCATTGAAATTACATCGCTTTTTCGCTTGGCATTGCTCTTGCTGTTTAGACGGTGACGTTTACGAGGAGGGCCGTTCGATGTCTGTGCCGATGATTTGCTTGAGGGCTCCACCACCACGAGATTCTTCGAACAGTTGCAGGCGACCGCCAAATCCGGTGCAGGCGGGTCTTTATTCTGCGGCTCGTCGGCGACACCGGGCGACGTGCATTTTGCTTACGTCCCAATGTGCGATGTCCTCAATCTACGCGGCATCCTCTTGCAACTTTGGGCGGGGACGCGAGCGGGGGGAGCGCCTTCGTTCCGGCCGATCTCACGATGACCGCCCTCTTGGCGCGATTGCCTTGCAGTCAACGAGACAGGACCTGCGCCATCGGCCCACTCTGAGGGCAATGCAGCTCCCATGATGAGCTTAGGTGTGCATTCCGAGGTCGCCCGGCTGCGAGAAGTACTGGTGCACCGGCCAGGCCATAGCCTCCACCGTCTCACACCGCGGAACTGCAAGGGCCTTCTTTTCGACGACGTGCTTTGGGTGGAGCGCGCCGGACAGGAGCACGATATGTTCGTGGGGGCCCTGCGCGACCGTGGCGTGTTGGTTCACTCGTTGGACGAACTGCTTTCTGCAACGATGGCGTTGCCGGAAGCGCGACGCTGGCTCCTCCACCGTCGCGTCAATCCTTCCGCTGTCGGGCAAGACATGGTCGATGAATTGCGGGGCTGGCTCGACGAGATTTCTCCTGATCTACTCGCGACCTTTCTGGTCAGCGGGATTTTGGCTTCGGAGATGCCGTTCGTACCGCGGAGCCTGACGGGGCAAACGCTGGTGCCGGAGGATTTCGTCCTCCCGCCCTTGCCGAACCAGCTTTTCACACGTGACAGCTCCTGTTGGATCTATGGTGGTGTATCGGTCAACGCTATGTATTGGCCCGCCAGACAGCCGGAAGCTGCGAATGTCGAGGCGGTCTACCGCTTCCATCCGCGGTTTCGCGAGGCCAGCTTCACTTACCTGGTGCCCGGTGGAACAGACCCCGCTTCCAGTCTCGAGGGCGGAGATGTGATGCCGGTCGGCGGCGGTGTTGTGCTGATTGGAATGGGCGAACGAACCACACCTCAGGCAGTCGAGGCACTGGCGCGCCGCTTGTTCACGATGAAGGATGTGACCCGCGTCATCGCAGCACAGATACCGCGGAATCGCAGGTTTGTGCATCTTGACACAGTCTTCACCTTCTGCGACCGCGACCTCGTGACGGTCTACCCGCAGGTCATTGAGCAACTCAAGACGTTTTCGCTGCGACCGAACAATGCTGAGGGTGTGCTCGATGTCACTAAGGAGACTAGACCCTTCTTATCGGTAGTGGCCGAGGCGCTGGGGTTGAAGGCTCTCCGTACTGTCGAGACCGGTGGTGACAGCTTCGCGGCCGAGCGAGAGCAATGGGATGCCGCTAACAATGTCATTGCCGTCGAGCCGGGCGTTGTGATTGCTTACGAACGCAACGTATACACGAATACGCTGTTGAGGCGCGCCGGTGTGGAAGTGATCACTTTCGAGGGTGCGGAACTCAGCCGCGGCCGTGGCGGCGGGCACTGCATGACTTGCCCACTGGTACGCGATCCGATCTGACCAATGCACCATGACATCGACTCGCGAGGCACAGCAAAAACCATCCGCAAACTTGAGGATTTTCGGGCTCAACGTCGTCTCCTGCAGGTCTGCGGAAGCGGCCGTGGAACCGGCAGGCATATCCGCTCCTGCACCACCGACAACCAAACAACATAGACTCTCAGCGTCGTGACTGGCACGGCACCAGGTCGGCGACATGCGACACTCCCCTGTTCGACAGCGTCGGCTTCGAAACCGAGGGCTTTTCGGCGCCACGCTAGTACGAGAGCGGCTTTCCGGAAAGGATGTTGCCAGCGCCTCCACATGATCGATGACCTACATGAGCGGCCCCTGCGGCATGCTCCAACGCGCTCACTAACCCGATCGGAGTCTTTCCCGTGGTAGCACGTTCAGAATTCTCCGCTCAGGCCCCTTCTGCAGTAGTTATGGTCCGTCCGCATCGTTTCACGGTCAATACCGAGACCGCGGCCGATAATCGCTTTCAAATATCGAATGTTGATGCTGGTGATCTGTCGTCGCTCGCCTATGCGGAGATCACGCGCGCCGCTGAGCTCCTTCAAGAGCAGGGCATAACGGTGCATTTGTTCGAGGGCGAGGACAGCGACGCTCCGGATTCAGTGTTTCCGAACAACTGGTTTTCAACCCACGCTGGGGGTTACGTGGCGATCTACCCGATGAAGGCCTTAAGCCGCCGCCGTGAGCGCCGGAGCGATATTATTGACATGCTGAAGAGCCGATATAGGGTGCAGGAGGTGATCGACTATTCTGGCCTTGAGCCGGACGGGCTCTTCTTGGAAGGTACCGGTTCGATGGCACTCGATCATATCGATCGGGTCGCTTATGCGGTAAGATCTGAGCGCACCGATCCAATCGCACTTGAAAGGTTCTGTGCCCAGTTCAGTTTTGAGCCGGTGCTGTTCTCGGCGAAGGATCCCAGCGGGTTCGACATCTATCATACGAACGTGCTGATGTGCGTCGCAACCAATTTCGCCATGATCGGGCTCGACATGATCACTGAACCAGGGAGACGGCGCGAAATCGTCCATCGGTTCGAACGCGCCGGTCGCCGGGTAATCGGGCTCACCAACGCACAGATCGAGAAGTTTGCAGGCAATGCGATTGAGCTCCTGGGTGAGAACGGGCGCATCTTGGCCCTGTCGACGACCGCACTGTTGGCATTGACGACGGAACAGATCGATATCATCGGCGAGAGCGCGCGGCTGCTGCCGCTGGCAATTCCTACCGTCGAGCGGGCCGGCGGTTCCGTGCGATGCACCATCGCCGGCGTGCACCTCACGCCTCGGGGTTAAAAAGCGGTCCGTCCCACTGCGGCAACGAAGGCGACGGTGGCGCCGCTGGCCGGATCGGTGACTTCGAAGCTTTCGGCAGCCTCGCTCGCCGTCCAGTGGCCGTCGACACGGGCGAGCGCGCGCAGCAGCCGACGGTCGGCGAGGCGGTCGAGCGCTTCATGGCGGTTCGTGCAGGCAAAATGCGCGGACATCGATCAAGCTCCCGGGTTGAGACAGAGAGGCTGTTTCGATACGGTTGCGAAGCTCAAGTCCGACTTCGAAACGTCGATGGCGTCCCTTGAGGTGTGGTGGCAATGAGGTCGCGCTCCAGTTCCGCAATGCGCGCACGCACCTGACGAGCGTCGTCCTCACGCAACGCCTTGGTCCATCCACGCCCGCGCATCGACGTCCTGCCAGCACCACCCGAAAAGCCATGCGGATTTATCCACCGAGACCCTAATTTCCGGCAAGCCGAAACACTCGAAATTTAACGTCGACTATTTTTTGCGGCGGCAAAGAGGTTCTTAGAAAAAAGGGGGCCGCCGCTTGGGAGGACGCATGAAGCGAGTAGGTCGTCCGTCCTACCGTAGCTTAGGGTCACTTCGCCCCGTTCTAACCGGCTGAGCGCCGCTTCTTGTGGGCCCAAGCGGAGAGATGAGGTTCGGCTGCAAGTGTGCTTGGCGTCCAAGTCGTCAGCTCACCGGCTATCGAAAACCTTCGAAGCAACAAATACGGCCATCAGGTTGGCGCTGATTGTCTTCGTGCCGTCGCTGCCGCCATGAGAGACGTGCTTCATCGTTGAGGAAGCGCCGATGCCGGAGGCATCGAACGCACCGACTGAAGACAGACGGACCCGAAACAAGAAGCGGTGGCAGAAAGATGTTCCTTTGCCGCGAGGTGAACGCTGGAAGCGGCGCCTGCCGTGGGTGCTCCGCCAGGACGTCGATGGCAATTCACGTCACATGGAATCTGACGGAATAGCGGAGACCGGTACTTTCTCTGGGGTCAAACACGGGTTGTTAGGCTCGAGCATTCCATCATCATCGTTTTGATCGGAGACAAAGCGATGGCGGTGGAATGGACGGTTACGATCGAGGGGAAGAACGAGTTCGGCGACGTTTGTCGCCGGGAAGTCCGGATCGACAAGAGCTGGGAGCGCCTGTACGACGGTGAGATTGGCCTGTCGATCGACGATGGCAAGAAGATCATGGTAGCGCTGCAGAGCGCGGTCGTGAACCATGAGGCGAATACCTATTCCCTCTTTCGTCGTGTCTGCCCCGATTGCCATACGTTTCGGCCGGTCAAGGACTACACGACGCGACGGATCAGAACCGTCTTCGGCACGGTGGAGGTTCGCAATCCTCGCTGGATGATGTGCCGGGACTGTTACCCCGGCATGGTCGTTGCCTTTGCGCCATTGAAGGAAATCTGTTCCGATCGAGCGACACCGGAGCTGATGGAACTGACGGCGCGGCTAGGAAGCATGCTGCCCTACCGGCAGGCGGCGAAGGTGCTGGCCGATTTCCTGCCCACTGAACCGACTGAGACGCATGCGACCGTGCGCAAGCGTACCATCAGGATCGGCAAGCGGCTCGACGACCAGGTCATGCAGGAAACTTGGCGGGCGAGGTCCCAAACGGATGACCGATGCCAGCTTGAGATGCAGCTTCCCGGAGATCGGCGCAAAGAGTTCGTCATCAGCATTGATACGGCGCACGTTCGTAGCGCTGACCAACATTCGGCGCGAAATTTCGAGCTCGTCGTGGCCAGATGCGGCCGCGGGGGACGGGGCGAAAGGGGCGGTCGCTATTTCGTCACCGGCAGCACCGACCAGCAGGCAATCCGCGATCGTGCTCTTCACTCTCTCCAGGAAGTCGGATATCGCGGCTTTGGGGATGTGACGGTGATCTCGGACGGGGCCGAAATCCTAAAGCGGCTGCCCCGCGCCATGCCGAAACCAACGACCCACATCATCGACTGGTTTCATACTGCCATGAAGATCCAGCCCATGCAGCAGATCGCCGATCACATCGTACGATCCCGATCAGGCCCCTTTGAAGCGCTTCCAACCATCGACAGGGACATCAGAGCCGTGAAGTGGCGTCTGTGGCATGGGCGGGTCGGCCGCGCGATCCGCGACCTGGAGCAACATCTAGCAAGACTGAAGGAAGGCGCGTTCTCGATCGCGCGGCTTCACAGCCTCGGGGAGCAGCTCCTGACCTATGTCCGTTCGAACCGCGGCGCGATCGTCAACTATGGAAAGCGCTACCGGGCCGGGCTTCGCGTCGCCACCACTCTCGCCGAGTCGGCGGTGAACTCAGTCGTCGGGAAACGTATGGTCAAGAAGCAGCAGATGCGCTGGTCGCTTCACGGTGCGCATATGCTCATGCAGGTCCGGGCGGCGGAGATCAATGGCGAACTTCGCAACCGGCTGCGGGCGCCTTTCCGACACCCAGAACTGAACGTGCCTCCAATATTCAAGCCCAAACCGCCTCTTCTACGCGCCGCCTGACCCCAGAGAAATTACCGGTCTCGAATCGTTTGTATGGCATTCTCATAATTAAGTGCCAAGTGACAGCTCGGCCCCTTTCGTGCGCGGGCGGTCGCGTGACGCCATCGATCGCCCCTCGTTTTAGGCGGCCATGGCCTGGGCCGAGGGCGAGACGGTGATGATGGCACCGGTCGTCATCAGCACGATCAGTCCGCGATCGGCGCCGGTCATGTCGAGATAGGCGCGGACTTGCGAGCGATAGTGATCGAGCGTTTGGGGATCGGGCTTCACGTCGCTCTTCCAGTCGACGACGACGCCGGGGCGGCCCTCGCCAGTCAGGGTCAGCGCGTCCACGATACCGACGGTGGCTGTCTCCTCGCCATGGTCCACGCGAGCGGCGAAGACGGGAAACTCGGCCAGAAGCGCCGGGCGCAATGCCGTGATCTCGGGCCGAGCCAGGGTCCGAACGACACAGCCCGCCAGTTCCTCGGCTGAAAGACCCGTTGCCGGATCGGCGACCGGCGAATGGCCGAGCGCTCGGATGAGCTCGCTGGCACGTTCGGTGAGAGCAGCTGAGGCTGGATCGGGTTCCCCGGTCAGGACCTCCTCCATGAGCTTATGGAGGATTAGCCCGCGTTCGCGGCCACCCTGAACGGCGACCGTGTCCTCAAGCTCATGCGGCTGATCATCGCCCGAGCTCATCCAGATTCCGATCTCTTCTTCCCGAAGCACCGCGCCGGAAGTGTTCTCGTCGCGGCTCGGCGCCAGCCAGACGAGGCGCGTCTGCCGGTCGGCGATGGCCGCAGCCTCGGCAGCAAAGATGTCGCGCGTCTGGGAGTTGCCCGCGGCAGGGCCGGCGATCGCCTCGCCGAGCGGCAGATGCGAGACATCAAGGCCGGGAAGATCGGCCAACGATAGATCGAGCAGGCCGATCCAGGCCGATTTTGAGGGTGTCGTATTGAGCCGGGGCAGAACGAGGAGTTCGCGGGCGCGCGTCGCCGCGACATACCAGAGCCGGATGCGTTCGCGATCCAACTCGTCTTTTTCCGCCTGGCGCGCGGCCTCATAGCCATCTGGCGCGACACTAAGGACGGGGCAATAGAATGTGTCGGTCTGGCGGTCGATCACCGCGCTGTCGGGCGCCATGACGCCTGTCATAGTGTTGACGGGGATGACGATTGGCCATTCGAGGCCCTTTGCCGCGTGCATGGTGAAGAGCGCGACTGCTTCTTCCTGCGCGTCGGGCCGGCCTTCCACGGCGCGCGCTTCGTCGGTCCAGGCTGCGGTCATCGCCTCGGCGAAGGCGCGAAGGCCGCGCACGGCGTAGCCCGTCGATAGGCTCAGATAGAGATCGACATTGGCGAGCGCGCGTTCGGCCTGGCCGCGATGACGCTCGAGAAGGAGGGGACGAATCCGCATCACGTCTACAGCCTGCGAGAGAAGCTGGTGTGGCGTCGTGCCGTTGCTGCGGCGGTAGAGCGCCTGCAGCTTTTCGATGATCTCACGTGCGAGCGGATGAGCGATGGCGGCGGGATCGACGCCGAGGTCGAGACGGGGAATCCGGTCGGGCTGTTCCTCGGAACGCGGCAGCGTGCAGACGATGTCCAGGAGTTCCTCTTCGGTGAGGCCGACCAGCGGGCCGCGCAGCAGCGCGCCGAACGCCAGCGTGTCGCGCCGGTCGGCGAGAACGCGGGTCAGCGCAATCAGGTCTTGGATCTCCTGGCGACGGAAGAGACCCTTGCCGGCCTGTGTCGCCACCGGAATGCCACGACGCTCCAGCGCTTCCTCATAGCGCCACAGTTCGGCGCCGGTCGGCGCCAGCAACGCGATGTCGCCCGGCTGGCAAGGACGTTCCGCGCCGCTGCGCCGGTCGATGACGGGCTGGCTGCCGATCACGCGCGCGCACAGTTCGGCCACGGCATCGGCTTCGGCGTCGCGCTGCTGCTCGGCGCTGGCCTTGCCGTTCTCGTCGGCGACAGCGATGTCGAGGGCCGCGACGCACGGGCCGTCGCCGGGATCGTCGTGAAACGGGTCGAGAGCCGTGAATCCGGGTTGGCCATCAGCCGACAGCACGGTCTCGAAGCGCGCGTTGACGAAGGTGAGAATCGACGCGCAGGAGCGGAAATTGGTGGAGATGGACAGCAGGCTGTTGGGATCCTGGGCGCGAAAGGCGTCGCGGGCCCGCACATAGGCGCCGACATCGGCGCCACGGAAGCGATAGATCGCCTGCTTGGGATCGCCGACCAGAAAGAGCGCCCCGGGCCGGATCCGGAACCGGGTCCAATCGTCATCGCTGTCGACCGGGTCGCCGCAGAGCCGCCAGAAGATCTCGGCTTGCAGGGGATCGGTGTCCTGGAACTCATCGACGAGGACATGGGCGAAGCGGTGTCCCAGCGCGCGCCGGACATCGTCATGGTCGCGCAGCAGATCACGCGCGGCGAAAATCAGATCGTCGAAGTCGAGCTGGGCGCTCGCGCGCTTGTGGGCGCGATAGCGTTGCAGTATCGGACGCGCCTCTTTGATCAGCGCCGCCAGAACCTGGCTGGCAGCGGTTTGTAGAAGCGAAAGCCAAGCGTCGCAGCAAGCGGTGTAGTGGATATCGGCTGCGTCGTTCAGCCGATCACCATCGGCCTTGGAAAGGCCGGCCTGCTTTGCCGCGGCAGCCCATTTGCCCTTCTTACGATAGGAGGCGAAGGCACCTGCCTTGGTGCAAAGATTCGGGTGGGGACGCGAGGTCAAAAGTCCAACCAAGCCCGAGGGCGTCGCCGGATCGGGACCGGCCGTCAGCGCGGTCGCCATCTCGACCAGCAGCTCGACGATCGCGACCGTTTCCGGCTCGGTCGCCGCCGTCCCGCGCATGAAGGCCGCGAAATCCGCCGCGGCCTGCCGGAACGCGGTCATATGGCCGTCGACGGGGGAGACCGGCGGCGCCACGAGGTTGCGGCGCCGACGCAGATTCTCGGCGATCTTGTGGACGAGCGCCACGGTTTCACCGGGGCTATGCAACACCATTTCGGCGATGATTCCCCCGTGATCGCCGGACAGGCGCTCACGCAGCCAACCGTCGACAATTTCGAGGAAGGTGAGATCGGCCTGGTTGCGATCCATGACGCCGGCGCCGGGGTCGATGTCGGCCTCGGCCGGATAGGGCTTGATCAGGCGCTGGCAGAAGCCGTGGATGGTCGAGCAGGTGATTTCGTCGATCGCGGCGCCCGCGGCGGCGAGATTGTCGCGATGGGTTTGGGATAGACCGTCGGGCAGCGCCACGCGCAGTTCGGCGGCGATCTCGCCGGCCGAGAGATCGGCGACGAATTCGCGGACACGGTAAAGCAGCTCGCTCGCGGCGAGTTCGGTGAAGGTGACGGCGGCGATGGAGCGCGGCGAAACGCCTTCGGCGAGCATGACGGCGATGCGCCCGGCCATGACGGCGGTCTTGCCCGAGCCGGCGCCTGCCTCGACTAGGATCGACCGGTCATGGAGGCTGATCGCGTCGCGGCGGGCGCCGTCATCTTTCAGTACCTTGGATACGCTGCTCATCATTCCGCCTCCCAGATCCGAGCGACTTCGCCCAGCCGTTCCGTCGCGGCCGGGAGCTTACGTTTGCAATAGGTGGCGCTGGCGTTCGCAGGCAGAGCGAAGGCGAGATCGTCATAGTCGCCGCCGGTGTCGGGGCCAGGCAGCGCCGCGCCACCGGCGAGACTGGTCCTTGCCACTCGGAGGTAGCCCGTGATCTCCGCGAGCACGGCCTCGGGATCGTCGAGCTGGAGATCGATCGGCTCACGCGGGTAGAGCAGCGAGGCGCTGATGGCGACGTCATCGCCGAGGAGCGCTTTCACCGCGAAGGCATAGAGGCAGCGCTGAAGCTCACGGCCGCCATTCAGCCGGATGTCGCCTCGCGGTGGTCGCCCGGTCTTGTAGTCGCGGACGAGCGCGCGCCTGCCGTCACCCGAGATATCGAGCCGGTCGATATAGCCGGCGATGTTGAACCCGGTATCGGGAATTGTGACCGGCGCGCTCGGATCCCACGGCATCTTTGCTTCGGATTTCGGCTCCGAGCCGCCGAAGGGAACCTCGCCATAGGAGCGAGCGCTTGGCAGATGATCGTCGCCGTAGGACAGGGCGCGGCCCGCCATCAAGCGGGCGTCGTCCAAGGTCCGCCCCCAGATGACACCCGGTGGGACAGGACGCTCGCTTTCCCAGTCGGCGGCGACAGCTTGCGCGGCCCGGGCAACCGCCGCTTCAACCGCGTCCGCGTCGGCGGAAGCGAGGCCGCCCGCAGCTTCGAGATCGCGCAAGGCACCGTCGAGAACCATGTGGACCAGGTCGCCGACACCGAGTGCGTCGAGCACGAGCGGCTCGGCGCTGCTTTCCGGCGCGCGCCAGCCGAAGGCATAAACCCAGGCGAAGCTCAGCGGATTGCGCAGCAGACGCCGGAGCGAACTGGCCGACTGAGTGCGGTCGAGGATGGCGAGAATGAGTGGATGATCCGCCCGGATGAGACCGTCATGGGCTGTGATTTCGGGACGCCGCCAATCTCGCCAGCAGCTTTGCGCGCTGACCGCCTGCGGATCGGTTGCGAAGTCCTGTGGCCGGGCCATGAGACGATCGGTCTCACTGAAAGCATGCACCGGCACGGCATTGCGGCGGAGGTAGATTTCTTCGCGATGCCCGGCGAGCAGCGGGCTTCGTCCCAGGAGGCGCCCGTCGCTGTCGCGCCGGGCGCGCGAGAGGACGACTTCGCCGGCCGTCGTGGCGAGGATCGTCTCGAAGTCTCGCCGATCGGCGAGGCTCACCGGCAGCGGATCGAGCACGGCGGTCGAGATGATATGGTCGGGGATCAGCCGGTCTTCGGCGATCCCGCGCGGCCAGCGCGAGGAATTCAGCCCCAGCAGCCGCACGAAGCGGCGGGGCGACGCCGCGAGCGCGCTGGCCGGCATCCAGGCGACGGAGACGCACGCTTCTAGCCCATCCTCCTGCTTCAGGGTTTCCAGCGTTGCGTCGATTGAGGCGCCAGGTCCGGCGAGCAGCGCCTTGCGCCAGATCGCGAGTGCCCGACCTTTGAGGAAGGCCTCGCCGATCTCCGCCGCGGCGTCCGGTCCTTTCGCAAGCAGTTCGACCGCCGCGCCCAGCGCCGGGGTGTGGTCCGCGCCGTCGGGCCAATCTTCCGGCATCAGCTTGGCCAGAAGGCGGCTCCAGGCGCCGGGCGTCGAGAGGGGGGCTTCTGTCGGCAGTACACGGAGCCAGCCATCAGGCACGAAGGGGCCGGTGTCCCGGCACAGCGCCGCGAGTCGGCGCAGGCGCGACTGCGACAGGCCGCGAACGACGATGTCGGCCAGCGCCGCGGCCGCTTGTCCCTCACGGGTGGTGACGGTCCGGACGCCATGGGCGAAGTGGAGGTCGATATTGGCGTCGGCGCGCAGGGCCAAGAAATGATCGTCATAGTCGGCGGGAGACGCGGTCGCGATGGCGATTTCCGAGGGCGACACGCCCGAGGCGAGCAGGCTTCGCACCCAGCGCATCGCCTCAAGGGCCTCGTGATAGGCTGTCGCCGCGCTGACGGCGCTGATTCCCGGCGCTTCCGCCGATGAGCGCGAGACGTTGACGCCTGTGGCTTCCAGCCACGCGGGAACGCTCCTCGATCGAGCCGTCCATTGCACGGGTATGTATGCGATAAGGGCCCTGAGTAGCGGTCTCCAGCAGGGCGAGAGTTCGGTAAGGCCTATGATCTCCATGGGCCCGATGACAGCCGGCGCATGGCCGATGCGGGCGGTCGCGGCAGCGACGATGTCGACGGGACGCATCATACCGGGCGGAAGGCGATCGAGGACGGCCGCTTCCAGGCGCGCAATGGCGTCGAGGCGCGGATGGTCGGCTGCTCGCGCCGCAAGGTCGATACCAGCGCGCCAGGCCTTGTATAGCGTGTCGGCCGCCGCATCGATCATGCCGGGGAGCGACTTGATGCTCTCCAGCTCGCCCATCGGCGTCGCGGGCAGGACCGCCTGGATGGCGGCGCGCAGGCTCTCATCGTCTATGGGCCGCGCGAAACCGCCGGCGAGCCGGACGGCCGCCTGCTCGAAGGACATGACCTGCAGCCCATGACGACCTTCGCGGGCTGCCGCCAGGCGGCCTTCCCGCATGGCGAGGCGACCATGAACGACCAAGGTGGATCGGCTCGCGATGGCCATAGTGGTTTGCATTCCTTCCGAGGCTAGGATTTGTCTGGCGCCGGCTCAGAGCCGGTGTTGCTGCTTGGCGAGCGCGTAACAGTTGTGCGGGGGCATCTGTCGCGAGGCTTAGTTTTTGCGAAGACGGACTCATTCGTAGAGGCTCTCAATAGCAGTTCGACAGTAGAGTACCGGGCGAGATGCTTCGGATGGAATGTAATCCACAAGTTTATTAGTATGGTCGACCAGATATGCGGCTCCAGAGGCGTCGCCAGAAACCTGGTGCGGGCTTTGGTAGCGCGGGCTGAGCGGAAGATTCGACCTTCGGCGACTGCCCGTAGAAGCGCGCTTTGACAACGCGATCACGGCGACGCTCGGCTTCGACCTGCTCGTCGCTCCAAGGACCAGCTTCAATCACCTTGCCGCGGTCGATCACATAGTGTGACCGGCACTTCAGGGTCCAATTGCCGATCGACGGACGAAGCGAAATGGTCTCGCCGTCGAACGTCATCTTCCAGTCCGTCGGCGTGAAGGGCGCGACAACCTCCTCGCCGCAACCACAGCAGCAGCTGTGGGCTGATGTCGCATATTCCATCGAAACATAGAGAATGCCTGCCTCAAAGCGCTCGGGGATGTGTTCGACGAAACGATGATCGAGGCGCTTGTGCCGCATCACGGAAGGTCCCCGTTGATCAGCATGTTGCCGTCGGTGGTGTAGGTGCAGTGATGCTCGTGCTCGAGGTCGCGATAGAACCCGCGAATCTTCTTCCACTTAATGACCGCGAGGACGGCATTCAGGGCGTTGAGATCGGCGACCTGGATGTTGGACGCGTAGATGTCCTTTGCGCCGCCGCCGAAGAATGAGATGCGCTGCCGCGCGTGATCCCGCATGTCCGGCGTGCTCGCAGTCACCCGCAGAATGCCGCCGAGCGAGCCATCGTCGAGCTCAAGACCCATACCGACATCGACGAACGACGCGCTGATCGCCTCGAGCTTCTCCACGATCAACCGCTTGGCATCGCCGGCGTCGAGGGACAGGAACGCAAAAGTGACGCCATCGAGAAGGTGGAGGTTGTCGGCGCCGAGTTCGACGTCGTGGGGCACGATGTTCCGGTGCATCCGGCTGTAGATGCGTTTCAGATACTCGACCTTCTTCGGTGCCTCTCGCAGTTCCTCCAGACTCGGGGCGCCCGGCGCGCGAAACGCGTTGTGGGTCAGGAACTCGTCGCTGTCGAGGAGCCGGATTTCGCGGACCGGCGTCTTGGCGACGAAGTCAAGGATGTAGCCACCGGTGCCGCCGCCGCCGATGATGGCGACCACTTCTTTGACGAACCGCTCGGTCAGGGCGCCGATGCCGACCCGGTCGGAGGCGGTCTCGACGTAGTTGAAGACGCTGTCTTCCTCCGGCTCCGGTTCGCGGAAAGTGCGCGGCGTCGCCCCGGGCTTCAGCACCGCGGCCGGCCCGGCGATGATGTTCACGTAGCTCGTCATCTTATGGTGGTAGTCCGTGTAGCCGCCGTCCGGCTTGCTGGAGAAAGCGTGCGTCGCCTTCAGGCCGTGGCCGAGGTCGAACGCGCCGGCCGCATGCGATATACCCTGGATCGGCGTTCCATCGGCATGGCAAGGGAAGTCGCCGTCCCAGTGAACGACGTGGGTGTCGGGCGTTCGGGTCCGATCACCAGCCAGCGTGAGGCTGGAGATGAGGGCGCCGATGCGCACCTGCCGGTGCGCATCGACATAGGGCACCTCGCGCATGACGAGATGACCGCCCTTCTGCTGGACGAAGTAGCCTTCGTCCCGCAGCCGCTTGAGGTCGGGATTACGACTGAACAGTTCGCGTGACATTGAACACCGTGCCTTTCTTCTTGACGTCAACCGAGCCGCCGGCCCCGAGCTCACCCGCGTGCGGCGTTGACGCCGCGTGCCGGTAGGTCATCGAGAAAACAATGTTCGGCTCATGCTGGCCCGGGAAGGCGAGCTGGACGATCTGCTCGAACGTGACCGTGCGGGTGTTGACCGTGCGCGGTCGCGAGTTGACGATGATTTCGAACGTCGCCGGCGGCTTCGGCGCGGTGATAAAGCGCTCGATGCCGGGCTGGCTCAGATCGATAAGCTCGCCGGGCTCGATCAGGCGGTCTTCGCCGCCGGAGACCTCGAGGAAGACGCCCTGGCCTTCGCCGGGCTTGGCGAGGCCGTAGAGCACCATGCCGCTAATAACGGGCTTGCCCCATCGCAGGTCGTCGTCGTTGAGGGTGAGCTTGAAGTCGCGGTCCGTCAGGAACGCGATGAACCGCTCGGCACCGCGCTCGCGCAGGTCGAACGGCTCGTCCAGCCGCACATCCTCGAACTCGCCCGAGGGCAGGATCGCGAAAAGGCTGAAGCCGTCCCGCGGGTCCAGTGCCGCGGCCTCGAGCAACTGCCGGCCAAGCGGCACGGGATCGCTCACCTGGCGGGACTGGAAGTTGAGATCGCCCTGCGCGAGGAGGAAGCGATACCCCCGCGCCGGACGTAGCGCCCGGCCTTCGCGCAGGGCGTCGCCGAGATCGTCGTAATCAAGAAGTTCTTCGGTGTTCATAAGATTGGGTCCTTAGGTTCTGGCCGCGGCAACGCCACGGCTCTAAGGGTCCAATCGGGGCGACATCCGCCGACCGGTAAGGTCAGGCGAACTTTTTTTGCAAGGGGCCGTCAGGCGTCTGCCCGCAGATGAAGAAGGCTGGACAATTCGGGCAGGTGCGCGTCGAGACCTCGGCCGGGAACTGGCCGGCCCGGATGTCGCCGAGAAATTTGGCGAGCTTGCCCTTGCGTCCGTCCCACTCGCGCTTCGACAAGGCGAGCGGGGACACCTGGCCGTCGGAGAGATGGACCAGCTCCGCCACCGCGCCGGGAAAGGCCTGCTCGACCGCCAGGATCAGCGCCGCGGCCCCGACATCCTTGCTCTCGGTCGAGCGGATGTGACCCGTGCGGACGCGGCGCACGGCGCGGACGCCATCCGGCCGCACCAGCACCTCGTCCGGCCGCACAAGGATCTCTTCCCCGTCCAGCATCACACTGACCGCGACCGGGGCTTCGGCGACCGCCCCAGCGCGGCTCGACAAAAAGTAGCGCAGCATCGCCAAGGCGAGATCACGGAATTCAGCGCTATAGCCGTGGTCGGCGAGCCCCTCGCCGGCAAGCGCCGCGTCCGTCTGATCTTCCAGCGCTTGCTCGGTCATGGGCCCGGCGGACGCGATCACCGCCTCGATCACCGAGCGAACCGCCTCGTGCAAGTGCATGAAGGCGGTCGCGGTCCGCCGCCCACCAACCTGCAGGACATGGGTATAAAAGAAGCGGCGCGGGCAGGATTCATAAAGAGCGATCTGCGAAGCGCCGAAGCTAAGCCGTCCGTCGACGACCAGGTTGACGCCGCGCGCTTCCGCCGCCACCGGAAGCGGCCGCGCCGGCACGAGCGAGCGGCGTGTCAAGGTGGCCCCGAGACGGTCGAGGAATGGCGAAAGCGGCCGGTTGTGGCCGTTGCTCTTCTCTGTTGGCGCATAAAGGATCAGGCGATCGCGGGCGCGCGACTGCGCCACGTAGAAGAGGCACTCCTGTTCCTCGGCCTGGCCAGCGCGAAATGTCTCGATCGCGCTGCCTTTGGCGCCCGCGATCATGCCATCGGGCGCAGGGCAGGGCGGCGCCGGCGTGCGCGGGATCGTATCGCTGTTGAGCCCCGGGATATGGACGCCCCCGAACTCCAGGCCCTTGGCGCCGTGGATGGTCATCAGGCGCACCGCGTCGAGATGTTGCGCGGCAGCCGGCAACTGACGCAGGTCGCGATCGTCGCCCAGGCGGACAAGCCTGCGCACGCGATCGAGCAGGCGCGTGATGGGCAGTCCGCGCCCGGCCGGCTGCACCCGCACGAAGTTGAGCAACTGCCAGATCGCGATGCCGCGCGTACGATCGGCGAGGTCCTCTGACGTCCCGAGGTGTGCCGCGATGCGAGTGCGATCGAGCAGCAGCGTCCCGAGCACGGTCCAGGGCGAGGCCGTCTGATCGAATCCATCGAGCGCAGACGCGAGCTTGGCAAGGGTTTGCCGCCCGGCGTCGGTCAAGCCGGGGATCGTCTCGCTATGCCGCAGCCAGCTCGCCGGCGCATGCTCGGCCGCCCGCAGGTGATCGAAGACCGCGACCACATCAGCGAAAGAGGTGGTGAAGTCGGGCCAGCAGGCGATGCGCACCAAGCCCATGGCGCGCCGGTCGACGAGAATCGAGAGAAGAGCCAGAAGATCCTTGACCTCACCCCGCTCGAACAGACTGCCCAGAAACAGGACCGGCACGCCGAGCCGTTCGAGGTCCTGCCCGATCATCGACAGCTTTTCGTTGCCGGGGCACAGCACCGCCTGATCACGATAGGCGTAGCCTTCACGTCGGAGTTCCTCGATCGCGTCGGCCAAGGCAACCTGCTGCTGCTCGGCGCGCTGCACCGTGCGCGACTCGGGCTTATGCCCATTGGCGTCCCGCTCCGCTTCGAGTCCGCTGTCGGCGTCGCCCGCGCGCATCGTGACCGCGAAGCTGGAGAAGCTGTCGACAATCTCCGGCACCGAACGATAGTTGCGCTTCAAGCGACCGCGCTTGCCGCCGGCAAAGTCTTCCTTGCCGAACCGGGCCATATTGAAGGATGAGGCGCCGCGAAACCGGTAGATCGACTGCTTGGCGTCACCGACCATCCAGAGATTGCGGCCGTCAGGCCGCAGCGCGCTCAGCAACCGGACGCTGCTGCGGTTCACGTCCTGATACTCATCGACCAGGACATGATCATATTGCGCCTGCAGCACAGCGCAGATGGCCGCGTTCTTTTCGAGCAGTTGCACCGGCAGGGCGACAAGGTCGCCAAAGTCGATGCAATGCGCATTGCGCTTGAGCTGTTCATAGGCCGCGTAGACGCGGGCCACCTCGCTTGCACGTTCTGCCGCTTCGCGCGCATCAGGATCCTGCGCTTTCGCCAGCATGGCGCCGGCGAGTGCGGCGTAGGTTTCGGCGTCGGCCACCTCGTCCTTCGCCCGCGAGACGGCGGCCAACATGTCGGCGATGATCTGGGTCGGATCGTAAAGATTGCGGTAGTGCGCGAGCCTCAGCCGCGGGAACTCCTCTTCGAGGAGTTCGACCGCTTCGGTCCGATCCATCATCCGCGGGTCTTTTGGCAGGCCGAGTTCCGCATGGAACCGGCGGATGATATCGAGGCCGAAGGCATGGAACGTGCCGATCCACATCGCGGCCGCCGCCTCGGGCCGCTTGCGCGCGATCCGCTCTGCCATCTCGCCCGCCGCCTTGTTCGAGAAGGTCAACAGCAAGATACGCCTCGGATCGACATCCTCCTCCAGAAGGCCTTCGACACGCGCGATCAGTGTCTGTGTCTTGCCGGTGCCAGGACCCGCTTCGAGCAGATAGGCTTCGCCGCGATGCGCCGCCGCTGCGGCTTGCAGTGGATTCAGCGGCCGCTCGACATGAGCGGCGGCGGTCGTCGGCGGAATTGGCGGCAGCAGCAAAGCGTCTAACAACTGCTGCGCGACGACGTCGAACGGTGCACCCAGCTTCGCGGCGATGGCGGACGCGGAATGCCCTTCGTCGACATGGAGCGCCCGCGCGACGTTGCGGGGAAGCAGCAGTTCGCGCGCAAATAGATCCATCTGAACTTCGCGACGTTGCTTACGCCCATAATCGATCACCCGATCGATGCCGACCGGCGAGGGCTCGGCCGCACGGGCCGGGTCAATCGTCGGCGCCGGTTCGCCATCAGGATCGTCGCCAAGCTCGACATGGCCGATCTCGTGCGCCACGAGGAAGGCTTGCTCAAACCGAGAGCCGATATTCTCGTGGAGGATCAGATCGTCGGCGGCGACAAAGGTCGCGCGGCCGCCGTTGAGCACAGCTGCCCCCGCCGCCGTCGGCTCGACGTCAATCCTCCGCCGCTTGGCCTCGGCGACAGCAAAGTCATAGGGCGACCAGGGATCAGCGCCGGATGCGACGAGGCGAGCGTGAAGCTCGGCGGCGACTTGCCTGGCGAGCTCCACGCTGTCCATGTCAGTCCGCCTCCGCCAACAGCCGGGCGCGCCTCTCGGCCGGAACGCCGGCATCAATAAGCACTTGCTCGAAGGTGCCCTGCTCGCCGACCACCGGCTTGCTGTCGGCCTTATAGCTGCGCGCCCCGGCTAACTGGGCCGAGCCCCAGGACGATTCCAACTGAGTGACGGTGCTTCCTATCGCCTCGGCCAACCTCTGGAGAAATCCTCGCGGGATACTGACGAGAGAGACCCGCCGTTCGCGCAGCGCGGTCACGACCTGCCGGGGCACGTCCAGACGCCGGGCGACCACGCGCCAGTCATCGACCGTCAGCGCCCCGAAAGGGTCGGCTGCTGCCGTCGGCATGGCCGTCGCGTGTCGGGTCCAGGCCGCATCGATCAAAGCCTGATCGGCAGCAGAAAGCGGCGCGGTGTTCTCGTAGGCCTCGCGGCCGAGTTCGCGCGAGAGGTCGATGAGCTCCGCCGCATACTCCGGGTAAAGCCGCAGATAGCGTTCCAAGGTCGAGCGGCCACGCTCGCTCTCGACCGCGAACGCGTCGAGCACGGACTCGCGGGATGGACGTTCGCCGGCGGGGCTCACCGCTCTTCTCCGTCGGCCATGGCGGCTCGCAGGGCGGCGAAGGCCTTGTCGCGGTAGGTCCGGACGGTCTTTTCGGAGCGGCCTAAGGCTTTGGCGATGGTCATGAGGTCCGGCTCCTTCGAGTCGATGGGGAAGCCTTGTCTGAGCATGTGAATGATCCTGCTTTGTTCTGTCGGTAGAGCCTCAATCGCTGCATCCAGGCGCAACCGGTAAGCCGGATCGTCAAAATCCGACGTGGCGAAAGGATCGTAGGCCCCCGCGGCCGCCTCCACCTCGGGGGACAGCTCGCCGCTGTCTTCGTCATATGCGAGAGGCTGGGAACGGTTCTCGTTACGCCAGGCCTGCTCCTGCGCGTCGCGCCGCAGGCTGGCGACCGCGCCGTCGAAGCGCACTTCAAAGTAGTCGAGCTTTTCGACATAGGTGGCGCGATCCGCCGAAAGCAGCTCTACGAAACGGCCGAACACGTTGTCACGCACGACCCCACGCGTCAGCGATTCATTTTTCCCATCAGAGCTTTCCGCCCTGGGCAAACTGCGCAGCACCCGTTCAATCAGTATCCGATAGAGGCGCTCAAACCTCACCTCGTTATTGTCACGACGGCTCGCGCGAATGAAATACACCAGACATTCACTTGGGACGTAGCCTGGGTCGGAGCGCTTCGTGATTGCAGCCCTGGCAATCAACTCGTCACGCGGCAGGACCGCCAGTTCGGCGATGAGCGCTTCTACCTTCGGGTCACGCTCGTAAAGCTCGCCGCTGAGACGCCGCTTGCGCAGCGGCGTTATCGCCACTTCGCCCTCGCGGCGCGTCTCTGCCTCATGCTTCGTGCCGACAGCTTCCTCCAACTGCTTCACCGCGCCGCCCCGCTTTCGTTAGCCCGCTTATTATTCAGACGCGTCTCGAGCGAGGCGATGCTGTCGAGCACGGCCTCGAGGTTTGGAGGGTCGCCGAAGATCATGCCTTGCATGGCTCTGTAGTCCACGTGCAACTGCTCGATCATCGCGTCATGCGGTGCAAGCGCGAAAGAACCGGGCGCGGCACTCGCGAGATCAAAGTCCGGTCGATTGAAGAACATCCGCGCGTGCGCGACGCAGTCCGCGCCGAGCGCCGTCTCAGCCATGGCGGCGGCGCCGACCGGCGTCGCGGCGAGCTGGTGCAGGTCATAATAGTGACGGGACACGCGTTGGCCGCCCCCACGCAACTCTCCGCGCTTGTCGAACCAGCGCCGCAGCCCGTGGAGGATGACCACCTTGTCCCAAAAGGTGCGTTCGGGATCGACCGTGCGCACGGCCGGCACGGTCAGGTCGAGCGCCGGCAGATCCTCGTCGACATAGGGTTTGATCGGCACCTCGCGGTTCGGGTCGAGCGCCGATTTCGCTCCCGACTCGATCTTGATCGCCGCCCGCACATAATCCGATCGCGGCGTCGCCGCGGGATACCAGATCAGCAGCGTCTGCCCGTCGGGATCGTCGTCGTCGGCTTCCACCCGTGCCGCGTCGGCATCGAGGCCGGCGGCCAGGAGTCGGTTCTGCAGAATCACGGTCAACTCAGCACGCAGCGGGCCGTTGATGTAGGCTTGGCAAGCGTCCTTGATCGCATCGAGGCGCGCCCGGCGCTTTTTTCCACCCAGCGCGTCGAGTTCCTCGATGGTCACCGGCTCGCCGATATCGTCCCGAAACACCGTGACATGTAGAGTAGGTGGCAAGCGCGGTGCCGCATTGCGGCGGTCCGTTTCTCACCACCCCTCGCAGAACCGGACGTGCACCTTTCGTTATGCATCCGGCTCGCCAGAAGATATGGCGAAGTTTGGCGTTCCCATCCACGCCAGACGAAACCGGCAGACGGGAGTCCATGCGAGCATATATTGCTCGACGGACCCATCGCGCCACAGTCTCACCGTCGGACGGCGACTGCTGCGTTGTCGGCCTTTTGCGACTTCGCTCGCGTTGGCGTTTGGGCGAACTTTCCGCTGCCAGCGCCAGAGCCGATCCCCGGTGTACCAGTCGAGGCTGGTGAACACGTTGCTGGCTCCGTAGCAGAAACGGAAGTAATTCGCCCATCCGCGCAGGATGGGATTAAGCTCCTGAAGCTTTGCACCAAGGGTGCCTCTGGCGCTGGTGCGCCCGGTGCACTCCTTGACGTTGTGACGGAGATCGTGGGACTTGGCCTTGGGGATTTGTACACGTGCACAATATCCGTAGCGTCTGTCCCATTTCATGACGAAGCGGAACCCGAGGAACTCGAACCCGTCCGTCATTGCTGTGATCTTCGTCTTTTCCGGTGACAGCTCGAGGCCTGTCGTCTCCTGCAGGTATTTTGCCAGCGCGGATTTCTCCGCAATAGCCTCTTCCTGCGTACCGGAGACCAGCACCACAAAGTCGTCCGCATAGCGTACGGGGAAACACACGCAGTGCCCTGCTTTGCGATCCCACATACGTCTACCCGATGCCGCCGAGAGTATCGATTGTCGTGAAGACCTCCCCGTCAGATCAGGATGCACCCACCGTTTATATCTCTCCTCAATCGCGCTGAGCGCAATGTTGGCGAGCAGCGGTGATATTACTCCCTGAACGCAAAAGGTAACTTCGAGTTCGATCGGACAATCCCGCTCGATCGTTCCCGCTCCGTACTTGAT
>NZ_JBVVQD010000060.1:0-20383 GCF_055811755.1 Mesorhizobium sp. WSM4840
TCTTAACTCCGAGGATTGCCCGTGCCTCGGCAGGTGTGGCGACGCTGGCGCCCATGCGCTCGATGAGCCCAACCGCGGGCGTTGGAAGCCAAGCGATAAGCGGAGTTGGGAACGCCCGCCTCCGCGAGGAACTGACGTTGAGTGTACTTGTCGCAGCATCGTTCAATCGAAATCAGGGTTCGGTCCCGGTAGATCGAAATGCCGGCAGACCTTGCCAGCTGTCACATACTCCGTCGTGGACGTAATGCCGGCAATGTCAAAGGTTTCACGCAACCGAGAACATTCGTGGATCAGCGCATCAAGATCGTCTGTATCGACGCGGAGAGCATCAATGGTTTCCGCCGCAAGATAATCGTACTGAGCTGGATCAGCCGACAGGGTAATTGGATGAAGACCAAGACGCTGGGCCGCTTGTACGTATAGAGGACCGTTGCTCCTTGCGCTTTCAACCAGGATGAGCGCTCTTCTTGCCATGGCTTTTGACTCCCGCGTTGCGAGTTATGCGGCGGTCCCAGCGTAAATCGGCATCTGCCGTGCCTGACCTCAGACGTTGTAGTGAACATACCACTGCCGACGATTTGCGTTCGCAAACATTCTGTAAATTTATTTGAGAATTAGGTGCAATTTTTCTTATCATCGTGTGCCGATAATGAATCAAGTTACCTGTTCAAGCGGCACCAGCTTGAAAACCGCATAATGCTTTGGATGCGCTACTACTTACCTAGATGTTTGACCCCAGGCTCACTCACATGATGATGCTGAGGCCAAGAGGTGTGTTAGGGCCGGGAAACTCCACCTTCCGGCGGTACCCAGCCCCATGAGAACGCGGGCCCAGTGATGGCTCGTCGCGCAGGCTTCAATGCCGATCGGGCATGCCGGCAAAGACGCAAAGAATGCGACGACATCGTCGCGACGCAACTTTCGGCGCACAACCACCGCGCCCTCCGCGTCCACGCCGTGCACCTGAAAGACGTGCTTGGCGACATCCAGACCGATTGTGCTAACCTTCTCCATAGACGGCTCTCCCTCATGTGACCTTCGACAGCCACACTTTGGCACATTGCGATGCCGGGAGCGGAGGCCGTCCACCACATCAGGTCAACGTCCACAATCGGTGCCGCCGGTTCGGCCTTCGCATTCCGCCAAACACCCCAACTGCTCTTTCCAGGAGGAGGTCCTTCCATTGCCTTGATCTGGTTGGGATGCACATCGAATAGCTGCGACACCTCGATAAGGGTCCGCTCGCCGCCGATTGCAGCAAGCGCAACTTTCGTCTTGAACTCAGGGCTGTGATTACGGCGGGGGGGTTCGTCATGGTCTCTCCTGTTCCCGGCTTCTATGCCGTGTTTTGGCAGAAATTCCAATTATAGCCCCTGTCCAAATTCCCGATCCCGCTCTAGGATCGTGCCTGCTAACGAGATCACCTTGCCCATCGTCCCCACGGGAACGATCCGGATCACGCCCTTTCGGGCGGAATCAACTCCTCCTTCGTTGGTCCGTTATCCCTATTTCATGCCAATACGCGGCCGGGTGCCTTGCCGAAGCGGAATTCAGTTTGAATTCTGTTGCATCACTCCACATGCGATGCAGAATGACAGATATTAGGGCCATTCTCCGGTTTCTCTCAGCTGCGGTGGATCAGGAGCCAGCCCCCCAAAAGCGGCAAATCGTGGCCCGCTGAAGAACGCTAACCTTTCCAACCTTGCGCCAGCGGCAGGATTCACCAAGTTAACTCAAATCTATCTTTGATCAAATCTTTTTAGATAGGCCAAACCGACAACGTTTTCAGAGTTGCATAGCTCAATTGAAAAAGTATAATTTACCTTTGGTACGTATGCTGTGTTGGACTTGATGTCAATCTCGACGTCCTGAAATTCAAGAGTTTCGTTGCATAGTGGGAAACACGCCTTATAGACGGCCTCCTTAAGAACGAACAGGTCTCTCCGCTGGAGCATACGTAAGTCGTATATGCTTTGCTCTCTAGAAGTTGCTACCAACTCAATTAAACCGTCCGGAAGAGGTTCATTGTGTTCAATGTCGATACCCAGCGCTCCGATGATCTTTTTCTCTGCTATAGCGGCGGCGGCTATTGTATCGTGATGGGCCAAAGAGCCAACAATGCCGGCTGGCCAGTTCGGAACACCAGATTGCGTCTTTAAGATAGGCATCGGTGGAAATCCTAGTTTACCTAGGAGTGTTCGGGCGATAATTCTTGCCGCACCGCTTTGGCGACGGACTTTGGGAACAGCTCGTCCCAACGCAGCAACTTCGGAAGCGAACAAAGCTGCCTCATCGACGCGTTCTATCGGACGAATGCCGACGAGGATGTTCTGTTGATCAAACCTTATAATATCCACCTATTGGCAGCCTTTGAGGTTTCCGGATGGGAATCTCACGCAATGTATACCGCTTCTCCTGTTTTCCGTTCCGGAAATGGAATCGGCTGGCTAGATAAGGCAAACAGTTCCCGATGCATGGAGACCGCTGGGAACTAGCTGCAGCGCTCTGTCGCTCTTAGTAGGGGCACGCAGACTTAGTTGTGGGCATATGTCGTGATTCGGATCGCTTCAGCCATCACACTGACAGCTGCGTAAGACGTCAGAACACTAGTTATCCGATCCGCGATTAAGTCTTTCGACCTTTTCGGACGGTCACTTAACGTTCCAGAGGCTAGAATGGTCCCTGTGAAGCTTGATTTGATCACCAGGATCCTTCGGCGATGGCTGGAACTCGCCGGTGGGATTCCGTTCGTCGTCACAGCAGCCCTTCCCGCGATATGTCGATATGTCCACCGCACCGCAATCATCTTCCAATTGGGAATCGAGCAGCCGCATCGTCCTCCCGGATGTGAGGGATAGCATCAGAAGGTATGATCCTCCCGTTCTTTGCGCTGTGGTTATTGCGACGGGTAGTTACGTGTGCATATTCGCTCATATAGGTCGCCGAACGTCGCCGCCTCAATTATCTCATCCAATTGCGGTGACCTCCAGCGATCGCTTTTCTTCAAATGAGCTTGCAGTTCTGCGGCGAGAAGGCTGTCTCCGCCAACATCGAAGAAGTTGTCATCCAATCCTATTTCTTTGGCACCGAGAAGAGTTTTGACTTCATCAAGGAAAAGGCTCCTTGGATCGCCATGCCTCAACGTGGTATCCTTGCTTGTTCTGACTTCTTCGGGCGGAGATTTTTTCTCTTCGTCCGGCTGCTCATCGGGCGTGATTGTCCGGACTTGGTCGACCCATTGCCTCATGCGTAGAGGCAAGGGTCGCGTCGTTACAATAACCTGGCCGTTGTCAACGGTTGCCAGTATGCGCTTGATGACGTCGATCCCCTCGTCGGAACTGAGCGCCAAATCCTTCGCCTGACATGTCTGGTACGCGGCAGTCACTTGCTCATCGTAGGAGGAATGCCAGTCATCCCAGTTGGAACTGATCCACCGGACACCGAGTTTGCCCTGCACCTGGCGTGCAAAGGCGTCCATGAACCTGTTGGCCGCCGCGTGGGCGGCCATCGCCGGTCCGCCGAGGATGGACGCAAGGGACGAGAAAAGGAACACGAACTCCGGTGATTGCGCATGCACCAACTGTATCCGCTGGATCGCACCGTAAAGGTTGCGTGTCCCCACGACTTTGGAGGCGAACTCACTGGCAGAGGTCATGTCCTTCATCTCTGAAAGGAACTTCACATCGGTCAGTCCGGCGGCGTGAAAGATCCCGTCGATCCGCCCGAATTCCCGAACCGTTGTGTCGAGCGCGCCGGACAGGCTGTCGAAATCGGATATGTCGGCCTGACGAAGATTCACCTGACCCTTTGCGCCGTCAAGCGCAGCCAATCGGCGCATCCAGCCATTGTCATCGAGATCCGGAGACTTGCCATCCAAAGTGTCGGGTACCGCACTGCAGGTTATCACGACGACCGTGGCCCCAAGGGTTACGAGATGTTCAGTCAAGGAAAGACCAATCTTTCCGAGAACTCCTGTGATCAGATAGACGCCTTCCGATCGGAGGACCTCCCCTCCTGCGGGAGTTTGTTCGGCGAGGACCAACTCGGGAAAATGCGGGACCCATCGCCGGTTCCCGCGGAGCGCGACGATGGCATCGGGGCCAGGCTCATCACGCTCGATTTCAGCAACGAGCAAATCGATGACCCGCAGGTCGTCGACGTTCAGGTCAACAACCCGACAATCGACCATTGGGTTTTCCTGCGGTAGCACGATGGCGGGACCGAAGACGCACGCTTTTTCGGGATCTACAGGTTCCTCGCCGACCTGAACCATCCTGTCAGCAACGATCCAGAGATCGACCGGAGCCTGGAGCGCCAGCGTAGAAAGTACTCGCGCCAAATCGAGTATGGCGTCGTAGCTTCGCAAAAGATGGGTCTGGACCGTGCCTGAATCTTCGCACGCGTCCGCGGAACCGCTCAGGTGCCAGAGGCAGACAATGCGGTCAGCGAGACGCTCCGAAGCAACTTCGGCATCGAAGAGCGCCTTCAGGCCTTCCCGGTTGGGATCAATGAAGATTGTGGACCCCTTGATTTTCAGGGACGAGTTTGAGGGCTTGGCTCGACGGCAAACACGGACAACTTCGTGGCCTGCACCCTCCAGGTGCCGTGTGATGCTGTTTGCCAGTACGTCTCCCGCGTGCTCCGCCGCCCCAAACGGACGGTCGGCGAGCAGAAGCCAACGTAGCGCCTTTGTACTGCCGCCAGCGGGGACCGCGCGGGGCAGCATTTTCTCTGTCCAAGTCTGCGCATAGGTGAACACTTCCCCCCTGTGCCGTTCTCGCTCGCTAGGCTGCCGCGGAAGCTTCGGGTCCGCAGGCTGATCGTCCGGCCAACAACGGTGACCGTCAAATGAGTACGTTGGAAGGGGAACGCGCCGGCGGGTACTGAACGGTTCCAATTGATCACTGGCCCGTTTCCAATCCACCGCAACACCCGCGGCCCAGAGTGCCCCGAGGCATTCCAGAAGGACATGGCGGTCAGTAGACTCTCCGTCGTTCTCGTCGCGCGCGGCTGGAACAATCGCCGGGATTCTGGTCTTGCCATCCTCCGGATTGATCGCGCTATGTGCGAAACGCGCCAGATTGCGCGAGGGGCCGAGGTCAACCAGTGCAGTCACACCAGCCGCGACCATGGCCTCGAGAGAGCGATCGAATCGGATTATCTCGGTTGCTTGCCTACTCCAATGGCTCTCCGGTAAGGGCGCTTTCGCCCCATGCAGGGATCCTGAATTCAGAGCAATGGCCATATCCGGCAGCCGTTTCTCACGGATGCGGACCTGCGCGTCGATGATATCAGCCGCTGGTTTCATCAGCGGAGAATGGCTAGCGACGCCAGCTGCATTAAGGAGGTGGTTGGGTATCTTTGCTTGTTCGAGCCTCCCCTGAAGACTTTCCACAAGTTCCCGCTTGCCTGTGAACACTACCTCGGCTTTTGAGTTCACGACGCCAACGCAGATCTCGCCAGCTTCAACTCGATCACGCCAAGCGCCCTCCAAGAGGATACGCTCGGCTTGGTTGAGGCCGCATCTGGCCGCAAGCATCGCTCCGTCGATACCAAGATTCACCATCGCTCGGCTACGAACAACCGTCAGCCGAATAGCATCTTCAAGTTTCAGTATGCCCGCTAGGGTGGCCACGACGTATTCGCTCATGCTGTGTCCGACCAGATAATCGGGACGCACACCACACAGTTCCAGCAAACGCGCCAGGGCGTATTGCACTGAGAAAATCATTACACTGATTTCTTCGAAGGAAGCAGTTGCGTATCCGTCGTCTTCTCCAAACATCACCGCCTCCAGGTCACGATCCAGAACCGGGCGACTAGCGGCCGCACAAGTCAGGAAAGCATTGCGGAAGTCCGGCACGTGATCGAACAGATCCTTGAACATTCGCGTGTGCTGCACTCCGCAGCCCGGCAGCATGAACCCAATCGACGATGAGGAAAGGGTTCGATCCGCCGTACGATCCCCCTCTTCTTCTAACTTCGCGATGGCCATATCTAAGTTGCGCGCCACAACGGCTGTTCGATGCTCGAACTGGCATCTCGCCACACGTAACGTGTGAGCGACGTCACCAAGATCTATATCGCGGTTACGCCGCAGGAACGCGGCTAGATTCCGGCAGGCCCGGCTTAGCGCCGATGGGGTCTTTGCAGATAGGCAAAGGGCGTGAGATCCCCGTGCGATCGATCCGGGCCAAGCCCTTGCGTTGTCGCTGTCCCATTCCTGCAGCACGACGTGGCAATTGGTTCCGCCGATACCGAGGCCAGTGACGCCGGCAGTTCGCAAGTGTCCTGGCCGACGGGGCCAGGATCTAAGCTGCTCATTGATGAAGAAGGGCGTGTCTTCCAGACCCAGATCCTCGTTCAGCCGGTTGATTTTGATGGTCGCGGGGATTACTCCGTGCTGAAGGGTGAGCGTTGTCTTGATAAAGCTCGCGACCCCTGAGGCGATGTTGGCATGGCCGATATTCGGTTTAATTGACCCGAGCGCACAGGCGTTGCCCGTTTTCTCTTGCCCCGCGAAAACCTCTGCCAGAGCGCGGACCTCGATCGGGTCGCCAACCTTGGTGCCGGTCCCATGGGTTTCGATATATTCCACATCTTCAGGGCCGAGCGCCGCGGAGGCAAGTGCTTGGCGCACAACTTCGGCCTGGCCTCGCACGCTAGGCGCCGAGAAGGACGATTTGGCGCGGCCATCGTTGTTAATGGCACATCCTTTTACCACCGCGTGGATCGGATCGTCCGCCGCAAGCGCGTCTTCAAGGCGCTTGAGAACGACGACCCCTACGCCATCTCCGAGCACAATGCCACTGGCATCGGCATCAAAGGCTCGGCACACGCCGTCCGAAGAATTAATGAAGTCGTTGACGAACTGATACCCCGCTTGAGGGAAGGTGATACTCGAGCCGCCTGCCAGCGCCATGTCGCAATAGCCGGCCGCGAGCGACTGAGCGGCGACCGCGATCGCCACCAACCCAGTTGAGCATGAGGTTTGCACCGCAATGCTTGGGCCATTGAGGTTCAGCATGTAGGACACGCGCGAAGCAAGGTAGTCCTTCTCGTTGCCGAGCTCCGTCAGGAAAGCGAGCGGCGCGTTGGTGGGATCGATGAGGCCGCCGCCTTTTAAATGGTGCTGTAGATAGAGGGGGGAAGAAGAACCTGCGAACACTCCGGTTCGGCCCTCATGCTGGGTTGGCGCATATCCGGCCGCCTCGAGTGCCTTCCAGCAGCATTCGAGAAATAGGCGATGCTGCGGGTCCATCAATGTTGCCTCGCGCCTCGAAAGATTCCAGAAATCCGGATCGAAAAGTTCCACATCGTTGAGATGGGCGCCCACGCGCACATAATCGGCGCGCTCCAGGACATCCTCCGGAACACCCCGGGCCTTGAGCTCCTGCGCGGAGAGCGGGGCGATCGAACACACCCCTTGGCAGAGGTTTTCCCAGAGCGCATCGATTGTCTCCGCGCCAGGGAAACGCGCGGCCATCCCAATCACCGCAATGTCTATCCCGAGAGTGCGTCGCCCATCGAATGTCTTAACATGCATCCTGTCTGTCGAGACTGGCGGTGATTTGGGGAGGCTCCAGCTTTTGGGGGGCACCTGCTCGTCGCCACGCTTACGAAGAAGAGCCGCGAGTTCTTTAAATGTAGGATTGAGGAAGACCTCCACTACGCGCAGGTCCACCTTCAGACTTTTGCGAAGCTGCGTACATAGGCGCGCAGCCAGGAGGGAGTGCCCACCACAGTCGAAAAAGTTGTCGTCTGGATCGGCAGCCTCAGCCTGGAGCAGGTCGCGCCAACTTGCGAGAAGCGCCGATTCTACCTCGTCAGCACCTCTCACTGGAGCGCACGTCTCTTTCGCGAGATCGCGGAGGCGCGATCGATCAAGTTTCCCGTTGGCTGCAATGGGCAATTCCCTCAGAGCGATGAACTCTGACGGAATCGCGTAGTGCGGCAACTCAGACTTCAAATGCCCCCGCAAAGCCGTCTCCCAACCCTTGCACCCGTTCTGCAAGACTACATAGGCGATCAGTCGATCCGGCTGGCCGGTCGTCGCATCGAGCTCTGGCAATACGACGGCGGAGCAGACCCCGGAGTGCCGCAGCAATGCGGCTTCTACAGACGCTGGGACGACGCTATATCCTCGGATTTTCACCATGAAAGCGCAGCGCCCGATAATCTCCAACTGACCCCCGGGCAGCATGCGGCCAAGATCGCCAGTGCGGACCATCCTGCCATCAGCGCTGAACGGGTCGGGAAAGAACCTTTCCCTTGTCATCTCCGGGCTGTCGAGATATCCATGAGCCAAGACATCCCCGCCGACGAAGACCTCGCCCAAGAAGCCCAGTGGGACGGGATCGCGTTGCTCTCCGAGGATATAGACACTGACATTGTGTTGAGCCGGACCGACCGGCACAACCTTTTGTATTGTCGCAGGATCGATATCGCTCAAGTCAACATATGCGATATCATGTGCCTCCGCTGCGCCATAGTAATTGATGATTTTGACGTGCGGCAGCGCATCCCTCACACCCGCAAGCAACGCTGCTGTTAGTACCTCGCCTGATAGGACGATCAATCGAAGATCTGGAAGGCGGGAGGGGACGTCGAGTAAGCCGCTGCCGAGAAGCACATCCAACAGTGAAGGGGTTAGTAATATTCTCGAAATTCGATTTCGTTCCAAGTAGTCGACTAGTTGAGGCGGATCGTAGATAACGTCGTCAGGGATCAGATAGGCTGGAATCCCGGCGAGGATCGCGCGCATTATCTCCCCGATCAAGAAGAGATTGACCGCGTCGCGTTCATCAGGCGCATATGGCAGCACGCAATAGCGCCACTGGTGAGAGGATACAATGCTTCGGTGAGACAAGACCACCCCTTTTGGTTCACCAGTAGTGCCAGACGAAAATACAATCTGGGCCGGGGCATCGAGGTCCACCGCTTGGGGATTGGCCGGACTGGCCTTGCCGGGTTGTGCTTCCCAACCCTCGTCAAGCGACAGCGCAATACCAGACCAGTCAGGCGGAAGCTTGGCTGCGAAACGGTTGTTCGTGATCACTATTTCAACACTTGCCTTCTCAAGTATTCGCTCCAGCGCAGCCGTGGGCTGCGCCTTGTCAAGCACGACGCAAGCGGCCCCTGTCTTAAGAATACCGAACAACGCGACAGCGTATTCAGGCGAAGTATCCATCAGGATACCGACGCGCGAACCTCGGCTCTGACCACGTCCGAGGAGGTGCCTGGATAGAATCTCGCTCAGGTCATCGAGTTCACGATATGTGATGATCGCGGCCTCTGACACGATGGCAGGATTGTCGGGGGCGAGAGCCGCTTGCTTGCGGAATTGCTCATGCAAAGTTAGATTGGTATAAGGGAGGGTTTCGCCGTGTTGGATGGAAACTGGAAGTTGTCCCTTCACCTCGTCCACTTCGCGCAAGAGGCTAGACACCACCTCCTCCGTCACGGAATAAGGGAAAAAGTGATCACTATCAAACATAATCCGGGCAAAGCGCGACGTCGTAAGTCGCCCCCATTCGTCCAGGCCATTGGCAGTGATCGTTTCGTCCTGAACTCCCCCCATCGCGGTTATTGCCGCGCCGATAGGCGTTGGCAAGCTTCGGTCGTATGTCTCCACAAGTTCGAAGTCAGCCCGCAGCGGCGGCAAAATAAAGTCTTGGAGGAGTACCTCATTTGCCAGCGCTTCCTTTGGGACCATGCCAAGGATACGGATCACATCTGTTAACTTGTCGTCCGTATATCTATACATGGGCGGCTCATCCGCCGGCACATCCGCCGGCTTGTGAGCAGACACGACAACATGGAAGGGAGATGGCCGACCGACCTCCTCCAGTGAGCGGGCGATCTCGTAAGCCACGAGCGCACCTGCGCTATGACCGAAGAAAACAAAAGGCCTATCGCTGTAGGCCTGGAGCGCCTCAATCACCATGGGTACCAGTACGTCCATGCTGCGGATGGCGGCCTCCGCTGTCCGTTTGCGGCGCCCGGGAAGATCCAGGCAAATAAGCTCAACGTCGTCGGGGAGATAGTCAGACCAAGTACGGAACGACTGTACGCCGCCCCCTCCGTGAGGGAAACAAATTATCCGATACGACGGATCAAGTGAAATCTTTATGACCTTGAGCAGTGCTTTGGCTTTACCAGAAGATTGTTCCATTTCTCAATCCACTTCAAATCTCTAACTTTGACTTGTTTCCATATGAACTTCATGTATTTACAGCCATTTTAACAATGAAGTTTTCCATGCATCCGAGTTGGTAGGGCATATCTGATAGTCGCTCAGTGGACGTCCTGTGGCGTGAACATATGTGCACCCCTCGGGTTGATCCGTCCGATCGGATCAGGGACGATTTCTTGACTGGCTGCTGCCGTCCTGCATCGAAACGCTCCAATAAAGCCAACGTTTCCCAGGAGAGAAAAGAACCCTGGCCGAGATGGATCAGTCCATATTCTCGACGCCGAATGTACCAGCGACACGCAGCAAATAACAGTTGATTGTTGTTAACTTTTTGTTTTTCATATGGCGATGTTCGCGAATGTACGTTGTCAAGCCTGTACAATGCTTTTACGCAGACTTAATACTATTTAAAATTACACCGCTTTTAGAAATTTCAGTAGAAGTCGACCGCGAGCAATTTCATGCTTGCTCCAGATCAGCTTACGCCTTGGACGAGTGTGGCTACACGTAAGAGTGCCTCAAGTCCTTCTTAAATAGCTCCGCAAGAGATCATCGACCAGTTGGACATAAATGGCGGTGGGCACTGTCAATTTGTCGCACTGTGCAGAATGCGGGCTGGGAAGAGGTTGGCTTCAGGTCCGAGCGCGGCAGTGGAGATGGCTGGTCGGTCTTCGGTGGCGCCGGCATCTTGGCGTTCTTCTTGCGGCCCTCTGCCTTGCGCTGCTCCTCCGCCTTTTCCCGGCGGCGCTCTTCTTCGACGGCAGCCTTGGCTTGCGCTTCCAGCTCCGCGCCTTCTGCTTCTCGACGACCCTATGCTGGCAGTGCTGTTGCCGCGCTACTTGCCGTACAGCTTGTCCTCCCCCTATCGGCCGCCTCCGCGGCTTTGAGCCAGCGTTCGATCTCGGTGTCGAGCTCCGTTTCCCGCTTTTTCATGCGCATGTGCTCGTAACTCATCGCTTTGTGCTTGGACGCTGGCCTTGATCTTGGTGCGATCGAGCGCTACGTGCCCGAGCTTCACCAATCCCGCCTTGTCGGCAAGCTGCCAGACCTGCTCGAACAGCGCAACTAGCGGCTTCAGATGCCGTTTGCGGATCTCCCAGATGGTGCGGACGTCCGGCGCATCGGCCCGCCACGTTCATCATTCCGCGGCTCAGAAGCCGCCCTGGCGATCCGCCGCGACGGGTAGATGCCGCTCGCGTAGCCATGCATAGCAGCGCCGTCATCATGCGCTGACCGAACGGCGGCTCCTGTAGCTGCCGACAATCCCGGGAAGATCAAGTTGTTCCCGCACCAGCGCCACTATCAGCCGAGACAGGTGATCCCTTGGCCGTAATCCTGCACGCTCGGCGACAGAACCTATGCCTCATCGGCGCGTGACTAGGATCTAAACTCCCACTTATATTATTTAACCGCGACAACCAAGAGGCGCGGGCTATCGGCGTGAACTCCCTCCGCCCATATGCTGTAACAGTCTCAAAGCTCGCGCTTCGCAATATGCGCAAATATTCAATATCTTATGGAAAGACGCGTCCGCCTAACACCATGACGGACGACGATCCTTTCGATGTTTTCACGATCGGTTAATGCATCATAACTTATTACGTAGATTCTGAGATCATCGTTACGCTGTACAACACGGCAGGTCGGCGACTCGTCGTGTAAGAATGTGAAGCGATTGTCCTGATCGATCAGGAGGCGCCCGCCCTTTCGAAGTGAAGAAGCGGCTCATGAAGAACTCTCTCATTATCCGCTTCATTGAAATAGCCAAAGGTCGTGAACCATAGAAATGCCCCATCAAACCGATCTCGCCAGGGAAGTGAGCGCATATCGCCAAGAACATCTCAACATCTACACGACGTTCAGCCGCATCGACTTCGGCCTTTTTAGTAAGATTGGCGAGATATCCAGTCCAGTTACCCGCGCTCCTTTTTCCGACAATCGGTTTGTACTCCGCCCATAGCCGCATACGAGTTTAAAAACTTGATCTTCCCTGTTCAAGTGAAAGAAGCTCTCAAATCGCGTCTACTGCCCGGTCACTTCCCTCCAGCGGATGAACCATATCGCTAAAATACGGGCAATCTTTCAAGCTCAGGAAGGGTAATACTGCTTTCACAGTTCATGGTTCGTCTCCATTTCATAAACCAGTGCATCGGATTTTTGCGCAGGGCTGAGCGTTTTGAAAGGAGAGATTTGTGAATTTTTTTTTCCATTATTTACGCTTTTCGTAAGCGTCATTGCAAAATCTGACGTGAAGCCGGCCGGGCCGGCTTGATCATGCGTTCGGACAGTGCCGCAAAAGGCGCTTGTCTGCCTTGCGGCGCTATATCTCCATGGTGGAAATGGAACGGTCATCGTGCCGTGCGACGTCACCACGTCAATGGGCACCCGCTCCGGGCGATCCCTGTACTGCTTGCACGTCTCGGGCTGCGCGCCCGGCGACATTGCGGGTACGCGCCTTAACGATATCGACTGGTTCTTGTGTATACGTGGCAAAGGAAACCAAGGTCCGGCGTCGCCCGCCTGAAGGAAGGCTTCGGGATGAGCGAACGGCGGGCGAAAGCCATCGGCTGTCGCCGTAAACTGTTCGCTACGACCAGACGACCGTAAGGTTCGCGAGCGGATGAAGGCGATCGCGCAGGAGCATCGCCGGTTCGGCTACCGGCGTCTTCTCGTGATGCTGAGGCGGGAGGGCCTGGTCGTGAACCATAAGAAGCTGTTCCGGCTCTATGGGAGGAGAAGCTCGCCGTTCGCCGCCGTGGCGGCCGCAAGCGGGCGATCGGGACCAGGGCGAGCGCGCAGCCGCCCATGCCGCCTCGACCAGCATCCAATTGTCCTGTCGCGGATCAGCAGCTGAGTGCCGAAGCCTTCCTCCAACTGACGCACATGCAGGCTTAGAGCGCTCTGAGCAATATTGAGGAACGCAGCGGCCTTCGTGAAGCTGCCTGCTTCGACTACGCCGACGAAGTATTTTAACTGCCTAATTTCCATGACTTGAAGAGCCCAACTGAGGCACTTTCCCCAACTTCCCCCTATCTATCTCGAAAAGTGATGGCGAGAAAGCAATAATTGTGCCGCGCTGCAGCAATCGCCGAGGCAATCCACGGCCAAGGCAAGTGGAGACCTTCGTGTCGTGTCGTCCGAGTCTGGGCTAAACCAGCCGTTCAAACGCCCAACTCGGCTTTCGGACCCATGGCGATGATTTCACGGGCCCTCCGGACAACCGGGGCATCTACCATCTTTCCGTCCAAGGCAAAAGCACCTCTACCCTCTACCGCAGCATCCCTTTCGGCCGCGAGCACGCGCCGGGCCCACTCGAACTCCTCTGCGCTAGGCGAGAAGGCTTCATTCAGGATGGCAACTTGTGTCGGATGAATTGCCAACGCTCCGACGAAACCGAGCCGCCTTGCCTGTATGACGACATCGCGGAACTTCTGCGCGTCCGAGAACTCCCCGATACTTCCAACGAATCCCAGAGGCAGCAGACCTCTCGCGCGGGCAGCGAACAAGACCGAAAGGTTCGGTCCTAGAAGAAGCTCCGGACCTGGTGTCCCGCCAACGGCCGCGCTGAAATCTTCCGGGCCAAGCGCCATCGCGGCCATCCGTGGATGGGCCGAAGCTATTGCCGCGAGTCTCGTCAATGCCCCCGGAGTTTCGATCTGGGCAACGAACCGAACGCTTCCCGCGTCGAGATTCCTTTCGTGCTCAAGTTCCGTTACGGCATCAGCGACTTCCATCACCCACTCGGCAGACTCTACCTTGGGAAGGACAAGCGCTTTGACGCCTGCGACGACCGCTGCTTCAAGGTCGGCAGCCAGCGCGCGCAGGCCACGGTTCACGCGGACCAAAACCGACGCACCGTTGCGACCCACTTTTGTCACGGATTCAGGAAGTTGAAGCCTTGCCTGGTCCTTCCGGTCTTGCGGGACCGAGTCCTCGAGGTCGAGTATGATGCCATCTGCACCGCGGTCATACGCTGTCTCCACGAACCGGGAGACGTGGGCGGGAACAAAGAGCAGGGATCTCCATCGAGGAATGGAGGCTGCGCTGTGGACGACTGGAACGATGTCGCTGCTCACAAGGACGCTCCTTCTGTCCATTTGCGTGGGTGCTTTGGCAGTGAAGTGACCTTCCTTAGGGGCCAATTGGACCGGCCAGGCCAACAGTAACGATGGTTTCGTAAATTGTGAGCGCGTCACCGAAAAGGGACGACGGAGTCTTCACGCGGACGCAGCCCTTAGGCGTAAGCGCGCTCGGACCTCCTCGCGGACAGCCTCCGTATGTGCGCCAAGTGCCGGGACAGGGCGTAACGAGGGTCTCTCGGAGTTGAAAATCGCCGCAGGCGCTATAGCCTCGACAATCCCTTCAGGTGTGCGGACCTGCACTCTGCGAACATGCGGATGCTGTGAAACAGCCGAAATCTCATTCAAACGACCGTATGCCAGACCAGTCGCCTCAAGCTCCTGCATCGCTTCCTCGCTGGATAGTTCAGAAAAACGCCGTTCGACAATCTCATTGAGGCGAGCACGGCTACCGAGCCGCTCCATATTATCGGCAAACCCGGGCTCGCGCGTGAGCTCGGGCTGCTTGAGGAATTTGTCGCAGAAGTTCACCCATTCCCGGTCATTCTGAACGGAGAAGATGACGTCCTTGCCATCGGCGCAACGGTAGGCACCGTAGGGTGCCAGCGACGGGTGGTTCACGCCGGCGCGCACCGTCTCGTAGCTGCTATGGTCATGCTGCAGAACAGGTACGTTCATCCAGTCGGCCACAGCATCGAATAGCGAAACTTGTATGCGGGCGCCCTCACCTGTCCGCTCCCGATGGAACAGCGCCTGAAGAATGGCACTATGGGCCGTCATGCCTGCCGAAATGTCGCAAACCGATACTCCCACCCGCGCCGGCCCGTGTTGCGTTCCCGTGATCGCACACAAACCTGTCTCGGCTTGTACGATAAGATCGTAAGCCTTCAGATGGGAAAACGGCCCCCCCTCCCCGAACCCGGAGATATCGCAGGTGATCAGCTGCGGAAAGCGTCGACGGAGATCAGCAGACCCGAAACCCAGTTTTTCGATGCTGCCCGGCTTCAGGTTTTGGATGAAGACGTCAGCAGCGGCGATGAGCGATTGCAGAATGTCACGGTCCGCCTCCGACCTGAGGTCTAGGCAAACTGACTCCTTACCCCGATTAAGCCAGACGAAGTAGGCGCTTTGCCCCTGCACCAACTTGTCATAGTTTCGGGCAAAGTCCCCTTCGGGCCGCTCGACCTTGATCACCCGGGCGCCTGCGTCCGCAAGGCGCGACGACGCGTAGGGCGCGGCAACCGCCTGTTCCACGGCAACGACAGTGATCCCCTCAAGGCAATTCTGCATGGCGATACACCGCGCTTTCACCCAACGTTTTCCGTTTTAGCCCGACGACGGTTCAGCATTGCAAGCAACCGGTTCTGTTCATTCCCAACAATTGAGAATGCCTCGTCGACACCCATTCCGGGCTTTGCAAGCATCATGTCGGCCTGCGTCGCCACCGATACGTGGACCGAAGCCCGGGCGGAGAGATCCGTCTCGGTGCAACTTCCTCCGACATAAGCTCCCACCTTGTTCGCCTTGCAGAGGAGGACGGCACGTGCTGTGTCGGCAATTGAGCCGACATCGGGGGTCTTGATTTGGACGAGATGCGTCGCTTTCGCTTTGGCAAAGAGCCTGATATCCTCAAGCGTATTGCATCTCTCATCCACGACGATGCGTGCGCTGGAAGCTCTTTCATCCAAAATCGATACGATCTGGGCGTAGTTGTCGATCTGAGCTTCTGTGGAGCCAAAATCCGCAGGGGACTCGACGTTGAGCGTGAAACCCGGAACGGTATCCGCGACCTTGCAGATGAAGTCAGCGATCCGTTGCGGCTCCAGGCCGATTTCCTGGCCGATCCAGCCGTACACATCGAAATGCAGCACCGGATGATACCCCGGGCGGCCGATTTGGCGCGTGCGCGTTGCAACCCACCTCACGAACTCCATAAAGGCCTCGCCGCCGACGCCGAATTTCTGCCGCGAGTTGATCAGGCCGTGGGGAAGAACATCCACTGACTTCAGGATCATTTTGTCCACGTTGATTTCGCGAGCATCGCCGCTCTGGCAGTAAATCGGGACTCTGCGCGTCGGCAGCGGTAAGTCAAATTCAGCGCATACGACCTCTGCCATGGTGGCTCGCTGGAGGTGGGCCGCGGCTCGAAGCAGCGTCTGGCTGACTCCGTACTCAAGCGCAAGAGGCAGCCGCTCTTGTTCGAATGGCTTCAAAACCTTTCGGCAGGCTTCAAGGTAGCGAGACGCATCAACCTCGAGAAGTCGAGGTACTATGATTCGCGCCGTCAGATCCGAGATTTGTTTGATGTTAAACAGTGGATCGCGTCCACCGGCTCCAGAATATTGAACACTCATCATGTCACCCCAGACGACGGTGTCGTCGACAAGGACAAGCCCAATGCTGAGCGAAGACGCCGGAACGCGCATAGAGGTGAAACCGGGCGTTAGTGGTTCGCCGAGATAGATGAAGCCGTCCTGCGAGGCTCCCGCCCTTATAGCAGCCTGGTCGTCATAGAAAAATCCACCGCTGCCGGGTGCGAGGAGGACGTCTTTTATCTGCAATTGCTTCGCTCGATTTTTGCGGGACTATTTTGAAGGAAGGTGGGGTAAGAACCCTGTCCACCAGTATGTGCTATTTGGCATCGTGGTCGCCAATATAATGTCCCGGATGGTGCTATCGCATTTTCAGATGGCCGGCAAACCCAAGGGAATCTGTGGCCTGACGCTGTTGAGTACCGTCCGCCCGGTGGGGTCAAAGCGACTTCCTGCCATCGCTCGGCCCTTCAGCTTTTCGGCGAGCTCCATCAAATGCGTAATCGACCTCGCGCAGCCATATAGTCCGCCATATCGAAGTTCGACGCGTGGGCCAGTTTTTCAAGTATGCGTTTTGCGTCTTCGATCAAGCGTCTGACATTTCATTCACCGGCAGTTTCTCATTTGCCGCAGGAGCTGCCAGAGCGAAAGCACCAATGCACGCCTCGTCCGGCCGCATTAGTTTTTGACGAACAGTTGCAGGGGACGTTGGCCAAGCACTCCATTCCGGTCTCGGTAATGAGAACATTTCGGTCATCACGAAGCTCCAGCCCTCCATCCAAAGACCCGTCGTAAAATGGAATGTCATCCCGCGCTAGTCTAAATTAGTTTCCGTTCATAAACGTGCCTATTTCAGTGCGTTTACAACGAGTTGCGCGCTGGCTGACAGCGGCTTGAAGGCGCGGAGGGCCGAAGAGTGCTGTTTGTCGCCAAAATAGTGTCGCCGGCGCGTTCGGTGGCGGCCGCATGGGTCAGCTCGGGGCAAACCTGCGATCCCGGGGGCAGTTCAGGTCGGCTTGAGGCGGGTGAAGATGACGAGGTTGTAGGCCACGACCGAGGACAAGACGTAGGTCGTGAAGTGATCGAGGCCGCGCCAAGTGCAACGCACCAAACCGTAAGCGCGCTTGAGGCATGAAATGCCGGTCTTGATGCCGGCGCGGAAGTTGCGCAGCGTGCGATCGACCCACTTGCTTCGACCATGTCCTCGATTTTCAGACGCCCATACTTTCGCCGTGGCCAGGTTCGCGCGAGTGGCGAAGCCACCGTTGGCGGCCGCCTGCCGTGGTACCTGACCATAGAGGGCGAAGTGGCGCAAAAACATCGGCAGCAAGCGGTCGCTGTCGGCTGAGTTGCCTGCTTCGATCATCAGATCGAGGATCATGCCGCTCCTGTCGTGTGAGGTTGAGCTTGTGGCCGTTTTCGGTATCGCGGCTGCCTTTGACGATGATATCAGCATGCTCTTCGAACAGGCTGACCAACTTCTCGCCGGCGGCCACCGGCTCGGCGGCCAACACCCGCCGCTCGCTCTGTCTGATGATCCGTTCGACCAGCGGCCGATAATGGCGAACCTGGATGTGCCACAGGGCTCCAGATAGGCCAAGGTCGCACGGGTGATTGCGATCAGCTCGCGGTAGAGTTGGACCCGGTCGGGTCGACCGCGCGTGAACTGGATTTTGCGAGCCCGCTTCTTGGCTGCGTGGCAGTGACCGCGCGATGCCATGCTGGTGCCGCCAATCAAGACATCAGCTCGCTTCAGAGGGCGCGTGCGGACCCGCACCTTGTGCTTGAGCTGAGAGAACCGCGCCCCCCAGTCCAGCGACATCGCCGCTACGAACCGTATGCTTCGACATCTTTTCTCCGCGGCCCGGCGACAGAGATGTAATCAGCCACGTCGATCGCCTAAGTTCCAACGAGACGAAAATCGCGGCAAGATCGGTGCGGATAGCGGTCGGCGCTTGGGGTCAGTCAGTGATAATTTGCATGGTCGCCTCTAGAGTGGCTGTGTCAGCGACCTCACTCTGCCAGAGCGTCGGTCGCTATCCACTCCCATGGGATCTCGTCTCGTCGGCACATGGGCCGGCGGATCGACATAGAGGCCAACGATGTCGCACAGCTTGTCGACGAACTGCGGATCGTTGGAGAGCTTGAACTGCGCCACCGGTTGTGGTTGCAGCCAATGCGTCTTCCAGATGCAACGCACGGCGCTGGCGCTGGTGCCGGCGGCCTGCGCCATTATATCGGCGGTCCATTGGGTCGTTTCGCCCGGCGGTCCTGCAACGTCAGCGCCACCACGCGTACCGCCACTTCTGGACCGAGAGGGGCGAAGGCCGCGTCTTGTCGCGCAGCAGCCCCTCGAAGCCTGCCGCGGCGAAAGGCTCCTGCCAGCACCTGACGTAGGTCTTGGACTTGCCGGTCGATGCATGACGAAACGGGGTAGCGATGCTCCTGTGCGCATGCGTTATACTCGCACGCGCGTCGCACAGAGGGATCTAAGCCGGACCCCTATGTCAGGCGAGAACTACTAAGGCCTGTTTACAATCAGGATTGAACGAAGCCGCTGACGCGGCATTTGGTGCACCGGTTTGCGGATGACGCTTCTGTTTTGAAGGATTGCTGCTGTTGAAGCGCAACCTTGAGAACAGGAGCAATGAGATGGCCGAGTTGAGCCCGCTTCGCCGGCGCATGATCGAGGACATGACGATCCGCAATCTGTCGCCGGCCACGCAACGATCCTACGTGCACGCGGTAGCGAAGTTCTCCCGCTACTGTGGCCGATCCCCGGACCGGCTTGACCTGGAGGATGTTCGCGCCTTCCAGGTGCATCTGGTCTCGACCGGAATCTCGTGGCCGGCGCTGAACCAGACGGTGTGCGCACTGCGGTTCTTTTACGGCGTGACGTTGGGTCATGCCGAGATCCCCGAGCGGATCGCCTATGCCCGCGCTCCACGCACGCTGCCGGTGGTTCTCAGCGCCGACGAGGTTGTCCGCTTTCTCGAGGCGGTGCCGAGCCTGAAGACGCGCACCGCCTTGACGACGGCCTATGCCGCCGGCCTTCGCGCTTCGGAGACCGTCGGGCTGAAGGTCAGCGACATCGATAGCGAACGCGGCGTCATCCGGGTCGAGCACGGCAAGGGCGGCAAGGACCGCACCGTGATGTTGTCGGCGCAGCTTCTGCGCATCCTGCGCGTCTACTGGCGGCTGGCGAAGCCACAGGGCTGGCTGTTTCCGGGCCGGGATGCAAATCGCCCCATCGACGTGCAGGTGCTGTATTCGGCCTGCCGCTCGGCGCGTGCGGCCGCCGGCATCGACAAGCGTGTGACGGTCCACACGCTCAGGCACAGCTTCGCCACGCATTTGCTGGAGAACGGCACCGACATTCGCATTATCCAGGTGCTGCTCGGCCACAACAATCTGTCCTCGACGGCGCGCTATACCAAGGTCTCGAACGGCCTCATCCGGCGCACGACAAGCCCGCTCGACCGGCTGAACATCGAAGTCGTGCCGCCGGGCTGATCGGTTCCGCCCATGTCGGCGAGACTGGAGGTGGCGGATATCTTCCGCCGCCATGGCGAGGCGTATCGGCAGGCTCATGACGGTCATCTCGGACGCGTCGAGCGCCGTACGATGAGCGCCATCGAGTTGTGCCGGACCGCCGAACTGGGCGGCCATGTCGAGGGCTGCCGGTCCTGCGGGGCGATCCGCGTGGCCTACAATTCCTGTCTTATGGGCAGATCCAGTAATGGGGAGCTGGCGGCGACTTGATCGCGCTCTTGTGTCCGCCGCCGCCAACCCGGCTC
>NZ_JBVVQD010000061.1:0-17979 GCF_055811755.1 Mesorhizobium sp. WSM4840
AAGCCCGGTGACGGCTTTAAGGAGAGGACGCGCCGAAGCATTCGCACCAATGTGGCGCCGATGTTTCCAGCGCCGATCATTCCGATCCTCATAGGGGTGTTCCTTTCGTAAATATGGAAGAGCGCCCGCCTCAGTCGCGGACTCGGGCGCCTCGAAGATGCGCCCCTTTCTCGCGCAGTGTCGAGAGTGTCAATAACAAGCACGCCTTATTTGGCCGGGGCGCTGATGGCCAACGACCGCTTTTTCGTCGCAAATATCCCGAGACCTTCGACACGTTTTGCGACTGCGACAAAAGGTCCGCTTTGCGGGCTTAGCCGCGAGGTGGCCCCTAGCGTCTTGACACAGCCGCCGTATCAAGAACCCAAGCCGGGTGGCACCTCTGGCAGGCTGATGAAAACAAGTCACTTGAAGGAGTTCGCCATGCGCAAGATCGCCATGGATTCTCACGCCCTTATTTCAGCACTGCCGCTCGCCTGCCCGACTCGGCCGGGGTCAGCCTTCACCGCCAAACTGATTGGCGCGGCGACGTTCCTATCGGGTCAGGCGAAGCTTCTCGAAGGTGCCGCTCATCTCGTTGCCCTGGCCCGGTCCATCGCCCTCTCAGTCTCGCGATTGGCGGAGTTGCTCTTGAGGCGCGAGCCGGCGAGCTCGAGGAGCGCGTAGGCTATCTCGTCCTCGGTCCAGCCGGATTCCGCTGCCCGCTCAGCCAATTCCTGAAAGGCCGGTTCCAAGGCGAGCTGGCATTGAAGACCGCGATCTGGATGGTCGACCGGGCAGCTTGGTTCCACGATCACAACTTTTGATCGCTTCATTGCAGGCCATGGGCTCTCGCCCCTCTCCTTTTGCCATACGAGGCGCGCCAGCTCACGTGTCGTTGGCGCGCGCCACGGCAACCGCTTCATCTTGTCGACCAGCCGCTCCAGCGATCCGGCGCTTTCCAACTCCGCAAAGAAATGATGCGGTGTGACGCTACCGAGCCGGTGCATCTCGGCCAGGTTCCAGATATACGGATAGTCGACCATGAAATCGGATCGAGGCGAGGCCTTGGACGGTTCAGCCTTGGTCAGGATGCCGCCGCCCACGAGCCGATCAGCCTTCTCGATGATTTGACGCACCCTCGATTTCGACAGGCTATGTTCCTGCGCCAGGTCGGCGAAACTCTTGCCCTTCAGAAAGCCTTCTACCAGGGCGACATTCCTATCGACGGTCGGGCTAACCCCCCAACAGGCGCGAAGTTTTTCCAGTATCATTCCGTTCGTTCATCCGGTTGTTCGCCCCCCTTGCAAACCCTACCCGGCCAAATCGGCGCTTGGAAGACAAGACTAATATCATGGCGTACGTCCGCTGCGAAAACTGCCAACTGACATAAACGAACAGCGACTTCTGGGCTCGGCACCGATGCGGCCGACGGTGATTATGTGAATACGAAAGATGCGGGCGATCACCACGATCGTTGTTGACCGCCGACCTCGCGAATGTCGGCTTCGACGGCACACGTCGAGGCTCGATCCATCAGGATCGGTGTCGACGATTCTATATTTGAGGAACCGAAATTCGTTTGACTCGCGCAATTCGCTGTACGTGTACGGCGTATCATCGCAAGCGCGGGATTGCGACATCCTGCGAAGTGCCCGCTTTGCTGGAATGGATTTTGGGGAAGTAAAAAGGCCCCTGCGCTGGGTCGCGCGCCGGGGCCTTCAGGCATGTACGAGCTACCAGCATGTCCAGTTATGATCGTGCGCTATTATAATGAACAAACGGTGAATGATCGCTATCCGAGGTGCAGGCGGGCGAGATGGTGGGGCGGTGAGGGACCTGTACCGCAGCGGCGAGGCCACGAGCAGCGACCCGAGCCATGCGCCACGCTGCAGGATCTCGATTTCGGGCCAAGCCTCGAGCCAGCAACTCGCCTTGCCTCTCGGAAATCATAAGGCTTTGTGGGGCGGTTAAGCCGCGCGATATGGCCGCGGCGATACGAAGTTTAATCATCTTTCCCCTGTTCAGACGGTCAGGCTGCCTTCGCCGCCGGCTTAGCTGCCTTGACATGGGTTATACTGCGGCGACCGTCGACGCCGACCGGAACGTCACCGTCAACCGTAGCGCGACGCACAACCCGGTGCTGGTCGCCATAGTCGTTGACCGCATAATGCTGGGTAGCACGGTTGTCCCAGATAGCGACGTCAACTACTTGCCAGCGCCACCGCACGGTATTTTCCGGGGCAGTGACGTAGGACTGGAACACCTCATGGAGCTTGGCGGAATCGCTCTTGGAAAGGCCGACGAGGCGCTGCACGAAATTGCCGAGCAGCAGCGACTTCTCCCCGGTTTCCGGATGGACGCGCACGACCGGATGCTCGGTCTCGTAGATCGTCGATGTGAAGACTTCCTCGAAGTGCTTCTTCTCTTCGGCTGTGGCGCGCGGGCGCACAGCCGCGTAGTCGTAGGCATTGCTATGAATAGCCCACAAATTGTCCGCCAATATTTTGAGCGGCGCCGGCAGATTCTCGTACGCGGCGTGCGTGTTGGACCAGATCGTGTCGCCCCCCGCCGCCGGAATGACGACGCCACGTAGGACCGAGAATTTCGGATAGGCATCGACGAAAGTCACGTCGGTATGCCACTGGTCTGCCCTGCCACCGCCACGGCCGGAATCGAGATTGAGAATTGAGGCCGTGCCGGCTGCCGGTCCCTGCGTGGGATGAGGTACAAGGTCACCGAGACGCCGCGCGAACAATTCCTGCTCCGCATCGTCGAGATGCTCCTGGCCGCGGAAGAAGATCACCTTGTGTTTTAGAAGAAGTTGGTTGATGGCTGCTATCGCTGCGTCCGAAAGGTCCCCGCCAAGGCGGAAGCCTCTGATTTCAGCTCCAACACGGCTGGTCAGCGGTACAACGTCGGAGTCAGGAATGGTCTGGTTGACAAGGACTGGATTGCTCATGGGGATCTCCTGATTGATCTTGGAAGGGGACAGCAAGTCACATCCGGCCAGCGGATGTCGCGCGGCGTTGAAAGTCTCATCGCGAGTCAACAGAGCTATTGAACAAGATAATCGACTTAAACATAGAAATAATGTTCCAAATTAAACTGGCTCGACGAAAGAGCCGTCTCCGTTGCTCCGGTCTCGGTGTTGAGTTATCTCTGGGCAAGGAAACGGCGCGAGATGGGGGTTTGATGGTGCAAGATCCAGCGCCGGATCAGGAAGGCCATCGCGGAAGCAACGGATCGCCTTGCTAGTGGACGCCTGGACCACTCTGCTGCTGGGGAGCGCGGGGGCTGCCGCCCATTCTCCGTTATCCCGCGAACAATTCCTTGTACCCTGTCGTCACCATCCAGTTCGCCCGATCAAGATGGCTTCGCGCGGCTTTGCGGGCGCGCTCCGGTTCCTGTACCGGATCGATGCCGAGGATCTCCTGCGCCATCTCCTCATAGCTGGCATCATCAGCGGCCGCATCCAGGAACCTCAGGTACAGCGTGTGGTGCTGCTTATCGTAGGTGGTCAGGCTGTCGGACCATGGCACTTCTTCCTGGATTGCCGGTTTCGTTCCGACTTTCATGGCAGTTCGGTACTCCATCATTATTTCAGTGGGATATTCCTTCGACAGGTTAGCCAAAGCAGACAGCAATCATAGTCCTAAATGACGATCCCTGGTCTCTCCGCAAATGTCCCGCCGCGGCCGTGCTTCGGGACAGCTTCAATATTCTGCCGCCCAGCCCAGGCTCAACGGCGGCAGATCCTCGAGTTCCCTCCGTGTGGACGGCGTGCGCGCGAGGCGCGGCAAACTTGCAGCCATGCCGAGATGAACGAAATTCATGAGCGCGCGTCCAAGCTCTCAATCGCTGCGCAGAATCTTTGCTTCGAGCGCGGCTGCCACAAAAGCACGCCGAGCGACTGGTGGATGAGCCTCACCTCGCAACACCTGCAGACAGGCGTCCATTGCTGCCTTGCGCTTCGCGGTCTGACGATGGAGATGCCGCAGCAGGATGTTGGACGCGTCATTGACATCGAACACGACACGCTCCGAACTGTGACGGCTAACTTGAACAACGACTGGCCTTTCAAATCTGCTCGAGCCGGTCATCACTCCCCCTCTACACCCAGCGGCGACAGCCTCGCTCGCATTTATTTCCTTAGCCGAAAGATTCGGCTGCACCCTCGCAGCTAAACTTGGTCGCTGGCGTCCAAGAGATCGTCATGACGCTGTCTGGTTCATGTCGGGTGGCGCGGGATTTGGCTAGCTCGATCTCGACAATGTCGCCTTGCTCCAGTGTCGCACAGTTTGTGGAAGCCTACGCCTGCACCTTTCCGCTGCCCGCCTTGCACGCAGCGATCCACTGCATGGCTGAGGTTGGGTCCTCCAATATCGCAACTGGCTTTGCAAAGCCGACAAAGGCATTTCTGGCAGCGTCCACCGGTATGTGCCCAGCATATGCATCACAACATGCCCTCAGGGCGGTCTCGTAGGTCAGGTCTCTGCGATCCTCGGGCCACTCATTGAGAATATCGATAGCGTCCGCAAGACTGGCAATCTCTTGCACGATATAGCTGGCTCGCTTCACGAAAATGGGGCTGCTAAAAGCCTCAGCGTTCATTCGTTCCCCTCCACCTGCTCCATAGCCAATTTGCACGACCCGGGCCGCATCGACGCGCGCCGACCATTTGCAGAAATGTGCTGTCAGGGCGATGACGATTCAAGAGGAAGAAGACGCGTGATCTGCATCCTCGGTGAGCAGTTCGGCTGCGCATCACCGCGAAGTCCGGCGAAGCCTGCTCAGGCATCTATCTTCCTTCCTGGCCTGATCTGAGGAGAACATACCCCCGGGTGCCGTCATTCTCTAACGGCGGATGAACCACACAAATTGAAAGGCCCCGTTTAACTGCCGAGCTACAATATGACCGCCTGCGAAGTGAGGGCCCGCATGAACTGCCCGATGACCGCCGACGCAACCTCGCAGCTTCGTGAGATCTGACTGGCTGACAACTATTTGCCAAGACATTCCTGATGCGGCGGCTATGTACGGAACTGAGCATCTGTTCAGGGCCACGGTGTGCTATACGGCTTTGATGGCCATTGGTTCGATGTTGCGCCGGCGCTGGCTGCCGGAAAAGAGCTTTCCATCCTATGCGTATCTGCCGGGCAGGCAACCGCATCCCGTGCGCGACCCCGCGGGACATAGCTACAATAGCGAAGCCATGCCGTTGGCGGCAGAGGCGTCGCTGGACGCAGACATATTCCTTTGGGGTCTCGACCTCTTCAACCATGGTTATTACTGGGAAGCCCATGAGGCGTGGGAGGGTCTGTGGCAAGTTGCAGCCCGAGGCGCTCCGCTTCGGACGCTCTTCAAGGGATTGATCCTGTTATCGGCGGCCGGCGTGAAGATCCGCGAGGGCAAGCAGGCGGCGGCGATGCGTCATGCCGCACGCGCCGCGGCGCTCCTTCGTCGGCTGAACACGGCGGATCATACCTTCGAGCGTGCGCTCGGCATATCACCTGCAGCGCTCGCCGAATACGCAGAAGCCGCGGCACGGATCCCGGCAGCCTTGCAGGCGACAGCGCTCGGTCAGCCCCAACCCATGTTTGACTTCATTCTCGGACCAAGCCGGCGAAAGGCTGATCAGCTCGCAAAAAAACAAACAGTCATCCGTAGAAGTCGCCGGGAATAGACCGGACCAGTTGGGCCAATGTCACTGACGAACGACGAATGCCAGGTTTCGTTCACCTGGCCGTATTTTCGTGTAGCGCGGAATTTCGTCACGTTGTTTTCGGAATTACAAAAGCTCAAGATGGCGTGGCTGCATATCGGTTCCGGCGCCTGGCAGCCGAAACGATTTCCGGGAGGAACGCCTATTAGCAATAGCTTATGGCGATACTTGTGCTGCCGAGACATTTATTGCCTTCAGCCACAACCATCACTATGTAGCGGGGCTTCGCCTGCTGTCTTCAAGCCAACCGGAGAATTTCATGACGGAAGAAGCCGATCACAACCTCGACGCCCTCATCGAGCTTACCGCCGATGTCGTCTCAGCCTATGTCTCGAACAATCCGGTCCCGGTGGGCGATCTCCCCGCCCTGATCGGCCAAGTACATGCAGCACTGAAAGGAACGGCCGGCAGCGTTTCCGCAGAACAGCCGCAGGCTCTCAAGCCTGCTGTTCCGATCAAGAAGTCGGTGATGGCGGACTACATCATCTGCCTTGACGATGGAAAGAAGTTCAAATCGCTAAAGCGCCATCTGTCGACCCACTATGGCCTCACGCCGGACGAATATCGCGCCAAATGGGGCCTGCCGGCGGACTATCCCATGGTCGCGCCGAATTACGCCGCTGCGCGCTCGGCCTTAGCCAAGACCATGGGTCTCGGCCGCAAACCGAAAGAGTCGGAAACGCCGGCGCCGGCGAAGCGGACCGGCAAGAAGGTCGCAACTTGACTTTATCTCTCGAGGGTCGTTCTGGAGCGCGCAGCTGCTATCGGCATGATCTGCGCAGAATAGGAAAGGCGGGGGACCAAACCACGCCTTACCTCGCGTTCATTCGCTCTTGCCGGGACGCAGGAGAAAATTTCAGCCAGCTTTGCTGAGGCTACCGGCAGAGGACTTGCCAGTGCGGCGGTCCTGTTAGATCTCATAGTTGATCTTCTGGCGGTCATTCAGCGTCGAGAGGCCAGCGCGTTCGACAGCGGAAATGTAGTTCGGCCGGATGCGCGGACGAAGATTCAAGATCAGCATTGGCGGGATGAAACCGAGCGAAATGCAGGGACAAAATCCGGTTAATGAGTTAGCGAAACCAGTTCGGGCGCGCTCGCCTGTCCATGAAAACAAGCGCCCCGTCTTGAAGGAACACCGTGACAGGGTGAACCACACCGTGCTCATCGGTTGTCCCGACCCGAAGATAAACGAATCCTTTGGGCCAGCGTCGAGCATCTAATCGCAGCGCAGGATCTTTGCTTCGAGCGCGGCTGCCACGAAAGCTCTTCGAGCAGCTGGTGGATGAGCCTTACCACGCAATACCTGCAGACAGGCATCCATCGCTACCCTCCGTTTCTCGGTCTCACGATGAAGATCTCGCAGCAGGATAGCGGCCGCCTCATTGACATCGAGTACGATACGCTCTGAACTGTAGCGGCCAACCCGAACAACGACCGGCCTCTCAAATCTGCTCAAGCCGATCATCTCTCCGCCCCCCAAAGGCGACCATGCGTCAACAGGCTCAGTTCGTCTTCTTTACCGAGCCGAGCCGGTTCTGCTGCGATTGTGAAATGTTGACAGAATGTCCTTTTGAAGGGCCCCGCGCTAGCCTCGCCGACGCCTAGGCTCGCACTTTTCCACTGCAAGACTTGCAGCAGCGAGCCACTGCATGGCGGAGGCAGCATTTTCCAAGATGGCGGCCCGGTTCGCAAAGCCGGAAAAGCGTTGCGCGCCGCACTCAGGTTTTCGCCCATCGTATGCATCAAAGCACGCCTTGAGGGCGGCTTCGTGGATCAGATCTCTGCGATCATGTGGCCATTCATTGAGGAAATAGACAGCGTCCGCAAGACTGACAATCTCTTGCACGATGTACCCTGCACGTCCCACGAAAAACCGGCTGCTGAAAGCCTCAGAGTTCATTCGATTCTCCCGACCTGCTGAACAGCTGGTTTGCGTGAACAGGCACCTCATCGACATCCGCCGACCATAGCAAAGTGTGCTGTCAGGGCGATGACGATTTCAAGAGAAAGTAGCGGCGAGAAGTCCCCGATAGGCGAGCAAGCCGACTCCGCTACTCCGGTGGCTCACCCAGTGGCATATCTACGGTCCCGACGAAGAACCATTTGGACATCGTCCGGCTTTGACCCGCCACCAGAACACGGCTTCATCTTCTCCGCCTTGCTGCACCGGCCAGGTATGACGAGCGGCCGCCGCTGACCTGCATGGCCACTCACAGACGCATCGGCGCAGCGAATCTTCCGCCTGTACGAGGAGCGGAGTTTGACAATGAATAGACGTCAGCGGAAGCCTGCAATCCCGCAGGCCCGGATGTCATGCCATTCTTGTGGCGGACGCCGTGATCACGTCTGAACAAGCAGCGTGTGTCGCCGCCCGTTCACCCTCATTTACGCGAACAACTCCTTGTAACCGGTCGTCATCATCCAGTTCGCCCGATCGAGATGGCTTCGCGCTGCTTTCCGCGCGCGCACCGGCTCTTCCGCCGGATCGATGCCGAGGATGACCTGCGCCATCTCCTCATAGCTGGCATCGTCGGCGGACGCATCCAGAAACCTCATGTAGGTCGTGAAGTGCTCCTTGTCGTAGGCGGTCAGGCTGTCCGACCAAGGGACTTCATCTTTAAGACCTGAATTAACGTCTCGGTATTTCATCACGATATCGGGCTCCGGGAACAACTGGTCGAAGATTTCGCTTCGACAGGCTACCCGGACCGAGGAGAATATTGTCTCAAGACCACATTCCGATCATGGTCTGCAGGTGCCTGCCGAAGCATGAGCGCTCCTTGTGGCGATGCAACTCCAGGTTAGGGATGAAATGCAAAAAGCTCAAGACTGTTCGGCTGGCCGTCGATTCCGGCCGACTGCTCGGCCATCAATTTCACATAATTTCACATTCCAAACAAAGACGAAAGTCGGCCTAGAGCTTAGGTCGAAAAGCGCTTACCAGCTGACCGCACTTATTGCGAAGAAATGCGCCACCCACCGCGGCAAGAACGCCAAAAGCGTCGGATCGTGGACCCTCGCGGGCGGTTTCCTACAAAACTGGTTGAGGCGCAGGATATTCATTCCAGAATATTTTGCTCTTCGCTCTATCCTCGTCCGCCCCCCTCGCTCCAACCAGACCGCTGGCATCAGCATCGTGCGTCGCGCGCTGCAGGCCCCGGCTCGCCAGATCGCGGCCAACGCCGGTGCGGAAGCATCGATCGTTGCCGGCAAGATCCTCGAGAACAACGGACCTTCGGCTTCAATGCCCAGACCGGCGAATATGGCGACATGATCGCCATGGGTATCGTCGATCCGGTCAAGGTCGTGCGCACAGCTCTCCAGGATGCGGCCTCGGTCGCCGGCCTGCTGGTCACCACCGAAGCCATGATCGCGGAGGCTCCGAAGAAGGAGTCGGCTGGCGGCGGCATGCCTGCCGGCATGCCCGGCGGCGGCATGGGTGGCACGGGCGGCATGGGTGGCATGGGTGGCATGGACTTCTAAGGTCCACGTACCTCAACAATCTCGATGGGCGGCAGCGATGCCGCCCCTTCTTCGTGCCCATTCCGCCAGTTGTCAGTGACTCGCAAGACGGGGTATATGCCCGCCAAGGTTGGTGCTTATGCTTGAACGGATTCTGCCTTTTTTCGTGGGGCTGGCTTTACTGTTGGGTAGCGGCTGCGCGCGCAGCGATGATGGTACGGTGATTATTCCGAGACCGCTTGATGCCAGGCGATTCTTTGACAAAGAGCCGCCCCACCTGCAGCAGCCACAGATCGAAACCAGCGTGTTTCCGGTTGCGCCGCAGGAGCCGGAAAGGCTCGAACCGCGCCGTACGGCAAGTCACAAGACATCAAACAGACGCGCATCGCGGATCGCAAGTCCTCCGCTTTCCTCTTATGAGCCGCACAAGCCGCTTGTCTGCAAGAACGTCAGCGAGCCCGGCAAGCGATACCGTGTGGTTTGCGAATAGGGCACTTGGTTTCGGATCAGGTTGTGCCCGGCCCGCTCGCGGTCGTCCATCAGGGCGGTGTTGTGGATCGTGTGAAACAGCATCACCCGTACAAAGCGCCGGAACCACCAGTAGACCGTCTGCCACGCGGCATCAAATTGCCCCCCGGTGAATGAGGATAACCGACGCAATCACCGCGAAGAGCGTGATCGCCAGGTACATGGCCCTGTTCGGCGACGGCACGCGAACCGTGGCGACGTGGGAAGCGCTCAAAAGAGCGAAGACGATGTTCACGGCTGGCAGGAACGTCCCCGAGGACATGAAGGGCTGGACGAGGACCAATGCTGCCATCAAAGGAATGTCGTAGGAGAGCGGCACACCGAAAAACCGGCCATCATCGGACTTTCCGAAGTTCGCGAAATAGCTCAGGCGAATGGCGCCGGCGAGCAACAGCGCCGTGGCGACGAAGAAGGAGACGAGGGACGCGCCATTTAACTGCACGACGACGGTCGCGGGAAGGATGGCGCCATAGATGATGTCGCCGAAACCGTCGAGGCTCTTGCCCATTTTCGCCATGTCCGGCGAGCGGTTTCGGGTTCTCCTAGCGACTACCCCGTCCAGGTGATCCGCGAGGACGGCCCACAAAGCAGCGCCGACCGCCAGCTCGATCTGCCCCGCCAACGCAAAATAGAGAGAGCAATCGAGGAGCACAATAGCCCGACCGTGGTGATGGCATTGGGGGGATCAACGAGGTAGCGAAGCATTTTTTCACTCTCCCAGACTTGGTCGTCAGCATGCGATTTCCCGTGCCGTCATGAACATGGCCTTTCTGATGGAAGCACATGACGGCATTCCGCGGCGATCGCCGAACGCGCCGGGTTCAAGGGCCTCTGGGCTTCCGGGCTTTCGATCTCCTCAGCTCTCGGTTACCGGGATGCCAACGAAGCGAGCTGGACGCAGGTCGTCGACGTCGTCTAACGCATGGTGGATGCGACCCATTCCGGTCCTCGTCGACGGCGAAGTGGATTAGCAACGATGCATCTAGGCGCCAGGAAACTCCAGCAGCGTGGCGCCGCCGGCATTTGCCTCGAGGACAAGGGCTTCCCAAGATGAACTCCTTCCTCGGCAACAGACATCCGCTGGCCAATATTGACGAATTCTCCGGCCTTCTTAAGGCTGTCAGAGGCACGACCTGATCCGATTTTATCCTAGTTGCCCGTATCGAAGCTCTAATCGGCGGCCATGGCATGGACGAAGCGCTGCTTCGATATCGGATCGGAGTGCCAGGGGCCGCGAACCAGGCAGAATGTGACATTCCAGCGCTTGAGCGGCAATGTGCGAAGAGCGCAACACCGATGCCGCTTCCGACAAGATTGATGATCGAGTCCGGCCCTGTTCGCAGAATGGCAGTTTGAGAGAATTCATGAGCCGCAGCACAGGAATGAGGCTGCTGTTTCGCGGGACCGCAACTATTTAGAAAATTCTGTCTATGGATTTTGTAGATTGTTCTATTCCATAGCTCTGTCGACTTTTCGCGACGAGACTTTCAACGCCAGCGGACGTCGCGCTGGCGGATGCGACTTGCTGTCTTCTTCAAGATCAACCAGGAGAATCCCATGAGCAATCCAGTCCTTGTCAATCAGATCATCCCCGAGTCGGACGTTGTGCCGCTGACCGGTCGTGTCGGAGCCGAAATCAGAGGCATCCGCCTTGGTGGAGATCTGTCGGACGCGACCATAGCATCCATCAACCAGCTTCTTCTGAAGCACAAGGTCATCTTCTTCCGCGGACAGGAGCATCTCGACGATGAGGAACAGGAACTGTTCGCCCGCCGTCTGGGTGACCTTGTCCCTCATCCCACACAGGGACCGATTGCTGGCACCGCCTCGATCCTCAATCTCGATTCCAGTCGCGGCGGCGGCAGGGCGGACCAGTGGCACACCGATGTGACCTTCGTCGATGCCTATCCGAAATTCTCGGTTCTGCGCGGCGTTGTCATTCCGCTAGCGGGAGGCGATACGATCTGGTCCAACACCCACGCCGCGTACAACAGCCTGCCGGCGCCATTGAAGCTATTGGCCGACAATCTTTGGGCGATCCACAGCAATGCCTACGACTACGCGGCCGTGCGCCCGCGCGCCACCGCTGAGGAGAAGAAGCACTTCGAGGAAGTCTTCACCTCGACGATCTACGAAACCGAGCATCCGGTCGTGCGCGTCCACCCGGAAACCGGAGAACGGACGCTGCTGCTCGGCAATTTCGTCCAGCGCCTCGTCGGATTGTCGAAGAGCGATTCTGTAAAGCTTTACGAGGTGTTCCAGTCCTACGTCACCGCCCCGGAAAACACCGTGCGGTGGCGCTGGCAGGCAGGTGATGTTGCCATATGGGACAACCGTGCCACCCAGCATTATGCGGTCAACGACTATGGCGACCAGCACCGGGTCGTGCGCCGCGCAACCGTTAACGGGGACGTTCCGGTCAGTGTCGACGGCCGCCGCAGCGTGATCCATGTCAAGGCAGCCAAACCAGCCGCGAAGGCCGCCTGAGCGGCCGAACAGGGGGAAAGACCATGAAACTTCACATCGTCGCGGCGCTTGCCGCACTTCTCACCTCCGTCGGCTCAGTCTCAGCCGAGGAATTGACGATCCGCTTCGGCCACCCCGGTGTTGGCCTTGATAACAGGCAGTATTCGCTGGGGGATGCGACATCCTATGCGCGGGCCCGGGAACTCATCGAGAAGGAATTCGCCCCAGACAAGGACATCAAGATTGAGTGGACATTCTTCCGCGGCGCCGGTCCGGCGGTCAACGAATCCGTTGCGGCAAAACAGCTCGATTTCTTCCTGCTCGGTGACCTGCCGGCGATTGTCGGCCGGTCACGCGGGCTCGATCACAAGTTCGTTTTCGCCACCAGCCGGCATGAGCCGATTTATCTCGCCGTACCGGCCGACAGCGATATCCAATCGATCGACGACGTGAAAGGCAAGAAGGTCGCGCTGTTCAAGGGGACCAATCTGCAACTCGCCACGGATCGCGTCTTGTCGGTCCACGGTCTCACGGAGAAGGACGTCCGCTTCATCAACCTCGACACCAACGCTGCCATACCGGCACTCACCTCCGGCAATGTCGATGCCGTGTTTGGCGGTCCGGAATATCTGGCGCTGGCGAAGAAGGGGATCGTCAAGATCGTCTACACGACCAAGGGAGACGATCCGACACTCGGGCGGAATACGTCCTATCTGGTCACCACCGCCTTCGAACAGGCCCATCCTGATGTGACGCAGCGCGTGGTCACCACTTTCGTGAAGGCCGCGGCCTTCGCCTCCGATCCGGCCAACAAGGATGAGGTCTTCGATGGTTGGGCTCTGTCGGGCTTCCCCAAGGACGCCTTCGAAGCGGATATCGAGGGCGATACGCTCGCAAACCGCCTCAACCCGCTGATCGATGACTTCGTCATCGCCCGCTACAAGGACCAGGTTGCGCGGGCAAGGGCCTATGGGTTGATCAAGGGCGACGTCGACGTTGATAACTGGCTGGAGCCGAAATACCTGCAACAGGCGCTCAAGGAGCTGAAGCTGGAGAATTATTGGTCAAGCTACGACGCCGACGGCAACATCGCCAAGCTCGGCGATCTCAACAAGAAGCAGACCAACTGAATGTCGATAGAGCCGCCCGCGCTACCGGCGCCGGCGGTCCTTTGTCAATGAGGGCGAGAGATGACCTTGACCGCTTCGGCCCCTCGGCCTGTAAAGCAAAGATTGACCAACCTGTTGCCGGCTTTGACCGACGTGGCCTACGCGATCTCGTTGCCACTTGTCCTGTTATTCGCGTGGGGACTTTCCGCGCGTCTCGGCTGGCTTCCAGAGCAGATCCTGCCTGCTCCCCAGGTGGTTTGGGCAATGGTCGTCGAGCTGTGGCGTGATGGGTCGCTCATCGAGCACACCGTTCAGAGCCTGCGGCGCGTCGCCGTCGGTTTCACGATCGGCGCGCTGTCGGGTCTCCTCGCCGGGGCGGCCCTCGGGCTCCTGCCCGGGATCAGAGCATTCGTCTGGCCGGTCTTCACCGCCGTTGCACAGGTCAACACGCTGGCTTGGCTGCCGCTCCTCGTTTTGTTCGTCGGCATCGACGAGGAGCTCAAATATGTCTGCATCGCGTGGTCGACGGCGATACCGGTGATATTGGCGACCACACGCAGTATCGCCACTATCTCCCCGAACCTTGTGGAACTCGGTCGCGTCCTCAATTTCACACCGTTGCAGCGGGTGTCGGCAATTGTCCTACCGGCCGCGCTGCCGTCGCTGTTCACCGGCCTTCGCGAAGGATTGGCCGCCGCCTGGCAGAGCCTGGTGATTGTCGAGCTGTTCGCGTCGTTCGAAGGGCTTGGCTATCTGATGACTTGGGGCCGCCAGCTTTTCCAGCTGGAACTTGTCATCGTCGCCATGCTGGTCATCGCGGCGATCGGCCTGTCGCTGAACGCCATTCTCGAATACCTCGAACGCTTCGTCCAGCCTTGGAAGACGGAGGCACCCCATGGCCGCTGACACCTTGCCCGCCCGGCCGCTTCGAAACGTGGCACGGCACTGGCGCCCGTTTGCAGCTTTCGGGGCTGTCTTCTTGCTCTGGCTGGCGGCCGTCCGCTTCGGCTGGGTCGATCCTCGCTTCCTCCCCTCGCCGGAGGCTGTCGCCGCGCGCGCCGGAACGGAGTTCACCACCGGGACGCTCGCCTTCGATATCGGTGAAAGCCTGCGACGAAACCTCACCGGCTTCGCGATTGGCGCAACGGCAGGGCTCTTCCTCGGTCTGTTGCTCGGCTTTTCACGCACGGTGGAGAGGATCGTCGGCCCAACCTTGCTGGCTTTTCGCCAGATTGCGCTTTTCGCCTGGGTACCGCTCTTGTCCGTATGGTTCGGCGGCGCGGATGCGGGAAAGATCGCCTTCATCGCCGTCGCCGGATTCCAACCGGTCCTCATCAACACTTGGCAGGGCGTGAGAGGACTGCCGCCGGCCTATCGGGAGCTGTCGAACGTGCTGATCTTCAGCCGGATCGACTTTGTCCGTCTCGTTGCCCTGCCTGGCGCCCTTCCGGCCATTTTCACTGGCCTGCATGCCGGCCTGATCTACGCTTGGCTCGCCACGCTCGGCTCGGAACTGTTTCTCAATGTGACGCCCGGAATCGGCGGCCGGTTGAATGAGGCGAGCCAGCTCTTCGAGATGGATCTGCTCTTTCTCGGCATCCTCCTCCTGGCCTTGATTGGCCTCTTCTACAACAGTTCGGCGCACTGGCTGGAAACGTGGTTACTCAGGAGAAGAACGAGATGAACCAGATATCCCCATCGTCCGCCTTCCAGGCCAACGTGGCGCCTGCCCTTGAAATTCGCGGGCTCGACAAAAGCTTCACCGTCGCCGGGCGACAGGTGAAGGTGCTGGCTGACGTCAACCTTTCCGTCGGGCATGGCGAATTCGTCACCATCGTGGGAGCCTCAGGCTGCGGGAAGTCCACCCTGCTGCGGCTTATTCTCGGCCTGGATCTTGACTACGGCGGGGATATTTTTCTCGACGGCACGCGCGTCCATCGGCCAGGTCTCGATCGCTCGATTGTCTTCCAGGATCACAGGCTGTTGCCCTGGCTCACAGTCGACGGAAATGTCTCAGCCGCTCTTCGCCGCAGTCCGCTGTCGCGGACCGAGAAGCAGGAAACCGTGCGCCAGCATCTCGAACTCGTCGGCCTGACGCAATTTGCCAAGGTCTACCCCGCGCAGCTGTCGGGCGGAATGGCGCAGCGCGTTGCCATTGCGCGCGCGCTCGTCAACCGGCCGCGTTTCCTGCTCCTTGACGAGCCGCTTGGCGCGCTGGACGCCTTGACGCGTTTGAGGCTGCAGGATGAACTCAAACGCATCGTTCAACAGGACGGCACGACGGCGCTGCTGGTCACTCATGATGTTGACGAGGCGGTTCATCTCGGGCATCGGATCGTGGTCATGCAGCCCCATCCCGGCCGCATTGCCACCATCCTTTCTATTCCCGAGCCAGCGCGGTTGGACCGCTCGAGCCCGGAGTTCATCCGTCTGCGGGACAAGGTTCTCGGACTTCTGGGCGTCGGTGCCGCGGCACGCCAGATGCCGAAACAAGCCGGAGCGGCGGAGTCATCTCGGTGAAAAAGTGTAAGCCGACCGCGCCGGCGATTTACCGATCAGCTATGAGCTGAGCCGCTTCCTCATCGCCAACCACAAGGACAGACAATTCCTCTGCTCGAGACAAGATTTCTGGACGCGTCGGCGAAGGAAGGCGCGGCGAGCGAAGATCGAGGTCGAAGCAAACCGCTTCTCTTACCTGATTCAGGCCGCCGCCGAGTGCCACCGGTTTGAGAAATGCACAACTGGGATGGCGAAAATAATTTAGTAGTTGGAGCGAGGAGGAGAAGGAGCGGGTTGTCGCCGAGCGTAGCGGGGGTCCGCTGTCGGCCCGTGACCGAGGTGAAGAAGAGAGAAGTGCCAGCACACCATCGGCATGGCCCAACACTATCGAAACGCGGCTGCGTTGTGCGATTGCCGCCTCTTCGCTTCCGGGCTGGACCTGTACGTGGAATCAGCTATCACAGCCGGGGTCACCTTCGGGATCGGAGTCAATAAGGTCCATGATTATCTCACATCAGCACAACTTCGTGCTGCTCGCGCCGTGGAAAACGGCCAGCTCAACCGCGCATGCTCGTCTTGAGGCTCTCAATGAAAGCCCGTACAGCCGTTTTTTCCACTTTAACCCATTTCTCAACCGTGTAGTTCATCAACACATTACCTACGCCGAATTCGCATCGCTCCCTGAAAGTAGGTTAGGCTACAGGGTTGCCGCGTTTGTCAGAAATCCATACGACAGGGCTTACTCGGGGTTCTTGCAGTTACAGCGTGATATTAACCTTCAACCGTCGCTTGAATTCCCAGCCGAATGGATAAAAGCTTTAGTAATGAAACAGCTGTCCGAGAATCAAACTAAAATATTTGAGGCGCGCTATGACTTCGACCTTTGGATTCAGCTATTGCAGGATTACGAAGTTTTCGAGGTGGGGCGAAATACGAACCTGCCTATACACCCGGCGAACTACTGGACCCACTATAATGCCATGCAGGCAGTCGACTTCGTTGGGAAGGTAGAAGAATTCGAAGCTGATTTCGCTGCATTCTGCCGCCTCGTGGACATCGATGTTCCGGAGCAGATCAACGAAAACGTATCTAAACAATTTCCCGTAGGAGATCGATATAGGTACGCAGCACAGATGTCTGCGTCAAGTATTTCTAGAATAAACCAATTGTTCAAATCCGATTTCGATCTCTTTGGATATGCCAAACTTTGACTTTATGCAGCTTACGCCACGAGAGGCTTCAAAGAAAAACTCAATCGCCTGGGTGGTGCGCTACTGTGTCCGAGCAATAAGGTGGCCAAGCTCTGGCAGAGTCGACGAGATCGTGCTCGGTTAAATTCCAGACGAAGGTGTTTCGGCGCGTCGCGCAAAGCGCCTGCTGCAGCGAGCAGGATCCGGTAACAATCACGCAGAGCCGTCCCCGGTCGAGTTCATTGCCAAGACAGTAGGGTCAGTGGAAAATGCTCTTGCCCCATGATTTCGCCTCGATAGGCTACCCCAACCCGAGGGGAATATCGTCTCAAGACGACATTCCGATCATGGTCTGCAAGTGCCTGCCGAAGCGATGAGCGCTCCTTTTGGCGATGCAACTCCAGGTTAGGGATGAATTGCAAAAAGCTCAAGACTGTTCGGCTGGCCGTCGATTCCGGCCGACTGCTCGGCCGTTAATTTCACATAATTTCACATTCCAAATAAGACACAAAAGTCGGCCCAGAGCTTACGGCCGAAACGCGCTTAGGCGGTGGGATGCGCCGTAATGGGGGCCAGGCTTCCGTGCCGATTCCAAATCTTTTGGCTCTTCGGCCGTCCGCTCATCGGTCTTGACTAGTCCGAACCTACAGCCTATCTCACCGCCACGTTAGCACTCCCCCAAGATGAGTGCTAACCAGGCTCCGGCAACGGAGAACCTTTCAACCTCCGCACCAGGGATATCCAAAATGGCAAAGTCGAATTTCCGGCCGCTTCATGACCGCGTGGTCGTACGCCGGGTTGAATCCGAATCCAAGACTGCCGGCGGGATCATCATCCCCGATACGGCGAAGGAAAAGCCGCAGGAAGGCGAGATCATCGCCGTTGGTTCCGGCGCCCGCGACGAAGCCGGCAAACTCGTCCCGCTGGACGTCAAGGCCGGCGACCGCATCCTGTTCGGCAAGTGGTCGGGCACCGAAGTCAAGCTCAATGGCGAAGACCTTCTGATCATGAAGGAATCCGACAT
>NZ_JBVVQD010000062.1:0-17674 GCF_055811755.1 Mesorhizobium sp. WSM4840
TCTTAACTCCGAGGATTGCCCGTGCCTCGGCAGGTGTGGCGACGCTGGCGCCCATGCGCTCGATGAGCCCAACCGCGTTGTCAACAAGATCGGCATTGGAAGCCAGTACGCCACGTCGGAGATAAATGTTATCTTCCAATCCTACCCGGACATGCCCACCCATAGCCACCAACAGTCCAACCATCGTCATTTCATTTGCCCCACAGCCAAATCCGCCCCAGATTGCCCCGGGCGGCAGAACCTCACGCATGGCCTCCACAACGGTCGGAACTGCCGGAGCGCCATAACCCGTACTGAGACAAAATTGGAAAAGGGGAACACCGTCGATTAGGTTTTCGGATATGAGCTTCTTAGCGCTTTCGATGTGACCTAAATCGAAGCACTCGAGCTCCGGCTTGACACCCGCCTCGCGCATAAGTGACGCCATTTCTCGCAAATCGGACATGCGCGCAACATAAATCCGCTCCCCGAAACTAAACGTTCCGCAGTCCAGGGTGCTCAGCTCAGGCTGAAGTTTGACGGCATGGGAGCAGCGTCCGAGTGCACTTTTAAGTGTGCTAGTCTTTCCGACTTTTAAAGGATCCAAAGGATCAAGTTCAATTTCGCCGTCCATTCCACAGGTTAAATTGATGATAACATCCGTCGCTGCGTCCCTGAGCTTTTTAACGACCTGTTCATATAGCTCAAATCGGTTTGATGGGACTCCCGTGTCAGGGTCACGGACGTGAATGTGCACGATCGCAGCTCCAGCCCGCGCAGCTTCGAGTGCAGCCTCCGCGATTTGCGACGGCGTCTTGGGGATATTGGGATGCTTCGCAAGCACTTCGGAACCCCCGCCGGTGACTGCACACGTGACAATGACTTTCCGCGACATCAGAAACTCCGACTTAGGTATCGTATTAATTGTTTGGTCTGGACCGTCATACACTTGGTGCGGCGACGAGTGGTCAAACTACCGAGGAGTAGGGGAGGCCGATCGTCAAATCTGCCGGATTTTTCATGCGCCTCCCCCTGTTCGTCAAATATTGATTGTCGCCGCCAACCATCTGGACACGAGATGGTTGTGGTCGCAGGTCGGAGATCTAGCTAGGTGTGGGCCTCCCCCTGCGATGAGGGTAGTAGAGGATCCAAATGCGGGATGATGGTCCGAACCTATGAACCTATGATGTTTGCAACACCCAGAGATCGTGATCCTCTAGGCTAGCAGGCTTCTCTGATTGGGGTCGTTGAGGTCAAGCTCCTCCTGATATTTTTCCGGACCATGTCGCCCCGCGGGTCACTCGCTTCTCTTCGCGGTCGACGTTAGGCCGCCGCATGATGTTGGGGTGGACGGCCCCCGCACGGCATCGATGTGCCAGAATGAGGTCGTTACAGATCTCAAGCAAAGGGAGACCGTCCGTGGAACAAATTATTCGTATTGGCATCGACACGTCAAAACACATCTTCCAGCTCCATGGTGTGAACGCAGCTGAGGAGCCGGCGCTGCGCAAAAAACTGCGGCGCAAGGAGATGGTGGCGTTCTTTGAGAAGCTGCCGCCGACGGTGGTTGCGATCGAAGCGTGCGGGGGCTCGCACCACTGGGCACGCCTGCTGCAGTCGTTTGGGCATGAGGTGAAGCTGATCCCTCCTCAATATGTCAAACCATACGTCAAGCGCGGTAAGAACGATGCGGCGGACGCAGAAGCGCTGTGTGAGGCGATGAGCCGGCCGACGATGCGGTTTGTGCCGGTCAAAACCGCTGAACAACAGGCGGCATTGATGTTGATCGGTCTGCGCGACCGGTTGATCCGCAATCGCACACAGCTGGCCAATGCGATCCGCGGCTATGCCGCCGAATTCGGGCTGACTGCTGCCAGGGGGATGCGCCTGCATGAATGCAGTCGTGGTCTGCTGGTGTCGAAGTCAAGGATTGGAAGTGACCCGTTCCCGCGCCTATCGGAAGAATGATCAGGCTTGGGTCGAGCAGAAGAACGGCGCATCAACTACGGCGAGATCGCCTTCGGCGCTCTGCAGGCCGGTCTCCACCTCGGCTACGGCCCCTCAATGGTCTTGTTCACATGGGTCGGCTTCGACGAGATGGACGAGGTGACCGGGACGGCTCCGCGGAATTGCTCGACCATGGCTCGATCGAGATCACATTCGCCTAGCACAACGGCGACGAAGGCCATCCTCAAAGCCAAACGGGATCCTTCTTCAACAGATGGGGTGATTGGGGTCTCGCCCGAGCCAAATTGAGGGCGGCTGCTCCTGTCGAGATGTGAGAACGTGGTCGATGTAGATCGCCACAAACATCAGGAGGAGCAGCCATGAAGTATTTTGCCGGACTTGACGTGTCTTTGGAAGAGACCGCCATCTGCGTCGTCGACGAGAGCGGCCGGATTGTGAAGGAAGGGCGGGCGGCGAGTGAGCCGAGGGCGCTTTATGAGGTCTTGCGGAAAATCGATCTGCCGCTGGACCGCATCGGGCTCGAAGCCTGCTCGCTGGCGGCCTGGCTTTATGACGGTCTTCGCGCCGAAGGATTGCCGGCCATTTGCATCGAGACCCGACTGGCCAATGCGGCGATGAAGACGATGCCGAACAAGACGGACCGGAATGATGCCCGCGCCTTGGCGCAGATCATGCGCACCGGCTGGTATCGACAGGTGCATGTGAAGAGCCAGCAGTGTCGGCTCTGGCGGTCCCTCCTCGTCGCACAACGCACGGTCCTCAATGAAATGCGATCCATCGAGAACCGTGATCAGAGCGATTCTGCGGGAGGCATCAAGCTCGGCACGCCAAGTCGTGCAGCCTTCGCCCATCGCGTGCGCGAACTGATTGGCGCAGATACGGTCGTCATGGCTGTACGATCCGGAAGGATCGGGCGCACATTGCCGGCTCAACTCCGGTCATTTGGCTGTGTTCGTCCTAATGTTCGAGCTTGGATCGCTGAGCGCCGCTTGGCGATTCCACGGTGCTCGAGGAAACAGCTCCCTCCTGAACAATGGCCGCCGACGAATGTTGCCACGACCGGCAGGATCAACTTGCCCCCATTCTCCGTAAGCGACCATACCGCCGTCCGCGCCGCGATCACCGAACCATGGTCCAACGGTCAAACAGAGGGACAGATCACCAAGCTCAAGCTTGTGAAACGGCAGATGTATGGACGCGGAAAGCTCGACCTCCTGCAAGCCAGGCTGATCGGTGCCGTATGATCCCGAACTTCATCGAGAGTGCATCTGACCCAGTATTGCGCACGATGGCGTAATTGCTGTCGGCGTGTCCCAATCGCCCGATGATGGCAGTCTCGTCCTGGTGACAACAGGAGGATATCACAATGAACCAGTATGTCGGGCTAGACGTCTCACAGAAGGAAACCGCCGTTTGCGTCGTTGACGAGTCTGGCCGCGTGATGTTCGAGGGCCGAGCGAAGTCAGATCCTGGCGCTCTGGCGGCGCTGCTGGCGAAGAAGGCTTGAGCGGAGCGCGTTGGCTTTGAGACCGGCGCTATGTCGAGCTGGCTCTGGCACGAGTTGAAGCGGATCGGCTCGCCGGTGGTCTGCATCGACGCGCGGCACGCACATGCCGCTCTCTCGGTCCGGATGAACAAGAGCGACGAGAATGACGTGCGCGGCCTGGCCGAACTGGTCCGGATCGGGTGGTATCGTGAGGTGGCGGTGAAGAGAGAGGCCAGCCAATACGTCCGCTCTTTGCTCATCGCCCGTGCGATTGCTGCACAGTTCCAGCGCCGCGTCACCGAACTTAGCGGAGACGGGCACGTGCTGTGGCCGGTCTTGCTTCCGCTGCTCTCCGTGCATGGCCATGTCTGCCGAGAACTTGATGGGGTAGACCGTCAGGTTGGGCAGATGGCTCGGGAGACGAAACGACTGAGCCATTGATGATAGTGCCCGGCGTCGGGGCAACAGCTTCATAATACCCGCTATCAGTCGGGCGAGACGATTATCCGTTACCGATTCCATCCCCGTTACGGGGAAACGGTTACTGTTGCCGGGCGCAATCGTCGTGGTGACGAGGTCAGTCTGACCATCCGCCAGCCTGACGGCACCCTGGCGCATCTGCCGGTCTGGATGACGGAAGATCAAGCGGAGGCGATGATGATGACGGAGCGTCCCCGTCTGCCGCTGGCGTATCTGCACGAACTTCGTCTTGAGCTCGATGCCTGTCTAACCTTGCTGCAGGACGATTCCCGTCACGAAGGAGGAGACAAGCATGAAGCAACGGCAACCCTGTCACCGCCAATTCGATCTCTTCGTGCCCAAGACCCCACCGGTACTGGTAGCAGCGTCCGAGCGGACGAAGCTATTGCCACTGGTGAGCGCGCTGCTGTCGGAAACACTCAGCGTCCCCGCAGTGACGGAGGCCGGCGATGAAGATCACGTCTGACCACCTGGCGCGCGGCGCCTTCATCTACATTCGGCAATCCACCGTCGATCAGCTTGCCAACAATCATGAGAGCCGGCGGCGTCAATATGGACTTGCCGACCGTGCCCATGCTCTTGGCTGGGCGGATGTGACAGTCATCGACGACGACCTTGGCCGCTCGGGGTCGGGCGTCAGTCGTCCGGGCTTCGAGAAGCTGTTGGCAGCGATCTGTGAAGGCCGCGTCGGTGCCGTTTTTGCGATCGAAGTGTCGCGTCTGGCGCGCAATGGACGCGACTGGCACACGCTGATCGAATTTTGCGGACTGGTTGGCACGGTGATTGTCGATGAGGATGGAATCTATGAACCACGCCATCCAAACGATCGGTTATTGCTGGGCATGAAAGGGACGATGAGCGAACTCGAACTGTCGCTCCTGCGGGCCCGTTCGATGGAAGCCTTGAAGCAGAAGGCACGACGGGGCGAGCTCTTCTTCACGGTAGCTGTCGGCTATATGAAGGTGGGCCGCGACAAGATCGAAATGGATCCAGACCTGCGTGTGCGAGAGGCGATCGGGTTGGTCTTCACCCGCTTTGCCGAAATGCAAAGCATCCGCCAGGTGTTCTTGTCGCTTCGAAGCGACCAGATCGTGCTGCCGTACCTCAACTCCAAGAACTCCGGACAACCGCAGGTGCTGTGGAAGCTTCCGGTCTATGCGACGGTGAGCAATCTTCTCACCAATCCTGTTTATGCCGGCGCTTACGCCTTTGGCCGAACCGGAAGTCGAACGATAATCGAAAACGGCCGCAAGCGAAGCGTGGCCGTCGCAAAGATCGCTCGGATTGGGCTGTCTTGCTCGTCGACCATCACGAAGGCTATTTGTCCTGGGCAGAGTTTGAAAGGAACCAACGGCTGATCGCAGACAATGCCAACGGCAAGGGCATGATGGTGCGCGGGCCGGTGCGCAAGGGGGAGGCTTTGCTCGCGGGCCTGCTGCGTTGCGGCCATTGCGGCCGCCGCCTGCTCGTCAGCTACAACGGCACCAAGGGCGATGTCGGCCGCTATAAGTGTGATGCCACCCGAAGCAACCCTGGCGGTGATCCCTGTGTCTCGTTCGGCGCACTGCGCGTCGACGAAGCGGTGGGTGTCGAGATCGTGCGGTTGCTGCAGCCGCTCGGCGTTGAAGCGGCCATCCAAGCGATCACGCAGTGCGAGCACCAGGCTGGCGAAAAACAGCGCCAGATCGAGTTGGCGCTCGAACAGGCGCGATATGAGGCAACCAGGGCGCACCGACAGTATGACACGGTCGACCCCGACAATCGTCTGGTAGCTGGCGAACTTGAGCGGCGGTGGAATGGCGCGCTCGCGAGCGTACGCGCTCTCGAGGAAGAATTGGAGGCCCTGCTGCGACAGCGGCCGGCAGCTTTGGGCGTCGAGGAGCGCCAGCGTCTGTTGCAAATGGGGGCCGATCTGGAGGCCGCCTGGCATCATCCGGCGGCCACTGCCGTCACGCGCAAACGTATCGTCCGGGTCGTGTTGCGCGAGATCGTGGCACAGGTCGAGGGTGATCAGATTCATTTGTTGTTGCATTGGCAGGGTGGCGATCACACCAGCCTGACGGTGAGAAAGAACCGGCGGGGTCAGACGCGGTGGTCCGTCGAGCCTGAGACGGTGGAGTTGATCCGCGCCTGCGCACGAATGATGCCTGACAAGGCCATTGCTGGCATGCTCAACCGGATGGGAAAGCGAACAGGTCGATCGAATGGATGGACACAGTCGCGTGTGCGGGGCTTCCGCAATACACACGACATCGCGGTCTACAGGGATGGCGAATGGGCCGAGCGCGGCGAGGTCACGTTGACTGAAGCCGCCAGCATACTCAATCTGAGCCCTGCGACGGTCCTTCGCCAGATTCGCGCCGGCATCATCCCTGCCCAGCAATATTGCATGGGCGCACCTTGGGCTATCAAACGAGGAGATATCGAAGATTCGCATCTGATCGAGCGGATCAAGTTGTGCTCCAAGGGGCCGCCATCATCAGATTCGGATCAGAAGACCCTTGTCTTTCAATAGCGTAGCGAGATGGGCATTATGACGTGGGACCAGGTGTGGTGACGGCGCTGACGTTCCGCCACCATCGACGATCCGTCCCGGTTTCGAAATGCGGCATCGGTCGGCGCCTATCTTGGGTTAACGCCGCGGCGGAAGCAGTCGGGTGAGATGGATGCCATCGGCCATGTCTCTCGATGGGGCGACCGCCTGCTGCGGACCTATTTCTTCGAGGCGGCCAGTGTGCTGCTGCATCGAACCAGGCGATGGTGCGCGCTGAAGGCTTGGACGATGCGACTGGCCAAACGCAATGGCATGAAGAAGGCTCAGGTCGCAGTCGCCCGCAAGTTAGCCGTGATCTGCACTGCATCTGGGTTGATGGAACATCGTTCCAGTGGGGCAAGGAGCCGACCTGATCATCAACATTACCATGAGATCGCAGGGCTGAAGCCAGACCTGTGATGTCCCGCCGGGACGGTGGTTGTGATGACCTCGTTCAAGCAGCTGCCGCCAAAGGACCGCGCTGCGCACGTTGAGGCATCCGACCCGAACATCATCATGAGGCCATGACCTCGAAAAGGACCATGACCCCGGCACGGACAAAACAGGCTTGACAGAACCCAGCAATTGAAGGGCCGATGACCGGAATGGCCCGGTCGCCGGCGCCGGCAGGAGCCTGGTCATGCGGTCGCGCTGATGTTCACTGCACTGGCGTCAACCGCGGCGCGTTCGCCCGTCCGACGGACTGACCACGTTCGGCTCGATCGGTAAGGGTCACAGGCGTGCGCCGCTTTGCCTGTCAAAAATGTGGACCCGGCGCGGATCGATCCTCAGCCTTACCTCTTCACCGGGACGGACGGTGAGCCTGTCTTTGACGATGGCGTCAATTGCGTCCTCACCGAGCTTGGCAAAGATCTGCGTCTCGGAGCCGGTCGGCTCCAGCACCGAAACCGTTGCCGACAAGCCGTCGGGCGCAATGTCAATATGCTCGGGACGTATGCCGTAGACGACCAGTTGACCACGCTGCGGCTTGACGCCACGAACGGGCAGCACGGATCCAGTATCGGAAATGAAAATCTGTTCGCCGTCTTTGGAGTCGATCCTGCCCTTGATGAAGTTCATGGCTGGCGAGCCGATGAAGCCGGCGACGAAGACATTCGCCGGATTGTCATAAAGATCGAGCGGTGCGCCGACCTGCTCCACCTTGCCGTCCTTCATCACGACGATCTTGTCGGCCATGGTCATCGCCTCGATCTGATCATGGGTGACGTAGACGATAGTCGTGCCGAGACGCTGATGCAGTTCCTTGATTTCGACCCGCATCGCGACACGAAGTTGGGCGTCGAGATTCGATAAAGGCTCATCGAACAGGAAGACTTCCGGGTCGCGCACAATGGCGCGTCCCATAGCCACACGCTGGCGCTGTCCGCCCGATAGCTGTTTCGGAAACCGGTCCAGCAGCTTGCCTAGATCGAGAATTTCGGCCGCCTTCTTCACCTTGGCATCGATTTCGGCTTTCGGCCTGCCCTTGATTTTGAGCGAGAAGCCCATGTTGTCGGCGACGTTCTTGTGGGGATAGAGCGCATAGTTCTGGAACACCATCGCTATGTCGCGGTCTTTTGGCAGAACATCGTTCACCACCCGGCCACCAATACTGATCTCGCCACCCGATATCGCTTCGAGACCGGCGATCATGCGTAAAAGAGTGGATTTGCCACATCCCGATGGGCCGACAAGGATGACGAACTCGCCATCGGCAATGTCGACATTCACGCCATGGATGACTTGGGCGTTTCCATAGCGCTTGACGATGTTCCTGACGGTGACCTGAGCCAACTCACATCTCCTACTGGGCAAAGCAATCTGCATCTTCACTTCGCATTTTGGGCGAATGAAGCCATCTTATGGTCATGTGAATCCTCACGATTATTCTTTGACGCTCGACATCGCGACGGAGTCGGTGAAGAAGCGTTGGAAGCCCAGCAGGATGACTGCAGGGATGAGGCTTAGAATGGTCGATGCCGCGAAGATCTGGCCGTAGTCGCTGGTGTGCTCCCCCACCATAAGGCCGAGGGTGATCGGGGCGAGGAACATGTCCTGGCGCGTCGTGACCAGAAGCGGCCAGAGATAGGCCTGCCATTGCCCATTGAAGAGGATGACGCCGGCGCCGATGAGAGCCGGACGTGAAAGCGGCAGGAAAACCTCGAGGTAAATCCTTAGCCAGCCGGCTCCATCGATTTGAGCGGCTTCAATCAGCGAACGCGGTATGGCGAGGAAGAACTGCCGCAGCAGGAAGATCACTATGCCGCTGCCCACGAAGGGCATGATCAGCGCGATGTAGGTGTTCTGCAGCCCGGCGCGTGCGAAGATGGCCGACAACGGGACAGCCACGACCTCCTCGGGGACCAAAAAGCTGAAGACGATGATGGCGAAGACGACCTCGCGGCCGCGCCACTGCATGGCGCTCAACGCGAAGGCTGCGGCTGAGCACACCAGCACTCCCAAGACCACCGTACATGCGGCCACGACGATCGAGTTGATCAATCCGGTCCGGAACGCTCCGCCGAGCGCGCTGCCAAAATTTGCCAACGTCGGCCGTGGCGGAATGAAGCTGCCAACAGAAAGCGGATCGAGCGAGGTGAATATCTCGCTACCGGGTCGGAGGCTTCCGGCAACCAACCAGACGATCGGAAGCAGAAAGCCGGCGGCGACGGCGATACCGAACAGGAGCTGAACCATACGCCCAGCCCCGGCCGAGGTCTTTTCTCCGGCGCTCACAGTTGCTTCTCCCGCGATAGCAACCGGAACTGGATGAGGATGATGACTATCATTATGACCATCACGGTCAACCCTTCCGTAGCAGCCAATGGCACGTCGTTGAAAAAGTAAGCCTGCTGATACACATCGTACATGACGAGCTGCGTGCTGCCGCCGGGCCCGCCTCGGGTGAGTAACGCGATCGGAGCGAACACCAGGAAGTTGGCCACCGTGTTAGCGACGATTACGAATGCCAGCGGCCGACGCATCAGTGGGATAGTGATGTGCCAAAGCGAAGAAAGCATCCCAGCCCCATCGATCGAAGCTGCCTCATAGAGATCGCGAGGAATGTCCTTTAGGCCGCCAATGAGGAACATCATCCAGAAGCCGCATCCGATCCACGAGCACATAACGGTGATCGACATCAGTGCCTGGTCTGGCGATGTGAGGAACGGCTGGGCGCGCACACCTATAGCCGTCAATAAAGCATTTGCCAGTCCCTGCGGGCGGTATGCAGCGCCCCACAGGATGGCAGCGACGCTCGATGGGATAAATACCGGCAGGAAAACCAAAACTCGTAGCAGCGAGACGAACCGTGAGTTTTCGGCAAACAGCAGAGCGAGGCCGAAAGCGATTGCCGTCTGCAGTGGCACGGTCACCGCGACAAAGGTTAGGGTTGCATGCAGGGTTTTGGCAAACGTAGGCGCCGCGAAGAGGAACTCGAAATTATCTAGCCCGGCGAATTCGCCGTCAGGGCCGGACAGGCTCTGTTGAACGAGCCAGCCTGCTGGCAACAAACGAAATCCGATGAGGGCAACCATAGCCGGCATCAGGAAGAGGAGCGGCGCAATGGCTGCTCGCCATTTTGAACGTCGACCAATCATGGGCGCCGCCCTTACAATCGGTCCCTCAGAAACCAATTCCATCGCTGTCGCCTTTAGCGAATGCGCTTGAAACTACGCTCGAGCTCACGTTGAAGTTGCGTGAAAGTTTGGACAGCATCACTTCCGTTGCGGATATCGCTCCACGCACGTGTGACCAACTCCTCCAATTGGAGATATCCAAGTGTACGCGGTCGCCGGATAGCCGTGTTGGCGAGCTCGTAACGCATCAAAGTATCAATATCTTTTTGCTTGGGATTTTGTTTTTGGATGTCGCTCAACACCTCGGCCCCAGCGTCCATGTTTGCGGATAGATGGCCTGTGCTCTCGGCGGCAACTAGCGCCCCATCTTTATCCAAACCCACGTAGTTCAAGAATTCTATGGCCAGGTCGGCTTTCGCTGTGTCCGCCGCGACTCCCAAATGCCATGATTCAGAAGGCGTCACCGCCTTGCCACCGGCAAAATAGGGATGGGGCGCCGCTCCATAGTCAAGACCGTCGACCATGTTGAATTCGGCGAACCGCCAGGGACCGCCAACAAGAAATGCAAGCCGGCCAGCTTTGAACAGGTCGATCATCTCTTGATCGTTGGTCGAACCACGCGAAGCCACGCCATCGGCGAAGATGCTTCCATACCATTTTCCTGCCTGCAGCCAAGCATCGTTGGCCACGTCTACGGTCAGCAGGTCGTCACCCTTGACACCCGGTCCACCGCCAAGCGACTCTGGAAGGACCTGTAGCTGGTAATAGCGATCGACTTGCTCGAAACCGAAGCCCGTTTCGGCTCCAGCCGCCTGCGCCTTCTTGGCAAGCTCGATAACCTTGTCCCAGGTCATGCGCGTGTCGGGCGAGACACCCGGTGCTTCAACACCAGCCTTGGCCAGGAGCCCCTTGTTGAAGAATAGGAGCTGCGTTGACTCCCACATTGGCATGGTCAGCATCTTCCCTTCGTAGGTAGCGCCCTGCACATCGTTAGGGAACAGTTTGCCTTTGCTCTTTTCTCCGAAGGCGCTCGTCAAGTCTGCCAAAATGCCCAGCTTGGAGAACGTCGGGACATAAGGGGCATCCAAGATGAATACATCTATTCCGGAATTTCCCGTCCGGAAGCGCTGGACCATCGTGTTGTGCAGGTCGGCATAGGGCACACCTTCGAAAGAAACCTTCTTTCCAGATACCTTTTCGAAGGCATTGAAGAACGCGCTATAATCGGCGCCTGCAAAGCCGAAGAATCGCAGCGTCTGGCTCTGCGCCATGGCCGGCAACGATCCAAGTAATGGCAGCGACGACACCCCCAACATGCCGGTCAAGAAGCCGCGGCGACCCAAGCGATAGCCCATTATAGTCATCCAATTTCCTCCCGTTTTGCAGACCCATATTTCACTTGACGTCAAAGCTCACTCCTTTTGGAGCTTAAGTCGCGTGATCTCGCCAAGATATTTTTGATATTGCACCGATCTAGCAACGAGATGGCTGCGAGTTGCACGTGCTCGCTTTTGGCCGCCATTTGTCTTGATCTCGCATCTCTCAACGAGGCTTCTAAGGTGACCGACTCATAACTTCGCAACCAGATGCGGATTGGAGCAAGCTGGACGGATGCGAGGAAGTTGTCGTCGCGCTTGTCGCATCGTGGCCATGCCCCTGAAGTGCTTGAGTTTGTTTAAAAAACGGCTCGACCTCGTTGCGCTGGCGGTAGAGCCATGCGCTGAACGGGAAGGTTTTGACGCGGTTCGGCATAGTGCGATGTTAGCCCATGCGCCCCGTTCGGCCGTTGCGGCGTGCAAGACGTCGCCGTCATAGGCTCGGTCGGCGAGGAAGGATGTGCCCGGCCTCCACGGTTTCGAACATGTCGGCGGCCGAGCGTCCGTCGTGCGCCTGGCCCTCGGTCAGCTTGAGGCGGATCGGACGGCCCTCGGCATCGACAAGCGCATGGATCTTAGTGGTCAGGCCGCCGCTCGAATGACCTATGCACCGGGACCGCTCGGCTTTTTTTGACCGTTGGCGGCGTGCTGGTGAAACCGGATCGAGGACGAGTCGATCATCTGCACGTCGCCATCATAAGCGACCGAATACGGCTTCAAGAACGCGCCCCAGTGGGGCCCTGCGCCATCGGTTGAAGCGGTTGACGCAGGTCGTGTACGGGAACGTAGCGCGCCGGAATGTCGGCCCAGGGCGCGCCTGTTCGAAGCCGCCAGAAGATGCCGTTCAGGACCTTGCGGTCATCGGCGCGCAGCACCCCGCGCACCTTCGTCGGAAGCCAACGGCTGGATCAGCGACCACTCGAAATCCGTCAGATCGAAATGCGCCATGATCGCCTCCTGCCGCTTGCAGAAAGACAGCCGCCTACTCTTGGAAATCCTGTTTATGGGTAGGCGACCTAGTGCAGACATTTCTATCGACCGATCTTGACCCCATTCGCAAGCTTGCCGGCCTACGTGAGCGGCCATCCGAACGCATCTGTTAAGAATTGCGGCTGTTGAAGCGCAATCTTGAGAACAGGAGATGAGAGATGGCCGAGTTGAGCCCCTCTGCGCCCTCGCATATCAAGCACGGTTCGCGATCTGTCGCCGGCAACGCAACGACCCTACATTCATACGGTGGCGAGATTTTCCCGGCATTGCCGGCGGCTTGCCCGAGGGTTTAGCTTTGAGGATGTCCGCGCCTCCACGCCGGAGCGGCCGATTTCAGCGAGGACGCGCTAGCCATCTGAAAACGCGATGGCACCGGCCGAGACATTATATTGGCGAATTGAAGACAGCTTGGGGCATACATGGCGGGCGCATCTTCCGTCGTACGCCCATGAAGGGTCGAGGTTGATCTACAAGGGCGAGACGCGGCTGATCGATTCCGACGACTGCGGAGCGGAACTATTAAATCGGCGGCCCGCGTTCAAGTTTGGCCAAACGCCGTCGAATACCTGAGAGCCTGCACAGTCGATCCTAAGTATTCTGGAAAATACTATCATTCGTTGAGGGTTGAACTTGAACGAAATGCCACATCTCACATTTGATCTCGACAGGCTCGGCGTTAGCACGGGCCATCTTGTTGTTCCGAAAGGCGCCACTCCGAAATACCGCCGACCGCGTCTTCGTTTACGGTATTCGATCTGGGGGTGTGTCGGCGGCAACGAATCAGTGGCGTTTCTTGCGCGCCCCCTGTGGGCCCTAAGTGATGCTGCAAGAGCATGGACGCAGCCAAGGTCCCAGTGATCGTCCGGATCGGCATAGGGACGAAACAGGTCGGTCTGTTAAAGCAGTCTTATAGACATGCCATCCGCGACGAGAACCGCGAATAAGGAATAACAACCGATGACGACCCTTAGTTACGCTGAACGCCTGCGGATGCTGGCCCCCCCCTCAGGACGGGTTCGGTGCGTTCTTGATACCGACACCTACAATGAAATCGATGATCAGTTCGCAATCGTGCAGATGTTACTGTCATCTGACCGTCTGGACCTGCAGGCAATTTATGCGGCGCCGTTTTTTCGCGCGCCGTTTTTTCCCAGCGACCGCTCCGAAAGCCCTGGCCATGGTATGGAATTGAGCCATGAGGAGATTGTTCGGGTGCTGGAACGTATGCAAGTTCGGCCAGAGGGGCTGGTTTTCAAAGGCGTTACGGACTACGTAGGTCCCCAGAAGACGGTTCGTGAAGCGCCAGCCGTCGATGACTTGATCAAGCGGGCGCGTGCAAGTTCGCCGGAAGATCCGCTTTACGTTGTGGCAATCGCAGCGATCAGCAACGTCGCGTCTGCCCTTATCAAGGCACCAGACATTAGCGATAAAATCGTCGTTGTGTGGCTGGGTGGCAATGCTCTGGAATGGCCAGACACCAAGGAATTTAATCTGTGCCAGGATGTAGGCGGATCTCAGGTCCTCCTTGATAGCGGTGTTCCGCTAGTGCTCCTTCCTTGCCGGGGCGTTGTTTCCCATCTTTTGAGTACCGTCCCGGAGATCGAGCGGCATGTAGAGCCGTATGGCGATATTGGCCAATTCCTCGCCCAAAGGTTTAAGGAGTTGTCCGATGATCACCTCGGCTGGTCGAAGCAACTTTGGGACATGGCGCCTGTTGCTTGGCTGCTCAATCCCGATTGGTGCGAAACCGTAGTAACGCATACGCCGGTGCTCACCGATCAGTTGACATGGAGCGTCGACCGAACGCGGCATCCCATGCGCTACGTCTACCGGATACATCGCGATCCAATTCTTAAAGACTTTTTCTCGAAGCTGAAAGAGAAACACAGCTAACGGAGGTTTCTCGACGAGTGGTGTCCCTTGTTTCAAGGAAACACCTGAATACGTGATGGGGAAAGCATCTCTGATCCTCAAGGAGCCTCCCGGAGGATTTGGCGAGGGACCAAACAATGGTCCCTCCCCCCGACATCATCTGAAGTGTCGTGCAAAATCAACTGCATTAATCCGCGCTAGCAGGCTTCTCTGATTGGGGTCGTTGAGGTCAAGCTCCTCCTGATATTTTTCCGGATCATGTCGCCCCGCGGGTCACTCGCTTCTCTTCGCGGTCGACGTTAGGCCGCCGCATGATGGGGTCAGTAGAGCGAGGCGTCTCAATCTGTTGAACGACCTTGAGAGAGTTCGTCCCAGGATCGTGCCTGCTAACGAGATCGCCTTGCCCATCGTCCCCACGGGAACGATCCGGATCACGCCCTTTCGGGCGGAATCAACTCCTCCTTCGTTGGTCTGTTGTCTGTTGTCCCTATTTCATGCCGATACGGGGCCGGGTGCCTTGCCGAAGCGGAATTCTGTCCCGTCGCTCCACATGCGATGCAGAATGACAGCGAGCTTGCGGGCAACAGCAACTCGGGCTCGGGCCATACCGCGCCGCTTGGCGACGTTCATACCCCACGCTCTGAGGCACGACCATTTCTTGCTGAGCACAAGCAGCGAATGAGCCGCTTCATAGAGAGCCGTGCGGGCGAGCTCGTCACCGCATCGGCTTACCTTGCCCTGAATGTCCGTCTCGCCTGATTGATAGCGTGCCGGGGTCAGACCCAGATGCGCTCCGACATCCCTCGATCGGCGAAAGCGGTCCGGCTGATCGACCGTGGCACGAAAGGCGAGCGCGGTGATGGGTCCCACACCGGGCACGGACATGAGTCGCCGGCAGACTTGCTCCTTGCGGGCGATGTTGAGGACTTGCTTTGTCAGTCGCCCGAACTCGCGGAGCATCGTGGCCACGATCGCCAGAAGCGGCTCGACAAGCGCCATGACGACCGTATCTGCGCCAATCAGTTCGCGCACGCGATCGGCGAAGGCTGCACGACTTGGCGTGCCGAGCTTGATGCCGGCCTCCCGCAGAATCGCTCTGATCACGTTCTCGATGGATCGTATTTCATTGAGGACCGTGCGTCGTGCGACGAGGAGGGACCGCCAGAGCCGACACTGCTGGCTCTTCACATGCACCTGTCGATACCAGCCGGTGCGCATGATCTGCGCCAAGGCGCGGGCATCATTCCGGTCCGTCTTGTTCGGCATCGTCTTCATCGCCGCATTGGCCAGTCGGGTCTCGATGCAAATGGCCGGCAATCCTTCGGCGCGAAGACCGTCATAAAGCCAGGCCGCCAGCGAGCAGGCTTCGAGCCCGATGCGGTCCAGCGGCAGATCGATTTTCCGCAAGACCTCATAAAGCGCCCTCGGCTCACTCGCCGCCCGCCCTTCCTTCACAATCCGGCCGCTCTCGTCGACGACGCAGATGGCGGTCTCTTCCAAAGACACGTCAAGTCCGGCAAAATACTTCATGGCTGCTCCTCCTGATGTTTGTGGCGATCTACATCGACCACGTTCTCACATCTCGACAGGAGCAGCCGCCCTCAATTTGGCTCGGGCGAGACCCCAATCACCCCATCTGTTGAACAAGTCAGCCCGACTCGCAGACGAAAGCCTGAGTTGCCGTGGTGAATGTAGAAGTGGCCACGATGCTGCCGGCGGTGCCGATGCGACCCATCCCCGACGGCAGGCGGGTTCATTCTCGTCTTGTCCCTCCCACGAGAACTCCGCGCAGGCTGATCCGTCTCGCGCCGTAGCGGACGTCGAGGAGCCTTTGAGCGCGCCGAAGGCCAACTCGCCATCCGCAGCGCCGGCGAGGGTGAGATGCGCTTCCTCAACCAAAGTTGTTGTCCCGATTGTCCATCTCGACGATGCGGCAGGCCGGCGAAGGCCTTGGCGAAATGCAGGAACCTTGGCCATCAGCCGGTCTCCGTCATCAGCTTGGGCAGCCGCACCAGATTGTAGGCGGCGGCCGCGAAGGTGAAGGCCCATCCGACGCTGTCGCGACCGCGAAACTTCGTCTTGTCCTGCGCGGCGACCGTCTTGATCCAGCCGAACGCTTCCTCGATGCGCTTGCGGATGCGCTGGCTGACGGCATAGCCGCTGTGGCGATCGCCGAGCGTCGGCCCCTGGCGTTCTGCGCCACGTGCGGCGTCACCCGCATTGAGCGCAACTCGTTGACAAAGTCCTCCGTTTCATATGCCTTGTCGGCGCCGAGCGTGATCCGCCGTGGCCGTTCGGCGGTGGTTCGATTATGTGCAGCGCCGCTACCCGCTCGGCATGACAGTCGGCGAATGTCAGGCAGCCGTCGACCAGCAGGCCGTGGCGATTCTCGATTATTAGCTGCTTGCGATTCCACCCGCCGGCTGCACAGCCGAGCAACTTGAGCTCACTCATTTCGCGGAGCGAGGCAATACCCTCAGGGCTGAGGTCTGCTGTGGCAAGGACGCGAGGTCGGCAACTGACCTATCTGATGGCGGCTGTGCTACTGGGCATCTAGGAGATAAACCGGATGATCGCTATTTTCGTATGCGCGGTCAAACAGGAACGATCGTCGGTGCGTTGATGCGCGCACGGAACTCCACGTCGTGCTGCCGACCATTGACAATGAAGCGGCGTCCGGTCATCGAGTTCAGCAACACCTTCACGGCACTATTTTGTGAGGTTGTGAAGCCACGAGCCAGCGACGCAGAGTCGTCGAGTTCAACAGCGTCATCCTTTGCAAGTTTACAAAACTAGGAAATGATCATTCCGGCGAAATAGCAGCTCCAATCGCAATGCGTGATTTGCGCAGTTGGCCCGAGCAGATGATCGTGATGTCTGCATTGCGCGATGAAGCCTCCGCGACCACGCGCCGGGCTATTGCATCCAGGTTTCGCAGCGACCCAATCGGCACCAAAGCCACACCTTCTGCCACGAGAAACTCAATCTGAGTGGGGAGTTAATCGCCAGCATCGAAGACGCCGCTCTCGATCTGATACCGAATGATATCTGCGAGCTGGATATGAAGTGGAGTTCTACCCGGCTGAACCATGCCGCCTCCTCAAGCCGGGTCATTGTTATCACGCGGCTTAGATTAGGTGGATGGCAACATCCGGTTATTGCATTTTTCAAGGAACTACACGAAGTCGGGCGGCCTCGACGGCGTCGATGCCGTCGGTCGGTACCGCGGCCAGGATCGACACCATCTGCCGATCGCCGTCATGGGCCGCGTTCAGTCTCCGCCGCACCCGCTCAATCGCCAACGGCAGCAGCTAGTTCTGGAAGGGAGCGCTATAGCGCGGCGATCAGGGGATCTTCCGCATATTTGGTGCAGGGGCCGGGATTCACGGGCGGTGCGAATGAGTCCATAGAG
>NZ_JBVVQD010000063.1:0-16231 GCF_055811755.1 Mesorhizobium sp. WSM4840
AGGGGCATTGAATCTCATGATTAGGTACAGCGGTCGCGATAAGTCGGCGCAATCTTACATTTAAGTGCAGTGCGACAGCCGCTGATCTACGGGCACGTCAATCCTTATGGCCGCTTCAACCTCGACCTGAACAGCAGGATCGATTTTGAGCAGAAACAAGCGGCGTGAAGCATCGAAGGGAATGGTAGAAATGCCTGTATCGAAGAAGCCCCGAAAGAAGGCAGTGGCGAAATCCAAGAAGCCGGAAAATGACAATGCTCTGCCTCCGATGCCGGACCGGCGCGGCATGGAGGGGTTCATGGCAGGTCTTTTCGGCGGAGGGCGTGGGAGCGACCCGACGGACGCTGCGCAAGACATCATGCATGAGGCTTGGGAAGCAACCAGTCGCAGCAAGCGTATTACGCTGGCCAGGAAAGCGCTTAAAGTCTCGCCGTTGTGCGCCGACGCCTATGTGCTGTTGGCCGAAGAAGAGGCGGGGTCTGTCGAGGAAGTGCTGGACTACTACCAGAAGGGCGTCGCGGCGGGTGAAGAGGCGCTGGGCCCTGACGGGTTTGAGGAATATGCCGGTCGCTTCTGGGGTTTTCTCGAGACGCGCCCCTACATGCGGGCGCGGGCAGGTCTTGCCGCGGTACTCTGGCGGCTTGGTCAGCATCAGGAGGCCATCGACCATTATCAGGCAATGCTCAAGCTCAATCCGAATGACAATCAGGGCATCCGTTACGTGCTGGCCGGGCATTTGCTGGCGCGCGACGATATCAAGGCCCTGAGAAAGCTTCTCAAACAGCACGAAGACGATGGCGCTGCTGCATGGCTCTACACGCGGGCACTTCTTGCCTTTCGTGAAAACGATCCGGGCGCCGGCAAGCTTGCCGAGGAGGCCTGGCTCGCGAACAGCCATGTGCCTGGCGTCCTTTCCGGCAAGCAGCCTTTGGTTGCTTCCATCGACGGCTATATCACTTTGGGGGGCGAGGATGAGGCAGCTGACTACGTCGAGGAAAACGGCCAGGCCTGGCAGGCCACGCCTGGTGCCGTCGCGTGGCTGGCGGAGGTTACCAGAAAGCTGAAACCACGACGACCGCGTAACTGACCGCCGGAACCGTGGGCGTGTTCTAATTTGGGTATACCCGGCCTGAACACCCGCCATGAACACGTCGCAACCGGAAAAGCCTGTATATTGGGGCTCAATCTTCGTTAATGAACAGAGCATCGCGCCGGCACACCCAAAATGAACAGTTTGCATGACCCGCATCGGATACGCTCGCACCTCCACCACCGCCAGAACCTCGCCGGGCAGATCGCCGCGCTCAAGGCCGCCGGCTGCGAGGTCATTCGCGAGGAGCAGAAGAGCGGCTCTACCCTGGAAGGCCGGCCGCAACTCAACACCATTCTCGACCTCATTCATGCTGGCGAGACGCTTTCGTCACCCGGATTGACCGCCGGGCCAGATCGCTGCGCGACCTGCAGATGATCGTGGACAAGCTCAAGACGAAGGGCGCGCATCTCTCCGCGACAGAACAACCTGTCGATACGTCGACCGCCGCCGGTAAGGCCTTCTTTGACATGCTTGTTTCTTTGCCGAGTTCGAGACCAATCTGCGGCGCGAGCGCCAGGCGGAGGGAATCGCTGCCGCCAAGAAGCGCGGCACATACAAGGGCCGGCCGCCGAAAATCGACCGCGACGCGATCCAGCAAAGGCTTAAACAGGGTCAGGGCCCAACACAAATCGCCCGCGATCTCGGCGTCTCACGCGGTACTGTCTATCAGGTGAGGAAGGGCAAATGACGAAGGGCAGGCTCATAACCCGTCTGACGCCAGCGACATGCGAAGAGATCCAGACCCGCATGCTCGAAGTCTGCCAGAAGATCGCTGAGGACCACGGCCTGGTCATCGAGGGCGCCGGATGGCGCGGCACGGATACCGGCTTCTTCTTCGAGCCCGTGTTCCGCGTCAGCATTCCCGCTTCCGACGGCACCGCATTCAATCTCGAAAAAGACAGGTTCGAGTTCTTGGCAGAGCACTTCGGATTGGCCCCTTCGGACTTCGGACGCGAGTTCCGCACCGGAAGCGAGCGATTCCGGATCACCGGCATCGATCCAAAGCGGCCACGCTACCCGATCTCCGCTGAGCGAATTCCCGACCGCAGAGGGTTCAAATTTGCCGCCGAAAACGTCGCCATGCTCCTCCAAGCCAAGGAGAACAAGCCGTGACGTTCTCGGATTGTTCCGCAAGTTGGCCAAAATCGCAGCTTCGGGCCGATTAGGCCATGTTGGTGGCTCGAAGCGGAGGCAAGCAGCTTCTGGAACCGGGACGACATCTGTCATGCCGGTTGCGGTGGTTCCGTGCCGGTCCTGTCGAAGGTAACTTGGTGAGTTGGGTCGACTGGTTGACTAGACTCTCCGTGCCGACACGACAGGCCCGATAGAATTTGTAAACATTGCTCATCCGCTGTTCCGCGCGAACGCCACCGTCCGACCTTGGCCCGCCGAAATGATAGCTCTCAGGATGCGACAGACAACGCATTACAATTGAAATGCCGTTGTCGGACATCCCGCCCGCCCGTTGTTCTGCCCGACACCAGAGCGAAGCCGCGTTTCGCGGTCGAACTATTTTGGAGCGCCTTTCCAGGTGCGGTCTGCGCTGGGCAGGGAGCCGAAACGCTGGCGATAAGCGCGCGAAAAGTGGGATGTCGAGTTAAACCCGCAATGAATAGCGATTCCGAGGACCGACATTGAGGTATTGCGCAGCAGCCGTCGTCCTTCATCGAGGCGTATCCGGACATAATGCTGCGCCGGCGAGCAATGCAGGTGGCGCATGAAAAGCCGCTCCAGTTGCCGGGAGGAAACGCCGGTACGGCTGGCGATTTTGGGAAGTCGAAGCGGCGTCTCGATGAATTGTTCCATCAACGCCACTGCGCCGATTACGGTCGGGTGGGCGATGTCCAGCCGGTGACGTAGCGCCATGCGTTGGTGGTCTTCCGGCCGCCTGATCGATCCGTAGATGAAATTCTCCGCAACCATGCTGGAAACATCGTTGCCTTGCCGGTCCCGGATAATGTCCAGCATGGCATCCATCGCCGCCAGGCCTCCCGCGCAGGTGAAGATGCGTCCATCGACCACGTAAAGCTCATCGCACACTTCAGCCCTTGAGCATGAGGCCCGCAGCGCATCGATAAAGCCCCAATGCGTCGTGCAGCGCCTGCCGTCGAGAAGCCCGGCGTCGGCCAGTACAAAACTGCCCGTACTGACGCTGCCGAGGCGAATTTTTCGCCGATCCATGCGGCGCAGATATTCCCTCAGTTTTCTATTGCCATACGTCTCGTCGGAATGGCCGCCGCACACGACTACGATGTCGAATTCACCGCCTTCATCCAGGGTAATGGTGGGGACCGCGAGCCCGGTGCTCGATTGGATGGAACCACCGTCGACGCTGACATTGGTCCAGCGGTAACACTGCTCGCCGGCCATCCTGTTGGCGCCGCGCAAGGGCTCCGTGAGAGAGGAGAAAGACATAAGCGAGAAGTCCGGTATCAGGATGACACCGACGTGCAGCGGTTTTATCCGGTTAACAGATGCGTCCACCCCGACCTCCTCTTTTGGTCTCCGCATTGTCCCTTGAAAGACATGCAGAATGCAATGGAGAGTGTCGTATTGTGACGGAATCTCGTCGAAAAATGTGACGCCGCGCCTAGCAACTAACTCATACTGGGCCTTCCTTGGCATCAAGAAGGCAACCGGGCATGGCAACTTCATCTGCATACCAGTTTATTGCTGGCACCATCTACCAGGAACTTCCTGCCGCTGTGCAGGACATGGCGAAACGGTGCCTTCTCGACCTGGTGGGCACGGCAATCGCGGGCACGCAGACCCCACTGTCGCGAATAATCCGCAACCATGCAATTCGTGCCTTCGGGGCAGGTGCCGGCGCTCCTTCGGCACGATTGATGTTCGACGGCCGCAGGGCCAGCCCGGTTGGGGCGGCATTGGCCGGCGGCATGACGATTGACAGTTTCGATGCGCATGACGGTCATGTGCTTACCAAAGGCCACGCCGGCTGTGCCGTCCTGCCGGCGTTGCTGGCCGTCGCCGAAACGAGGGACATGAGCGGTGCCGAGTTTCTCGCTTCGCTTGCCGCCGGCTACGAGATCGCCATCCGTGCCGGCATCTCACAGCATGCTACCGCGCCGGACTATCACACCTCCGGGTCGTGGAATGCGCTGGGCGCGGCAGCCATAGCCGCGCACCTTTGGGGTCTCGACGAGACACGGTTCCGCCATGCGATCGGCATTGCGGAGTTTCATGGCCCCCGCAGCCAGATGATGCGCTGCATCGACTTTCCCACGATGCTCAAGGACGGTTCGGGTTGGGGCGCCATGGGCGGCATCAGCGCTGCCTACCTTGCCGAAGACGGCTTTACCGGAGCGCCTGCGATTGTCGTGGAAGGCGACAATGTCAAATCCTTCTGGAACGATCTGGGCAAGGAATGGCGGTTTTTGGGAATGTATTTCAAGCCGTATCCCATCTGCCGCTGGGCGCAGCCCTCCGTCGAGGCCGCGCTTATGCTCCGGCGCAGGCACAATATCCTGCCGGAGACGATCGATCATGTCGAAGTCGACACATTCGACGCAGGGGTCCGGCTCAATCAGCGCAGGCCGGAAACCACCGAGGAAGCCCAGTACAGCCTGCCGTTTCCTGTTGCCGCCGCACTCGTGCGCGGGCAATTGCTTCCAACCGATATTGCCGGCGCATCGCTGGTCGACGCCAAGATATTGTCGATGAACGACCGCATCAAGCCGATCACCGTACCCGAAATCGACAAGCTGTTTCCTGCCGAAAGAATGGCGCGGGCGCGTATCTATCTTAAAGACGGCACCGTCTTGGAAAGCGAATTGACGACTGCGCGCGGCGACGCCGAAAGGCCATTGTCGGATGCTGAAATCGCCGCGAAATATCACTCGGTCGCCGACGATATTATCGGGAGCGAAGGCGCGGCCGTACTTCGTTCCACGATCGCAACGCTGAATGGCGCACGCTCCGTGCGCGGACTGCTGGACCTCGTGCTTGCCCCGGCAGATGCACAACGCAAGGCGGTGGCAGCTTGAGCGTAGAGGTCGCTCAAACCGTCTGGATTTCACTTGCCGACGGCTGCAGGCTGGCGGCCCGGATATGGTTTCCCGAAAAGGACAGTATGCCGGCTCCAGCGATACTGGAATATCTCCCCTACCGCAGGCGCGACCGCGACCGTGGCGACGATGCAATCCTGCATCCGGCCCTGGCGGAGGCGGGATATGTCAGCTTCCGAGAAAAGAGCATCAAAGAGCGGCGTGACCTGTTTTCCCGCTTGAAGAAAGCCGGTATCGGTCGCCAAGCGTACGCTGCTGTCAGATGCCATGGCGACGAATGGCCGGTCGCGAAAAACTGCCGAGCACCTTTTCCGATGATCCATCTCTGATGCGGATGTCGACTTCGGGAGCATCGATTGCGAAACGGGCGATCCCGTGGGCGGGCGCTACAGGTTATCAATCCTTGACAAGGGTGTAAGGCGGCGCGATATTGATGATCGTGCATAATAAAAGATAGTAAGTTATTCGCCCGTTACCCATGATAGTATCTAATATGATCGACAAACTAAAGATATATTTTGCATCTGAGAACTTTTCAGAAGATAGATGCGTTTCCTTTGTAGCGTTACTGCTCACGACGCCGTTGTTGGGTTTGCTTTTTGCTTTTTTGACCCAGAGCGCAGACCAGTCTAAAACATTGAAGTCGGAACTGGCCTTCCCCCAGAGTATTTCGATCGTGCTTCCGCCGCGCTGATGCTGGGTCATCTTCAATAATCGAACTCGGTGCCAAAGAGCCAGACGGGTCACTTTGGTACATGGACGGCGTGGGTGGGATTATCGATGGTCCGTCACCAATATGACCTCCCTTTCTGACCGCTCTCGCGGTGTTGGAAGCGTCGGCGCGCCCACTCCTTTGCCTACCGCGTCCGAACTTAATGTTGCGGGTTTTGTTGCAACGGCTGAATAGGAGCGCAGAGGGGTCTGACACGAGGCCAATCACGCGCTCCTATTCAGCCGTGCAAAAAACCTCTTGTCCAGCTCCGCGCGGCAACAATCGAGTTTGATGTGGGGCGCAGCCGTACATGTCCCGATAGACTTTTGAGAAATGTGATGCCGAAACGAATCCGCACGCTATCGCTATCTCTATAACGGGGAGACTTGAACTGTGGAGCAGCAAGTGCGCGCGTTCCAGACGAAGTTCCAGGTAGTAGCGGCTCGGACTGCGTCCTAGTTCACGCTTGAAAAGTCGCTCAATTTGGCGGCGTGTAAGGCCAGTCACTGCCACCAGTCCATCTATCGACTTGGGATCGCCGATATGTGCCTCCATCTGATCGACAACCTCGATGACTGCCTTATGATTGAATCGCACGCGGGAATTTGGCGGGAAGCGTTGACGGTCCCCAACCGAGCGAACACGACATGCGACGGCCCTCTCGCAGATGTGATTCACGACGGCAGCGCCATGGTCGCGTCCAACTAGATCCAGGAATGTTTCAAAGGCTGCATCTCCGCCAGAGCAGGTATATAGCTCACCATCTTTCTCAAATGCGGCTTGCGTCGCTATAACGCCTGGGAATTGCTCCAGAAATAGTGGAAATTGCTCCCAATGCACTGCGCAGCGGCGACCTTCTGCGACGCCCGCTCGAGCAAGGACTAGGGTTCCGCCGCCTAAGCCGATAAGGCGCCCGCGGCGGTTACGGCACTCTCTGAGCCAGGCATGCAACTGGCTGTCATGCCGAGGGAGGGAGCGGCCTCCGCACACTATCGCGACCGGGGCTGGGTTTGATCGCAGGTTGCGGTCACGCTCCGACCGCAATCCGACGGCTGAGCTTATGGTGACGCCGCAACTCGACACCACAGGTTGTCCGTCGCCCGAAACGACCTGCCAACTATAGGCGTTTCTGCCCGTCGCTTCATTGGCCAGCGTAAGCACTTCGATCGCGGAGGAAAACGCATGCAGCGAAAAAGCCGGAAGCAGGAAAAAGTTAAACCTGCCAGGTATCGTTTCCGGCCCTTGCTTTCGGAGCTGGTTGTATCGACCCACGAAACCCCGAGCGGCGTCGAGCGCGGTCGGCCGTTGCAAAATCGAATGTCGTGTCTTCACATGAATAGCCTTAGTACACGTTCATTGTTGCCCGACCAAATTCTCACGCGTAGAGGATAGGGCGGCGTGCCCACAGGATTATTTTATGTCACCTAGGAGCCGCGACCCAACAGCTGATGGCGCCGACGCAACGCGGCCGCCAAAGGGTACAACGCCGAACCGTTGGCGACGGCAGGCGAAACGTCGACCGCCTCAGCCTCGACCAGTTCGAGGTTGCATTTAACAGTTAAGACAAGCTTGTTCTTCAAGTTAATCCCGGTATTCCACGGCAAAGCTATTGTGCAAGCGGCACAACGGTCACCTCGGTGACGTTGCAAATCATCGATATTCGCAACTGAGGTCGGCGAGCTCATCCCATAGGCTTTCGGCAAAACCTCGCAGCACCATCAGCTCGAATCCAAGCTCAGTGATTCTTGTGATATTGACCGCGATATGGCCGATTAGTGTCGTCGTCGCACGGCCGACCGGGAAGACGTTCAAGGCAAGGTCCACCGCTGTACCCTTGGCAAGCACCAGGGCGGCCTTGGCGCCCGAGATCCCTATTCGAACGCGGCCGTGGCTCTGGTCGACCACGTCTGCATACGGCTTCAGCTTGTGCACGATGTCGGCGAGAGCTGCTGGCGACACTGGCTCGTCGCCAACAATGAAATATTGGCCCGGCGACATGCTCCTGACAGCAAGGGCATCACATTCAAGCGCGGTAACAATGATGCCAGAGAGATTACCGCTCCCGCTTGCAGAAAGCGCCTGCAGCACAAGGCTTTCCGGAAGTGCGGTTAGCGTCACGTCCGTCGAGAGGATGGGGGTCTTGCTACCCAGCGCAGAGCGGTGTTCGATCGCGAACATGGACATCGGGACCTCAGACTTTCAGCTTTTCGTTGGCCGGATCGACAAACGTCGGGTTGCAGAGGCGAGCAGTTGTGTGCTCATTGCGAATGCCGTTCCATACCTGTACTTCCTCGCCATGCCGTGATGCGCCGCGCTTGACGAGCGCTAGGCCAATGGTCGAGCCCACATGCGGCGAGTAGCAACTCGAACTGACGTAACCTTGGTCGTTTTCTAGTGTTGCCGCCGCACCCTTCTCGAGAATGTGCGAGCCGCTGCGGAACGAAGTGGTGGGTTCGAGCGGCACGACGCCGATAAGCTGATGGCGATTCGGGTCGTTGAGCCCCTCGCGCTCCAGCATGCGCTTGCCAATGAAGTCCGTCTTTGTGGCCGACACCATCCGGCCGAAGCCGAGATCACCGGGCACGATCGTGCCGTTGATCTCGTTGTGCGTGACATGCCCCTTCTCGATACGAAGTACGGACAGAGTTTCGACACCATAGGCACAGATGTCATGTTCCTTGCCGGCTTCCATCAGCGCATCCGCCACCGATTCCCCGAAACCCGCGGGAACGGCCAGTTCATAAGCCAGTTCGCCTGAGAAGGAGATGCGGAACAATCGTCCCGTAAGTCTGTCGCCGAACAGTGAGACCTCTTTGGCTCCCAGAAATGGGAAAGCATCGTTGGAAATGTCCTCGTCGACGATCTTCTGCAGAATGAGGCGTGCCTTCGGCCCGACAATCGCCATTTGCGCCCACTGATCGGTGACTGAAGCGAGCCGCACGTCGAGTTCCGGCCACAGCGCCTGCGAGCAGAATTCCAGATGGTTCATGACGCCCGCCGCATAGGCGGTGGTGGTGGTCATGAAGAAACGACCTTCCGCGAGCCTGCTAGTGGTGCCGTCATCGTAGATGAAGCCATCTTCGCGGAGCATCAGGCCGTACCGGGCTTTGCCGACGGGCAGTTTCCTGAAGACATTGCAATAGACGCGGTCTAGGAATTCCGCGGCATCCTTTCCGGCGATCTCGATTTTGCCGAGCATCGAGACATCGCAAAGGCCGGCATTGATGCGAACATTCTTGACTTCTCGATCGACACTTTCGCGCCAGCCAGTCTCTCCGGACCGGGGAAACCACGCAGAACGATACCAGAGACCCGTCTCGACGAAGGTCGCACCGTTCTTTGCCGCCCAATGATGCAGCGGCGATTTGCGTACTGGCTGGAAATGTTTTCCATGCGACGTGCCAGCAAGCGCACCGAATGAAACCGGCGTATAGAACGGGCGGAACGTCGTGGTGCCGACATCGCCAGGAGAAACACCACGCGCTTCCGCCAGCAGACCGACGGCATTGACGTTGGACAGCTTACCCTGATCAGTCGCCATGCCGTTGGTGGTATAGCGCTTGGCAAGCTCGACATGCCCGTAGCCTTCACGCACGGCTAGGCCAATATCCTTGCGATGGACGTCATTCTGATAATCGATGAAGGCCTTGCCCTTCACGCCGGGAATGGTCCAGAGCGGTTTGCTTGGGGGAGCGACGATGTCGCCCTCGACCGCGCCGAAGGTTGCCGCTTCCGCCTTCAGGCCCAACAATTCAAGCAACGCCGCTGCCTTGGCGGAGCCGGCTTCGAGGCATGAGGCGATACCGTTTGCCGCCGCGCTGGCGCCGGCCAGTGAAAGCCCCTTGCGGTCCTCGTCCGCCACAAAGGCGCCATCTGCATCCGACCACCGAGGTTTGCCGCCACAATGGAAGGCGAGGTTGATGACCGGGCTGAAGCCGCCCGAAACTGCGAGTGCGTCGATGTCCAGTTTTTCCATCCGGCCGTCCTTGAAGATGGTGATGGACGAAAGCGCCTTGCCGCCTTCGGCGTCGGAGACGAAGCCTCCACGAACGATCCGGGCGGAACCGGCGTAGCCGGCGACCGACGCGCCCGAAGCCCGGCTGTCGATGATCACCGCAAGCCGGACGCCAGCCGTTTCGAGGTCGCGAGCCAAGGTATAACCGCTGTCATTTGTGGTGAAAATCGCCACCGACTTGCCGGGCGCAACGCCGTAGCGGTTGAGATAGGCGCGCATGGCGCTTGCCAACATCACGCCGGGAATGTCGTTGCCGCCGAAGACGAGCGGACGTTCTTCCGCGCCGGTAGAGAGAATGGCCTGCTTCGCCACGATGCGCCACAACCGCTCGACCGGCACTTCGGCGCGCGGGTCGGCAACATGCTTCTGTACCCGCTCGATCGCGCCGAATACATTGCCGTCATACCAGCCGAAGGCCGTCGTGCGAGCGAGAAGCTGAACGTTGGGCAGACTTTCAAGTTCGGCGATTGTCTGACGGACGAAGCTCGAGGCGGTCAACCCGCCGATCATGGCTGTCTCGGACAAAAGGCAGCCACCGATCATCGAATTCTCGTCGACGAGAATGACACGGGCGCCTGCGCGACCCGCCGTCAGCGCCGCCGCCAGGCCGGAAGCTCCACCGCCGATGACCAGCAGTTCGCAATGTGCCCAAGACTTTTCATAACGGTCAGGGTCGGCCTCGTAACTCGCCTTGCCGAGGCCCGCCGCCTTGCGGATGAAGGGCTCGTAGAGCTTTTCCCAAAAGCCTGCTGGCCACATGAAAGTCTTGTAGTAGAAGCCGGCGGAGAGGAAAGGCGACAGCAGACCGTTCAAGGAGCCGATATCGAAATCGAGTGAGGGCCAGCGATTCTGGCTCTGCGCCACGAGGCCCTGATAAAGCTCCTGCATGGTGGCACGGGTATTAGGTTCCGTACGTCCGCCGTGGCCGATAGTCATTAGTGCATTGGGTTCCGACGCGCCAGCCGAGAGGACGCCGCGCGGCCGGTGGTATTTGAACGAGCGACCCATCAGCATCTGGCCGTTGGCCAGCAGGGACGATGCGAGACTGTCGCCTTCGAGGCCGACCATGCGTTTGCCATCGAAGGTGAAGGACAGTTGCCTGGAGCGATCGACGAGACCACCCTTCTCGAGACGATAGGATGTCATTCCGCGGCCTCCTTGTAGGCGGCAGCGTCACGCACGCCTTCGATTTCATGGGTCGCGGTATCGCGGCTCACCACCAGCCAGCGGCGGCATCCGGACGTGTGATGCCAGTATTCCCTATAGGCGCCGCGCGGATTGTCGCGCAGATAAACATAGTCGAACCATATCTTCCGCGATGCGTCCGCGGCAGGACGCGCCAGCGCTTCTCCCTTGATGGTGAATTCTTCCTTGGGGCGTTGCCCGCAATGTGGGCAGGGGATGAGGCTTGCCATTTCGGTGTCCTTGCTTTCCCGGAAATCAGTGAAGGTTCGGTTGGGCGCCTTGGCCCTTCTCATCGATGAGATAGCCGCGCTCGAACCGGTCGAGACGCATTTCGCGGGTCACGGCATGCGGCTCGTTCCGGGCGATGAGGTGAGCGAAGCAGAAGCCCGAGCCCGGCGTGGCCTTGAAGCCGCCGTAGCACCACCCCGCATTGAGATAGAGATTGTCGATGGACGTGCGGTCGATGATTGGCGACCCATCCATTGACATGTCCATGATGCCGCCCCAAGACCGAAGGACCCGAACGCGGGAAAGAGCTGGGATCATTGCCTTGCCGGCTTCGACGACATGTTCGACCGTGGCGAGATTGCCGCGCTGGGCGTAGGAATTATAGCCGTCGATATCGCCACCGAACACAAGGCCGCCCTTGTCAGACTGCGAAACGTAGAAGTGTCCGGCGCCGAAGGTAACGACGCAGTCGATGAACGGCTTCAGGCCTTCCGAGACGAAAGCCTGCAGCACATGACTTTCGATCGGGAGCCTTATGTCGGCCATCGCGGCTACCTGGGAGGAATTGCCGGCAGCTGCCAGTGCGAGCTTGCCACAGCCGACGAAGCCCCTGGAGGTCTCGACACCGATCACTTTACCGTTGGCGCGGCGTATACCCGTGACTTCGCATTCCTGAATGACGTCGACACCCATCGAATCGGCGCCACGAGCATAACCCCATGCGACGCCGTCATGACGGACAGTGCCGCCGCGCCGCTGGAGAAGGCCGCCCTGAATGGGAAAGCGCGCATTCTCAAAATTCAGGAAGGGAAGCTTTTCTCGCACTTGTTCGCGGTCGAGTAGATCGGCATCTACGCCATGCAGCCGCATGGCATTGCCGCGTCGGGTATATGCATCGCGCTGCGCATCGGAGTGGAAGAGGTTGAGCACGCCGCGCTGCGAGACCATGGCGTTGAAGTTGAAATCCTGTTCCAGTCCTTCCCAAAATTTCATGGAAAGCTCATAGAAAGGGTTGTTGCCGGGCAGAAGATAGTTCGAGCGGATGATCGTAGTATTGCGGCCGACATTGCCTGAGCCGATATAGTTCTTTTCCAGAACAGCGACGTTGCGGATGCCGAATTCCTTAGCAAGATAATAGGCTGTAGCAAGGCCATGACCGCCGCCACCGACAATGATTACATCATAATGAGGCTTCAACGCCGGTGCACGCCATGCCGACTTCCAGGCGGCGTTGCCGCGAAGTCCGTTCACGAAAATTGAGAAAGCTGAGTAGCGCATTGGTCTCGTCCACTTCGTTCGGCTTTCCATAGCGGGAAATTTCGGTTACGAGTTGCACAAAACGGCCAAAAAAGGACACGTAGAAGCCATGGACCGGCAAAACAACCGATTGAGCCAGACTGTAGGGTTTCTACTTTTGCCCGGGTTCGCGTTGATGTCCTATGCCTCGGCAACGGAGCCGTTGCGCGCCGCAAACCTGTTGGCAGGGCATTCACTCTACGATGTCGAGACGCTATCCTTGGACGGCGCCGCGGTCGCAAGCTCATCCGGCGCCACCATTCCCTGCCGACGGATGGACCAGTTGCGTCTTGACACTATCTTCGTATGCGCGGGCGGTAACCCGTCGATATTGGGTTCGCCTGCGCTTTATACGGCTCTTCGGCAATTCTCTCGAAGCGGCGCGAGGATAGGGGGAATTTCAGGCGGGCCTTACATTCTAGCAGCCGCCGGCTTGCTCGACGAACGAGACTTTACAATTCACTGGGAACATGCGGCTGCTCTCAAAGAAGCTTTTCCAAATCTCAACCCGAGGCAGGCTCGTTTCGTTCTGGATGGCAACCGCATAACATGTGGCGGTGGGGTGGCGCCCTTGGACATGATGCACGCCCTCATTGCCGACAGAATGGGAGCCGATTTTGCCCGCCGTGTCAGTGATTGGTATCTTCATACTGCGGTAGCGGAGCCGACCGCGCCGCAGCGGGCTTCTGCTGCGGAGCGTTTTGGCGTCAACCATCCCGTCTTACTCAATGTTTTAGCAAAGATGGAAGCGGCAATCGAGCAGCCGCTCAACCGGGCTCAGATAGCGGCCTATGCGCGCGTAAGTACGCGCAACCTTGACCGCCTGTTCTCTGAGCATCTCAAGGCGGGCTATACGGAAGTCTGTCGAAATTTCCGGCTCAGCCACGCGCGCCGGCTCCTGCAGCAAAGCCCTCTGTCGATTTCCGAGATTGCATTTGCCACGGGCTTTTCAAGCGCTGCGCATTTCTCCCGTTGCTACTCGGCCTATTTCGGCAAAAGCCCGAAGATAGACCGGCGTTGATGCAGACGTGATGGGGCGAGCCGCATCGCCGCAGCAACCCGTCCGATCTGTTTCGAACAGACACGCCTGCAACTCCTTGATGATCTTGGCGACCCAAGCATCCATCATGAGCTCCCGCGGAACATTGAAGGATATCCCGCATTTGGTTTTACAGGGACTTGTCTCGCGGATTGGTAGGCCTATGCCGCCTTCTCCAGGAGATAGTGTCAGAGATTGACCGAATAGCTGCGCCGTCTGGCATTCTGAACCTTGCTCAAACACAACGCGGCATCCACGTGCTGAACGGAAAGGGTGGCCTATGTAACTTTGTGCGTTGTTCTCGATCAGTTGCTGACATTCAGCTTCCGGGAGCATCAAAATCAGCGCTACGCTGCCTGCGGGCCGCCCATGGGTACACGGCCCCCCAACCCATCTACACTTGTTGCTGCAGGGGCGGCAGATCCTTCTACACACACCGCACCAACGCCGGCCTGAACCATCATATAAACAGTATAGCCCGTTCGGCGGGCAAATTCCGCATGTCCGGTCGCTGGACGAGAGGGATCTGTTTTGCCCTGATCCCGCAGTGCGCGGCGGCTTTAATGGTTGGTCAGCATCATATTCGCTGAGGTCTCAGCGATTAGCGCGTCGATGTCCTATCGATGAAGCGGCGACCCGTTCCAAAATTCCGCCCTTGCTCGACTGTGGGCGCCGATGCTCGCTCGCCCGCTGGCTCTCTTATGGCTCAGTCCGAGCCAGTGGAGAAGCGACCGTCACCAACTCGGACAAGTTGGATGCCGTTTTTACTGACGGGTTTGACGAAAATCCAGCACCAACCCAATCAAGGTCGGAAGATGCTGGTCTTAGACAGCAAAGCCAACAAGGGGTAATCTATGGCCTTTCCTAATTCGTCGCCTTACGTGATCATCGGCGCTGGCATCCATGGCCTGTCTACCGCATATCATTTGGCTCTGGCCCTCAAGAAAGCCCGCAAGGGTTCGGGCACGGACATTCTTGTGATCGATAAGAGCGGCATTGCGGCGGGAGCATCCGGCATTGCCTGCGGCGTTGTCCGCAACAATTACTTTCAGCCCGCGATGCGTGAGCTCATGGCACACTCTGTTAACGTGTGGGAGAGCGACGCCGAAGCCTATCAGTACAATCCAGTCGGCTACATGCAGATTAGCTCGGAATCGATGCATGAAGACGTTCGCAGTATCTACGAGCAGCAAAAGGCAATCGGCTATACCTCGGTGTTTGTTGAAGGCAAAGCTGAGTGCGACGCCTACATGAAGGATTTATTTTCGGATTGGCAGGCAAAGAACGTCACCTCCGTCCTTCACGAAAAGAAGGGCGGCTACGCCCATAATGCTGCAGCAATCTACGCGCTGGCAAAAAAGGCAGAAACCGAAGGTGTCCGTATCCTGACCGGAGTTACCGTGACCGGTATGACCTTCGCAAGCGGATCAAGCTCGGCGGTGACCGGCATCGACACCGATCAAGGCCACATCAAATGCGACTATCTCGTTGTCGGCGCCGGCCCGTGGATCCGTGACTTCTGGCGCATGGCGGAACTGCCCCAGACGGTTATGATCAAGGGCAAGGATGGCGAGCTCCATGACAACATTCCCATGTGGCGGTTCTGGCAGCTTGAGGAAGGCGTACTCGGCGTCGACCCGAACACCTTTAGGGCCAACGATGGCAAGATGCCGCCTGTCATTCACGTTGACACGGATGCTCCGCTCTACTCCACCGTCGACGGAAGTCTGATCACCGACAAGATGTGGGGCATCTACTACAAGCCCGACTTCAATTTCGGCGGTGTTCAAGGTGGCGCGATGCCCTACAAGGTCGACACACCAGTGGACGAAATTCAGATCGATCCCTACGGCCCTTCCTCGCCGGAATTCATCGCTAGCAAGGAGTTCGCCCATATGTGGGTCTCGGCACTTGCTCACTGCAACAAACGGTTTGAAGGCATGATGAAAAAGTTCCATCGCGAGCCGTCGGGCGGTATCGGTTGCTTTACACCGGACAGCTTCCCGATCTTCGAAGCATTCCGTGAGAACGTCTACATGATCGCCGACTCTAATCATGGTTACAAAATGATTGGCGTCGGTGCGCTTGTAGCTGAAGAGGTCCTGGGCCACGAATCTCGCATGCTAAAGCCGTTCCGCCTAGGTCGCTATGAAAAGGGTGAGTTGCATCCCACCTCGAACAGTCCTTATCCTTGGAGCTAATCGGGCTAGAGAAGGGCTCGGAACCCGGACGCCTAGAAGCCGGCCGCCCGGCGGGTGAGCATGAATACCATGCTCAAGGAAAGCGAGTTCAGTGATCCAAAGCCTGTCAAGAGGACGAGGATCGCACGACCCGATATTTGGCGGTTTTCTTATCTGCCCTGACGCGAATCCAACACCATACCTCCTGGCACTGACCGATGGTAGCGCCCTGACCGGCCCAGAAAAGCTGGGCTAATCACGTTAGTGGAGTGAGGAAGCCTATGCAGAAAGATATTTCAAAATTCTCGCGCGGCTCGTTATCGGTCGGTCTCGCAAGGTGTGCCTGAACCATCCAGCGCTGACTTTCGGCGATGCTGGCAGAAGCGCGTAGGACCCAAGAACCTGCGGTCCTTAAGACTGGTTGGAGGAGAATCTGATGGTTAATCCGCATGAGAATC
>NZ_JBVVQD010000064.1:0-14789 GCF_055811755.1 Mesorhizobium sp. WSM4840
AGTTGCCGCCCGCGCTGGCCGTCTACGAGGTGAGGGTCGCGCAATCGTCAATATCCACAGACGGATTTGATTTAAATTGCGGATGATCTGAGAGAAATCCGGACCCCGGCTTGTCTTATGCGAGAGCCCCTTGCTGGACGTCGCCGGCCCGGCTCGGTTGGCTCTGCAATAGGGGTTTCGTTGTGTGCGCCGTCATGAAATGTCGCACGTTTTACGCTATGATCGGATTGAACCTCGCATCGGCCGCTACCGCTATGTTCGGTCGGCAGCCGATACCGGGAAAGTGCTCCTCCGCGAATGACCTGACCAACGTGGAAGCATGGGTCCTACCTCGTGCAGGAGATTGTCGCTGGCGAGTTTTGGAATGGCCGCAGAAACGCCGCAGCTTGCATGAAACAGCTCCTTCGCGCGAGCTAACAAGCACACGACGGCCGTCAGCCGACAAGCGTGGCGCGCAATGCCTTTGCCGGTTTGCCAAGCGAGCCCTGCCAATGTGTCCCCAGCATCATCCATAAGCCGTCCCGAGTTTCTGGCCGGTCGAGCGATCGCACGCGCAGGCATCCTGTTCTCCTGTCTCGCGCCGCTCGCGCGGGCCGTATATGCTACGGTCCCGGCACCAAAGAAAAACCTGCTCGAGCATGGCGCCAACCGATTGCCCGGTCGGACACAGTTCGCCAGCGATCCACAATGTCAGCTCTTCCCGATCGGGCCGTTTCAGGCGCCGTAAGCCGAGATACTGCAAAATCTCGGCACAATGCCGGCGCGCAGTCCGACCGGAGAAATCATACTGGTTCACGGCGTCACATTCGACGCCAAGCTGCTCAGCCAGCCAGGAAACGCTGTCGGTCGGGATCGAGGCGTGGTCCTGTACAAAGAAGCCGTGTGCGGCGAAGTAATAAGCTGAACCGCCAATCCCAGTAGCGCCGGGGCCGGCTTGCCGTTCACAAATCCATGTCGGAAAAGCTCAGGCTCCAACGCCCGATAAAATCCTCATTCGAAATACTCAAACCCATCAGCTTACTCCATAATTCGGAGCAGACTGTCATTCCCCGCAATTAGCGGGACAATTTTCCCACAACGTTCTTCAACTTGGCCAAAATCCCAGCTTCGAGCCGACAGGGCCAGGATCTGCTGCAGCGGCTGTTCCCAGGGCATGCCGGAGCCTGCTGCGCGAGCTGGGACCGTGAGAACAAGCACGAGCGCGGCGGTCCAAAGAAAGCGAAGCTTCTTGCACATGAATTAGCCCTTTCAAAACTGCTGAAGTTGCGGGAGCGTCAGTTGGGTGACGGCGTAATCGCCGCTGCCCTCTGACCGCTGGACCATGGTTCGTCCGGTTTGACGAACCGACTTTTCAAGACCGGTCGGCTGAGTAGCCAAGTCGCCTGCCGCCATCGAGACCGGCAACTGCAACGCAGAAGGACGAAGCCGACGTCACACATCCATTTCGTAAATGTTTCTATCGAATAAATCTATTTTTCCAATTGTCTGATGAGGAATATGAACTCGCCAGGTGGCGTGGGGGCTGTATCAGAAGGAGTGTTTGCGATGGAAAAGTTTATCCAGGGTGGTCCGAGGGGAGGAAAAACCGTCTTCGGCAGAGACCGCGACGATGATATACTTGGTTCCGATGGCGGTGACTGGCTCGAAGGTCGTGGCGGCGGTGACTGGATCTTGGCCGGCCAGGGTAGTGACCGAGCCATCGGCGGCGAGGGCAATGACCGAATCTTCGGCGAACAGGGCCCTGACCATCTCTCCGGCGACAACGGCCGCTTCGAACCGCGAATCGTCGGTCAGGACAATGACGAGATCGACGGCGGTCCCGGCGACGATTTCATCTACGTAGGTGACGGCAGGGACTATCTGAGAGGCGGGGCCGATAATGACACTTTCGTGTTCCAGTTCCACGATCCAATTCTGGATATTGAGCCTTGGCCTGGGGAGCCTGGGGAGCCTGAGGGGCCTGGGGGAGACTTGGAAGGAACCGGTGTTCCTGACATCACTACTATCAAAGATTTCGATCCGAAGGAGGATACCTTCGCCTTCGACGCCGTGGGCCTCTACAACGATGGTTTTGGCGCAAACTTCATCAATAACGCCAGCTCAGAGTCTGGCTACCCGGTGAGCAGCTTCTACAGCGGTGCGGCCTCGGATGCGAAGGGCGAGCACGTCGTGGTGATCACCGACAAATCTTTCACCTCTGCCTCTGACGCCGCGAATGCCATCTCCGGCGAAACCGTCGGCGACATCATCGTCTACCACGACGGCAGAACGGGACTCGCGAGTCTGGCCTATGTCACCGCCGAGAACCAGGCGGAGGACTTCACCCACCTGGGCGGTGTGGACAGTTTGGCCGACCTGGCCGGGCTGGGCCTGACAGCCTCGGACTTTACCTTCGTCTGATTCGGAAAGTCCATACGGGACCCGCGCGCCCCCCACGTGGGGGCGCATTCCTTTCCACTACTTGCCGTTGGCCGTGGGCGCAGCGTGTCCAGTTTGATAAAGGGCTGCTGGTCGTAGACCGTACTGAAGGTAAAATATTCAGGCGGTGAGGCTGTTCGGGCCCTCACGGCAGGCGCGGAGCACTGATCGCTGAGAGCGAGCCGATGCGATCAGTGTCGCTGCCCCTTCGGCGAGCACTACGCGTGCTGTGCTAACAGTTTAACGGAGGCATCCCTGAGCAACCATCCCTCGAATATTTCAGCTTTGAGACCTTCCGGTCTGACTTCCACCATTGGGGGAATTTTGTTGATAAGCGGCGTGGTCAATGTGCTTGCGCTGACCTCGCCGCTGTTCATGCTGCAGGTCTATGACCGCGTTCTGGCAAGTGGCAGCGTACCGACGCTGGTGGGGCTCGCCGTGCTTGCTGCTGGGCTTTGTGCGTTCCAATGCCTGCTCGCGGTTCTGCGCGCCCGCGTGCTGCTGCGGATCGGCGAGCGTTTCGACGGACAGTTTTCCGGACGCGTTCACGATGCTATCGTTCTGCTTCCGCTTTCAATGCGCATGCCGGGCGACGGCTTGCAGCCGCTTCGCGATCTCGACAATGTTCGCGGATTCCTATGTGGAAAAGGTCCGACGGCCTTTTTTGATCTGCCATGGATGCCGCTTTATCTTGGCATTTGCTTCCTCTTTCATTTCTGGATCGGCGTGACGGTGACTATCGGAGCGGTCGTTCTGATATCTATGACATTTCTTACCAATGCTCTCTCGCAACGGCCGACACGCGATACAACAGCCCACAACATAGTACGTCATCGCCTGTTGGAAGCAGGGCGCCGCAATGCCGAGGTCGTGCAGGCGTTTGGTCTCGGAAAGCGAATCGCTGCCCGATGGCACCAAGCCAATGCCAAGTATTTGGCCGCCAGCCGGAAAGCCGGGGACGTGGCAAGTGGGCTCGGCGGCATTTCAAGCTCGCTGCGTGTGATGCTGCAATCGGCCGTCCTTGCCTTGGGCGCATACCTTGTCATCAGGCAGGAGGCTACGGGTGGGGTCATGATTGCCAGCTCGATCATGATGGGGCGTGCGCTGGCTCCGGTCGATCTGGCCACTTCAAACTGGAGACCCTTCCTCATGGCGCGCCAGAGCTGGGCGCGGCTGGAGGACCTCCTGGCAAAGATCCCCGAAACTGCTCCTGTCATGCCTATGCCTGCACCTGAACGCGAACTGCGCGTCGAAAGCGTGACAATCTTTCCGCCCGGCGAAAGGAAGCCGACCGTGACCGGCCTTGCGTTTGCCATTCAGGCGGGAAGCGCACTGGGCGTCATCGGCGCATCGGGTTCCGGCAAGTCGACGCTCTCGCGCGCCCTTGTCGGCGCATGGGCCCCGGCCGCCGGAAAGGTTCGCATCGACGGCGCAAGCCTCGATCAATGGGACCGGGAAGCACTGGGCCGTCATATCGGGTATCTGCCGCAAGGCGTTGAACTGTTCGACGGCACCATTGCCGAAAACATCGCTCGTTTTGAAGATAGTCCTGACCCTGACGCTATTGTCGCCGCAGCGAAGGCCGCAGGGACCCACGAGCTCATCCTCCGATTTGAGTACGGTTACGAAACTCCGATCGGTGAGGCCGGATCAGCACTTTCCGCCGGGCAGCGTCAGCGCATCGGTCTTGCCCGTGCTCTCTATCGCGACCCTTTCCTTGTCGTGCTCGATGAACCTAATGCCAATCTCGATGCGGAAGGCGAGGCCGCCGTCATTGAGGCGATCGCCTCCGTGCGCGAGCGGAAGGGCATTGCGGTTGTCGTCGCCCATCGGCGGAGCGCCCTGCGTGCAGTGGATTACGTGTTGACTATGGACGGTGGGCGGCAGAGGGCCTTCGGTCCGCGTGATGAAGCGCTGTCCAAGGTCCTGAAAGGGGCAGCGACGGCACCAGGCATGCGTCAAGGCGCACAAGTCTTCACACGATGAAAGGGGAGTGCTGATATGGTGGCCCCGATGTCCGGCATTTATCAGAGCAATGACGTTTCCAGCTCCATTCGCCATCACCTGTTGGTGGGCCTTGTGGCCAGCGTGATCGTTGTCGGAGGAGCCGGAGCCTGGGCGGCCGTCACGAATCTTTCCGGCGCAGTTGTCGCATCCGGACACTTTGTTGTCGATTCCCATGTGAAGAAGGTGCAGCACCCAACTGGCGGGGTGGTGGGAGAAATCCTGGTGCGCGAAGGTGATAGAGTGAAAGCCGGCGACGTCGTCATGCGGCTCGATGCCACCCAGACGCGCGTCAATCTCGCCATCGTCACCAAGCGGCTCGATGAGCTGGCCGCCCGGCTGGCACGACTGGAAGCTGAGCGTGACGATCTGGCGGAGATCGCCTTCCCCCACCGGCTGCTCGCTCGCGGAGATGGTTCGGACGCAGCTGCGGCAATACACAACGAGACGCGGCTGTTCGAATTTCGTAGACAATCCCGCGAAGGAAAACAGGCCCAGCTAGCGGAGCGCATTGCTCAATGTCAGCACGAGATCGAGGGACTCAAGGAGCAGGAAATTGCCTACGAGAAAGGCATCGAGATTCTCCAAAAGGAAATTGCTGCCCTCAGTGGGCTGCGCGAACAAGGCATTGTCTCGGACCAACGCTTGAATAGCCTTAAGACGCAGGTTGCCACTTTCGGCGGCGAACGCGGTGAGAAGATTGCCTATCAGGCACAGACGGCAGGCCGCATAACTGAAACGCGCCTGCAGATCCTGCAGGTCGATCAGGATCTCAAGACGGAAGTCGGCCAAGAGCTCAGAGAGGTTCAGGCGCAGATAGGGGAATATGTTGAGCGCAAGGTGGCGGCTGAAGACGAACTGCGACGAATCGATCTTGTCGCGCCTCAGTCAGGCATCGTTCAACAACTCGCAGTTCATACGGTCGGCGGAGTGATCACGCCCGCCGATCCGATCATGCTAATTGTGCCCGAAGGCGACGATCTGACGCTAGAAGTGCGGATCAACCCGAAGGACATCGACCAAATCCAGCTCCTTCACAAGGCTGTGCTGCGGATGTCAGCCTTCAATCTGAGAACCACGCCTGAATTGAATGGATATGTAAGCGGGATCGCAGCCGATCTGGTGACGGACGAAAAAAGCGGCATTTCCTATTACCTGGTGAGTCTCTCAATCCCGCATGCGGAACTGACGAAACTCAAGGACCTGACGCTCGTGCCTGGCATGCCGGCCGAAGCGATGGTCCAGACGGGCGAGCGTACGGCGCTTTCCTATCTTGTGAAGCCGCTGTCCGACCAAATCAGTCGCGCATTCCGCGAGGAATAGAAAATAGGCATTTTCGCCGTTGAACTCACTATTTTGCGAAACGTTGAATCAGGATGCCGTCCAGTTATCCGAGTTCTCGGCAACCTCAGGTCATTGCTGGTGATGTGAAACGGCGTACGCTCCCGCTCCATTGGTCACTTTCAGTTCAACGAGCCGATCATTGGCCGTCGTGTCAAAACTGCGGATCTCATGGCCGGCGTCCTCACCTGCATTAACAGCATGCAAGCCGGCCGGAGGAGACGGAGAATACTCGGCCCAGGTGCGATGTGTAGCCCCAGCGCACTCTTTCGTCTCGCCGTTCAATGTGCGGACGCCGGTTCATGCATCATTTTCTCGGCTTGCTCCTCCAGGCCGGACGCAATGACTCGTTTTCGGCGACAAGAAGCAAACCCTCTTCCGAGCCCTGGGGCCACCCACCAATCTTTCTACAGCGGTGGCCTCGTTCGTCAGCGGTCCAACAAGGGTGCTGACGTCTTAGCTATCCGCATGGGCCATGCGACAGGCGGAGAATCGGTTGCCACAGCACCGGCCCGTTCAGACGTCCCCTCCAGCGGATGCGCAACAGGCTGGCGTGAGAAATCTCGAGAAAGCCGGCCACCGCCTCCGTTTTGCCGACGGGCTGCGGCTGTCCGATGCGCGACAATGGCCACGTTGCGAGGCGAAGGATCCGTTCCATACGCGTATCCGTCACGATCCGGGTGAGATTGTTGGCCAAGCCGAACTCGATCATGCCGGCAAAGAGCTCGTAGGTTGCTTGGGCAAGGCCGCCTGCCGCCTTGGGCGCTGATGGAGGCAGATCGAGCGCGAATCGGCTGCTTTCCCATATGCCGGCACTCGCGGGCGCCACAGTCTCACCCAGCAGCGCCGGGAATGTGTCGCGCAACATAGTCGGTCCAGTGGTTGACAAGAGGCGCACGCAGCCGCGAATTCGCCAATCGGACCCCTTGAGCAGCAGATAGGAAGGCTTCAAGTCGTCAAAGATGTCTGTTTCCATTTCGCCTCCGGTCTGAACTTCCCAATCGAGCCATTCCTTGAAAACCCGATATCTGAGCCCATCATCTCTTTAAGCTCGCCTGCGAACTCGCTGTAGAGGCCAGGTGTGATCAGCTGAATATTCGTCGCCTCCGTGCGGGGTGTGTTCCCGCCATCGAAGGGCAAAGCGGACAGCGATGCAGCCTGTAGACGTTTACAGCTATCCTGGCGGAAGGATCACGATCTCGCCTGACCGGAGGCAGCCAGCCTTGCAACGGCCTGGTTGATCGTCCGAACGCCGAGCTTTGCTTTGGCATTTTCCAGATGGAAGGTCCCCGTGCGCTTTGAGACGCCGAGGATGGCCGACCTCCCAAGCTCGACTTACCGTGCGCCGTCCATTCAAGGCATTCGAATTCTTGAGGGGTGAGCGGTGCGCCATCCACCACCCGATCGTCTGCAAGTCTGCGCCGGACATGGGTGTGGAAGTTGATTGCCACCAGCTGCAACGCTTCTTCTAGCGTGTCAGTGACCGCAAAAGAAGAGGACGGGCTGGCGCCAGATAAAGGAACTGCTCAGCTCCAAGGCAAGAAACTCTTATGACCGTGGTCAAGAGTAATGGGTGAACTTTTCCGCCTCATGTCCTTTGTCAAAGGTTTGTTCTTCGTCGGTGGGGCAGCACGGAGACGGGATAGGCCCTTGAGACAACGGTTGATCCAGCTCTTAACCCGTTGGGGACGATGTTCCCCAGCCACATAGTTCCGACGGGAGTTCCCCACCGTGGCCACATCCCGTCTCCGTGCTGCCCGCGATTTCCGCCGGAGACCCGGCGCGGGCAGAGCCCCTCAATCCGGCGGCCCCCGCGCCGGGCGCGCACTTGTCGGGATCCGGATCTCCGATGAAGAAGCGCACCGCATCTCAGCGACCCTGGCGGCCGATGGCCCGCAGGAACGCCGCCATCTCGCGCGCGATCGCGGCAACGACGATGGGTTTCTTCTTGCCGGCGGCCGGGCGCCGGTAGCTGCGCATCTCGCAAAAGCCGGACAGGGGTTCCGCCAATTCACTCCAGTGGTGTCCGGGATTTAGCGAAAACAGCTGCAAAGACTAAGGGCGGGCCGCCGCTCAGACCACGGTCATAACGTCTAGTGAGGTGCAAGTCAGGTTTGCGTCAGATCCGACGTGTATGTTCGGCAGCCAGGGTGGGATGCCTTCCGTGCCCGCCCGTCTAGCAGACACAACACAGGAGAAAGACACATGGCACTAGTCAGTGGCAGAGACTCCAACGATCACTTGCATGGGACGCCCGATGAGGACTTGATCCGAGACAGCCAGAACAGGAACGATCTGCACCCGCCACGCGCCTTGGCGAGCGCGAGAAGATACGTATCCGTGACCTGTGCCGAGGTCAGGATTTTCGCTGCATCGATGCCGCCGGAGCCAACCAGGCTCACATCGTCGGGCCAGAAGCTGTGCCCGTGCAGAGCCCGCAACTTGGTAACGATTTGCGCAACGACGGCGGGCGAGCCGGACGAATTGGGATACCTTTGGTTGCCGACGATGCGCAGGACGCCATTCTCGGTAAAGGGACACGTAGCCCATGCGGCGTTACCGGTCTGTTCGAACCAGCCATGCGCGTCGTCATGGGCGACATGACCAGGATCGATCAGTGCGATCAGGACATTGACATCGAGCAGGAACATCAATGCAGTTCGTCTCGCAAGGCATTGGCCGTCTCAAGCGTGACAGGAGGTGCATCCGGCCGAGGCGACAGTAGAGGAATCCCGTTGCGCTCGCCGCCGGCTTGAGGCCGACGCAGCGAGCGCCGGGCGAGATCGGTGATGACCTCGCCAAGGCTGCGATCCTGCTGCCGGGCGGTGGCCTTGGCCGCGACCAGGACGTCGTCATCGATAGCGAGTGTGGTTCTCATATCGCGCTCCTTAGTACGGCACGCATCAATCATCACGCATCATACTGCGAGGACGGATACTCAACCGCAACGTCAATCCCCGACTCCGCGCTCCCGCAACGTTGTTCGCGTTGGCCAAAATCGCAGTTTCGGGCCGGCTGGACCATGTTAGGCAATCTGACCAAGATACACGCGTCTAAATAGCGTCCCACCCCATTCACAAAACCGGCTCCGTGGAGTACTGGGAACGCAGAGAAATCTCCGGTCGCAGCCTTACCCGGTCAAAACAAGGACTCAAACCATGAATGCCCTCGTCATCTGCTCCGGCGGATTGGACTCTGTTACGCTCGCTCATCAAGTGGCGACTGAGCAGAAACTCCTTGGCCTGCTTTCGTTCGATTACGGCCAGAGGCACAAAAAGGAGCTCGGTTTTGCTTCTATCTGCGCCAGACGGCTGGGTGTTCCGCACCAGATCCTCGACATCCGCGATGTTAGCCGGAACCTGAGCGGCTCGGCCTAACTGATAACGTAGACGTGCCCGACGGGCATTATGCCGAAGACTCCATGAGGATCACGGCGGTGCCGAATAGGAACGCCATCATGCTGGCTATCGCCTTCGGGGTTGCCGCCACGCAGAAGGCCGAGGCGGTGGCCACTGCCGTCCACGGCGGAGATCATTTCATCTACCCCGATTGCCGGCCCGCTTTTATCGACGCCTTTCAGACGATGCAGAACGAAGCACTCGCAGGCTACGCCGACATCTGCCTTTATGCTCCCTATCTGAATAGGTCGAAGGCCAACATCGTCAGCCAGGGGGCAAAGTACGGAACGCCGTTCGAAGCGACGTGGTCCTGCTACAAGGGTGGCGCACGTCATTGTGGTCGCTGCGGTACATTGCGTCGAACGGCGCGAGGCATTCGATTTGGCCGGCATTGCCGACCCGACGGACTATGAGGACGCAGCCTTTTGGCTGCAGGCTGTCCGGATAAGGAGCGCGTGATGTTCCGCATCACAAAAGAGTTCCACTTCTCGGCCTCGCATCAACTCACCTCCTTGCCACCCGGTCATCAGTGCGCGCGCCTGCACGGCCACAACTACATCGTCGTAGTGGAGCTTTCGGGTGGCGAACTGAACGAGCATGGCTTTGTGCGCGACTATCAAGACCTGGCAGCGCTCAAGCATTACATCGATGGCACGTTCGACCATCGGCATCTTAACGAGGTGCTGAGCCATGACGGTGTCACAGCTGAATGTTTGGCCCGCCACTTCTACGACTGGTGCAAGGTGCGGCTACCGGAAACCTCCGCCGTGTGGGTCGGCGAGACGCCGAAAACCTGGGCGGAATACCGACCATGACTTGCGGGTTGCATCCTCGAATCCGCGTGAGCGAGATTTTTGGGCCGACCATTCAGGGCGAAGGCATGCTGATCGGCTTACCGACGGTGTTCGTAAGAACAGGCGGGTGTGATTATCGCTGTTCCTGGTGCGACAGCTTGCATGCGGTGGACAGTCGCTTCCGCAATGAATGGGAGATGATGTCTCCCGACGCGGTCTGGCGAAAGATCGCTGCGATTTCCGGCGATCAGCCGGTGATGGTGTCGCTGTCGGGCGGGAACCCGGCCATCCAGCCGCTTGGCCAGTTGATCGACCGAGGGCATGGTGAGGGCTACCGCTTTGCATTGGAAACCCAGGGCTCGGTGCCTAAGGAATGGTTCGCAGATCTCGACGTGCTGGTGCTAAGCCCCAAGCCGCCCTCAAGCGAAATGACGACAGATTGGGCCGCGTTCGACACCTGCATCGAGGCGGCCCAGGATAAGCCGCAGATGGCGCTCAAGCTCGTCGTCTTCGACGATGATGATTTTGCCTATGCCAAAGACGCCGCGGCGCGCTACCCACAATTACCCGTCTATCTGCAGCCCGGCAATCACACGCCGCCGCGTCCCGGCAACGAAGACGCGTTCATCGACATGGCCGGAGTGATGAAGCGCATGGAATGGCTGGTCGAAAAGGTGACGCGCGACAGGTGGTTCCAGGCGCGTGTACTGCCGCAGCTTCATGTTCTGCTTTGGGGAGACAGACACGGCGTCTAAGCCCACACTGGCCAGTGTTTCGTTGGCAGCATGGATATCTGATCCCGTCCTTTGACGCTCTCCTTGATGCAGTCAGCGATGGCGGGTGCCGGTCACAACTCGTTCGCGTGCTCTTTTCAACGCCAATTCAACCGCCTGGCTTAGCGGCACCGCCTTGGAGAATAGGAAGCCCTGAGCAGTTCTGCAGCCGAGCTTGTACAGAATTTGCCGGTCCGCCTCTGTTTCGACGCCCTCGGCCATGACATCGATCCCCAGCGCCCGACCAAGATCGATCACCGTTTTGACAAGCAGCCGGTCCTCCCGAGACTTGGCCAAGCCGCGAATGAAGCCCTGGTCTATTTTCACCTTGCGTATCCGGCTGTCCTTGAGCGACGCCAACGTGGAAAAGCCGGTGCCGAAGTCATCGAGCGCGATGGAAATGCCGGCATGTGAAAGCCGTCCGAGCTTTTCATCCAGTCTTTCCGGGTCCACTGGAGATTCTTCGGTAATCTCGATTTCGAACATCGTTGCAGGGAGGTCTTTTGCCGCCAGACCATTCAGAACCATGTCGTCGATATCGCCGGCCTCCAGTTCGCGCGGTGAAACATTCATTGCCACACGTACATCACGACAGTCAGCTTTCAACAAGCCGTCGATAAGACCACAACAGTCCGCGAATACCGTTTGGGTCAGCAGCTGAAGCATTCCGGTTTCGCGCGCGGCTGTGATGATTTCGGGCGGAAAGATGGAACCGTGAATCGGATGGGACCACCTTAGCAGGGCTTCAAAACCGACCACGGCCTCGGTGTCGAGTCTTACGATGGGCTGGAACCAAGGACCCAAGCTTCTCGTCTTTATCGCCGAATGAAGGTCGCGTTCAATGGACTGGCGGCGTTGCAGTTCCCTGTCGAGTTCGGCATCGAACAGGCAAATTTCGTTCCTGCCACGACGCTTAGCTGTGTAAAGGGCGATATCCGCCCGCAGCAACATTTCCGTCAGCCCCGGGCTTTCAGCCAAGTATATTCCTATAGATGCCCCGATCCGGACGGACGCGACCCCAGGATAGGGGCGAGCAAGCTGGGCTATGATGTTGGATGCGAGAATACCGGGAGAAGGAGAATTTCTGAGTGAGGGAAAAAACAGCACGAACTCATCGCCGCCGATACGGGCGAGCGTTGAGCCTGCCGGCGCTTCCTGCTCTATGCGGCGGGCGATCATGACGAGCAGTTCATCACCGGTCCTGTGACCGTAGGTATCGTTGACAGATTTGAAGCCGTCTAGATCAATCAGCATTGCAACGAACGGGCCGTCTGTATTCTCGAGCTGATTGATCGCGTGTTCGAGGCCCCGTCTGTTGAGAAGGCCCGTCAGGTGGTCTTCCCTCGAATTGCGCTCCATTTCCGCCGCAAGCCGCTCCGCCTCATGTCTCAGGCGGCTTGCTTCGCGGAAGCGGGCTTGCCCTACAAACGAGCCTCGAACCAAGCCGCCCATGAACAGCAGAACGGCAAAAGACAGAATGTAATCTTCAAAGTTGCCTTTCGCCAACAAGCAACCCACCGCGATCAGAAGCGGCGGTGTGATGAAGTTGGTCGCTGCCGCGGCATATGAGCTGCCGTATGTAACCGCACCAGCTGAAATGCCCGCCAGAATAATCAGATGCAGCGGCGCTTGCGGCGTTGTGTAGCCAACAGTAAGGACGGCAAGAAAGGACCAGGCAAACCCTGACAGAAGAGCAAGGATGCCAAACCAGCGAAGCCGCTGCGAAATCCCTGTTAAATCGTCGTGATGCCCCGTCTCCTTTAGCGGATAACGGGCGAGTCCGAGGCGGGCGGCATTTATCGCATTGATAACCAGGAACCAGATTGCGGCGGCAAAGCCCCCGCCAGAAAAGGCCTGCACCGTCAAAATCAGGCCTGACAAGATAGTGCTTATCGGCATTGATACGAAGAGACCGGCCCTCAGGTCAACAAGCTGATCCTGAAGAATTCTGGCATCCAGCGCGTCTTCTTTGTTCAGAGCCATAGATCAGTCAGCTTGCTTCCAGGTTTCTTTCGCAGCGCAAATCTATGCAAACCCACTGAAGGACGGGTTAACTACTCAGCGGGGCATCAGCCTTTTGAGTCGCTTAGCCAAAGAAACGTCTGCCGAGCCCCTAATCAGCGGGGCGAAGGGAACGCGGCGTCAACCTAATGTCCCGATTTTGGATTCTGCACGGCACCGCAATCTGGGAAGGGCGGCACGGAGCCGCGCTGGGCGTTGCAAGCGCTTGTCGACGGTTGGGCGGGGGCGATGCACAAGGGCTTCGCGATGCTCTTCACGAGCCCTATCCCGCGTTTGCCTTTCATGAAGTGAAAGCCTTCCGAAGCGCGAATCGAGATTGAGGCTGTCATTGCTCTCGGCTAATCAGTCGGGAAGCTGCTTTTGCACAGACGGAGGGCCGGAACGATCTCGTCCGATCGTCCGTCACAAGGTGTTCTTATTAGTACATTCGCGCAGCTAGCAACTAGCAACTTAACCATGAAGGGGGGACCACGGTTTGACCGTAACACAGTCGCTGACGAGACGTCTCAAAAATCCCGAGCTATTTGACGATCTGGCCGGTGTGCCTGATCGGAATGCGGAGCAAGCCACGAGGCGTTTTTCAGTTTTCAATCCCTCAACAGGCGAGCTGTTGGCTGAGCTTCCAGATATGGATGTCCGGGACGTTTCCAGGGCAATCGACAAGGCCGAAGCTGCGCAGGAACATTGGGCGGCGCTCACCGCGCGCGAGCGCTCCGACATGTTATGGGAATGGAACCAACTGATCCTCGACCACAGCGAGGATCTTGCAGCCATTTTGACGGCTGAAATGGGTAAGCCGCTTGCAGAGGCGAAGTCTGAAATAGCCCATGCCGCAGCCTACCTCCAATGGTATGCCGAGGAGGCCAATCGCATCTATGGCGAGACGATTTCGCCGCCTTCTAAGGACAGGCGTATGCTGGTAATCAAACAGCCGATCGGTGTTGTCGGCGCCATTACCCCTTGGAATTTTCCCGCCTCGATGGTGGCGCGCAAGATTTCGCCGGCGCTTGCCGCCGGCTGCGCGATTGTTCTGAAACCCGCGGAGCAAACACCGCTTGTCGCCGGTGCTATGTTCACGCTTGCCCGGATGGCAGGTTTTCCCGATGGCGTTCTAAACTTGATCTACGCATCGGAAGGCGATGCGGTTGGGCGTGAACTTTGCTCGAACCCGAAGGTTCGCAAGATCAGCTTCACTGGGTCGACTGAGGTCGGGCGGCTGCTCATGAGGCAATGTTCGGACCAGATCAAAAGAACCAGCTTCGAACTTGGTGGTAACGCTCCTTTCATCGTTTTTGACGATGCAGATGTCGATGCTGCCGTCGACGGTGCGGTACAGGCGAAGTTTCGGAATGCCGGTCAGACCTGCGTTTCAGCCAATCGGCTTTACGTGCAGTCCAGCGTGTATAGTGAATTCGCCGAAAAATTCACCAAGCGCGCCAGTGCATTGCGCGTCGGTGACGGTTTCGAGCCAGAAGTTGCGATCGGTCCTCTGATCGATAAGTGCGCGCTTGCAAAGATTGAAGATCATGTTCGCGATGCTGTGCGGCAGGGTGGGAAGATCAGTTGCGGTGGCAACCGTATCGGCGAATCGGGAACGTTCTTCGAGCCCACGGTGATCACCGACGTCGAAAAGACAATGCGGGTCGCTCAGGAAGAAACCTTTGGACCGCTGGCTCCCATAATCCGCTTCAACAATCCCGACCAGGTGGTGCGCGAGGCGAATGACACCATTTATGGTCTTGCGGCCTACTTCTACGCTTCCAATCTCAAGCGTGTGTGGCGCGTGGCTGAAGCCCTCGAATACGGCATGGTCGGCATCAATACGGGACGCATGTCCTCCGAGGCCGCACCCTTTGGCGGAATGAAGCAATCAGGAATCGGTCGTGAGGGGTCGCGCCACGGCCTCGAGGATTATCTCGAAATGAAGTACCTCTGCATGGGTGGGCTATAATCCCGCAGCATCCGCAGGGCAACGAGTCCAGGTTAACGGGCTTGGAGAGCTGCCATCAGGTAGTCGGTATCCCAGGTTGCGAGTTTTC
>NZ_JBVVQD010000065.1:0-12825 GCF_055811755.1 Mesorhizobium sp. WSM4840
GAAGCCTCTTTGAATCACGCTAACCTGCGGCGGGCCACAAATTACACGCCGTCGTTAACCTGAACTCGTTGCCCTGCCCATTCGCCTTGCGATTTGAGTCGAGACCTGAAAGGATTGAAGCGAGCCAGATGCGAGAGCACAGCTCTGGCTGTGGGAGCACGCCAGCGTGGTGACCACTCGAACGGAGCGGCGGCTGGCGGCCATCATGGCCGCCGACATCGTCGGCTACTCGCGCCTCATGGAAACCGACGAGGCGGCGACGCTCGCAGCGATCAAGGCGCTCCGGGCGGAGGTGATCGATCCACTGCTCAACGAGCATAACGGACGTGTCGTTAAGCTCATGGGCGATGGCGCCTTGGCTGAGTTCCACTCCGTCGTCGATGCCGTTGCTTGCGCTGTGGCCATTCAGACCAGAGTCGCCGCGCATCAGAGCGAGGCTCCTGCCGAGCGCCGCATAGTATTTCGTATCGGCATTAATCTCGGCGACGTGGTGGTCGAAGGTGATGATCTCTTCGGCGACGGGGTGAACGTGGCGGCGCGCCTTGAGCAGCTTTGCCCGCCGGGCGGCGTGCTCATCTCAGGAACCGCCTACGACCACATGAAAGGCAAGCTCAGCCTGCCAATTGACTTTGCCGGCGCTCAAAAGGTCAAGAATATCGCCGAGCCGGTTCGCACCTACAGCGTCAGAATGCAAGGGGCAAAGCGCGGCTGGAGCCTGCGCACTCGCCACATCCGGCGCTTTCTGCCGATGGCGGCTGCATCCCTTGTTTTGCTTGCGTTTGCGGCTACTGGAGCGTGGTGGTGGCTGCGGCCGGTTGATACTGCCATCGGCAAGCCGTCCATTGCGGTTCTGCCTTTCAGCAATTATGGCGGCGACGAGGCCACCGGGCGCCTCGCCGACGGCCTCACCGAGGACATCATCACCGACCTCGCGCGTTTCCCCGAATTCGAGGTCGTCGCCCGCAATTCCACCGAAGCCTACAAGGGTAAGCCGGTGGACGTCCGCCAGGTCGCAGCATCGCTATACGTCGGATATGTGCTCGAAGGTTCCATCCAGCGCCAGGGCAGCCGCGTGCGGATCAATGCGCAGCTGATCGAGGCGGCATCCGGCAAGCATCTGTGGTCGGAGCGTTGGGATCGGCCGGATGAAGACGTGTTCGCTGTCCAAACCGAGATCGCCGAACAGGTCACCAACCGGCTCGGCGGCGGCGCTGGCCTGATCCAGGAGACCGGGCGGACAGCGGCCAAACGCAAGCGGCCGGAAAACCTGAACGCGTATGAGTATTATCTACTCGGCACCGAGAAGCTCGAGCAAATCACCAAAGCCGATCTCGAAGAGGCCATTCATTTGCTTACCCGCGCCGTCGATCTGGACCCCGGCCTCGCCCGCGCCTGGGTCGAGCTTTATCATTCGCACAGTCTTTTGGCGAGCTTCGGGGTCAGCCCTGAGAGCGAGCGGAAGGCGGCTGTCGAAGCGGCCGAGCGCGCCGTCAGGCTTGATCCGAGCGACGCCGAGGCGCACGCCGTGCTCGGCATGAGTTTTGGCGAAAGGGGCGACCTGGCGCGGGCCAAGGTCGAGTTGGACACCGCCTTGCGTATGGCTCCGGGTTCAGCTGAAATCCTGACCTTCTATGTCGGCTGGGCGTCAACCTTCGGGGAACCCGAACGCGGCGTGGAACTGGTCGACCAGGTGATCCGACTCGATCCGAACTACCCATTGTGGGCCACAGGCAGCTTCTCCTATGCATACTTCATGGCCGGCCGCTATGAAGATGCGCTGAAGATGCAGGCGCGCATGACACCAGAAACCTACAACCTCTCCAAGTGGTCGATGCGGTGCGGTTCCTTCGCCGCGCTTGGTCGAACGGAAGACACAAAAGCCTGTGTCGCAGAGGCGCTCAAACGCTTACCGGACCTGACCATCGAAGCCATGGCCAACGAGCCGGGCTACAGCGACGCCGAGCACCAGCGCTTCCTCGAGACAATGCGCAAGGCCGGCTTCCCGGCCTGTGCGAGCCCCGAGGCGCTGGCGAAGTTCGCCAAGCCTCAGCGGTTGCCGGAATGCGAGAAAGGGACCGCCAACTAGGCTGCGTCGCAGGAATGTCAAACGGCGTCACCTTTGACCATGCCAGCCGGAATGTCCGCTTCGAGGCGAAGGTAACGTTTGCCTGAACGGCCGACATGGTGAAGCGAAGCAGTCATTCGCAGCGCGCACCGGTGGATGTCACCGATGGGCCAAACCGATATTCCGTCGCGGCACCACGCGTCAGATTTCACCACCGGGCGACGAACCGCGGCGAGCGAGATTCTTGAGCACCTGCCCGGCAAAAGCCATGATCACCGCTATGTCAGGCGGGCATGACCGCTGCCAAAATCGAAAATTCCGAAGTCCGATCAAGCTTAAACAGGCGAATGCTGCTTAGAGCTGCCGGCCTTGCCGCGCTGGCCGGGCTTGCCGCTTGCGCCACTGTGCTGCCCACCGGCGAAGGCGCCGGGGTCTCCGCCTCCGCCGTCGGCACACTGGCGGGCATCCGCGCCTCAGCCGGTCTCGAACCGCTTGTCCCCGACCCTCAGCTCGAACAGGCAGCCCTGCAGCAGTCCGGCTATATGGCGCGCGGCGGCCGCATGACCCACTCCACCGGCTGGAGCAAGGGATTTGCCTCGCGCGTCAAGGGCAACGGTATTGCCGGTGCTGCCGCCGAAAACATCGCCGAGGGCCGTTTCGATCAGCGGAAGCTGTTCGACATCTGGATGCACTCGGCCGGCCACCGCCGCAACATGCTCGACCCGCGCTTCACCCGCTTTGGTCTGGCCTATGTGCGGGACGGCCGCGACAGCTCGCTGCGCTACTGGAGCCTTGTTCTGGGCAAATAGAAGGGGTGACCGGAACGTCGACCAATCCCTACTCATCAATCCATATGCGCGGCGGGCGCCCCGCCGGTGGTCGGACCAGCCTTTGGCTTGCGCAGCAGAAAAACGAACGGGATGGCAATCAGCGTCATCATCATCAGCAGCTTGAAGTCATTGATGTAAGAGATCATCATCGCTTGGATATTGACCATGCCGTCCACCTGGGAAAGCGCCGTCGGATCGCCGCCCGCCGCTGCCGGTGACGCCGCCCAGAGGTTGGGATTGAACGGATTGATGTAGGCCGAGAGCTCGGCATGGTTGACCTGCGTGTTGCGTACCAGCAGAACCGTCACCACCGATACGCCGATCGACGAGCCAAGATTGCGCACCAGGCTGAATAACGCCGTGGCATCGGTGCGGAAGCGTGCGTCCAGCGTGGCGAAGGCCACGGTCGACAGCGGCACGAACACCATTCCCATTCCAAGGCCCTGGATGACGCCGGAGCTGAGGATGAGCCAGTTGTCCATCTGCGGTGAAAAGCTAGACATGGTGTGGAGCGATTGCGCGGTCAGCAGGAAGCCGATGACGACGAGAATTCGGGCATCGACCTTGTGCATGATGCGGCCGACGACGAGCATGGCAATCATCGTGCCGACGCCGCGTGGCCCCAAGACGATGCCGATGGTGAGGGTCGGATAGCCGAAGATGGTCGACAGCATTGGCGGCAGCAGCGCCATGCTCGCCAGAATGAGCACGCCCATGACAAAGATGAATGCCAGTCCGGTCACAAAATTGCGGTCGAGGAATATCTTCGGGTCGATGAAGGGCTGCTCCGCCGTCAAGGTGTGAATGATGAACACCCAGAAGCCGGTGATGGAAAGACCGAGTTCGATCCATATCTCGACCGAGGAAAACCAGTCGACCTCGCCGCCGCGATCAAGCATCAGCTGAAGCGCGCCGACACCAAGCGAGAGCATGGCGAAGCCGAAGAAATCGAAGCTGCGTATCCGCCTTGCAACGGCCGGCAAGTAGGCGGCCATGCCGAGAAAGGCGATGATGCCGACCGGCAGGTTGATGAAGAACACCCAGCGCCAGTTGAAATTCTCGGTCAACCAGCCACCCAGAGTCGGGCCAAGGATCGGTCCCAGCATGATGCCGGCGCCCCAGATAGCCATCGCCTGGCCGTGGCGTTCCCTCGGATTGATGTCGAGCAGGAAGGTCTGCGACAGCGGCACGATCGCCGCGCCGAATACACCTTGCATGAGACGGAACAGCACCATGGTTTCAAGGCTCCATGCCAGACCGCACAGCATGGAGAAGATGGTGAAACCGACCACCGCCGTCAGGAACAGCTCCTTGCGGCCAAAGCGGTCGGCCAGCCAGCCGGTCACCGGCGTCATGATCGCCGCGGCAACGATGTAGGAGGTCAGCACCCAGTTGATGTTGTCGGGGGAGGCGCCGAGGTCGCCGGTCATGGTCGGCAGCGCGACGTTGGCGATCGTGGTGTCGAGCGCCTGCATGATCGTCGCCAGCATCAGTGCCACGGTGATCAGGCCGCGATGCGGCACTTCGCGAAAGGGTTCTGGCGTGCTCATGATGTGGAACTTATGGAACGAGGTGGTCTATTGCGCCTCACCCGCCGTGGCGTGGCCGAAGATGCTCGGAAAGCCGCGGGAAACGCCGGTGTCCACCGTAACCGTCGCGCTCATGCCGGTGCGCAGCACCATCTTGGCGCCGGCATCGGCCAGTTCCAGGCGCACCGGAATGCGCTGGGTGACCTTGACCCAGTTGCCGGTGGCGTTCTGAGCGGGCAACAGCGAGAACTCGGCCCCGGTGCCGGCGCCAATCGCCTCGACCGTGGCTTCGAACGTCTTGCCCGGATAGGTATCGACGACGATTTCAGCCTTCTGGCCCGGCTTCATATGGGTGAGCTGGGTTTCCTTGAAATTGGCATCGATCCAGGTATCGCCGGTCTCGACCAGCGAAAACAGCGGCGTACCCGAGCCGACATACTGGCCGACCTTGAACGAGGCAGCCTGGCTGATGATGCCGTCGGCCGGCGCCCTGACCGTAGTCTGCGCCAAATCGTAGGCAGCCTTGTCGCGCGCGGCGAGCGCCGCCATCACGGTCGGATGCTTGTCGGTCTCGATATCGGGATTGCCGCCAAGGCCCGCCTCGGCGCTGAGGATGCCCTGCTGAGCCACCGCCATTTGCTGCTTGGCCTTGTCGAGATCGTTCCTGGCCTCGTCCAGCGACGACTCGGCGTTGATGCCCTTGCGGGCAAGGTCGGCGGCCCGGTCGTATTGCGACTGCGCGTAGCCGACCTGGCTGGCGTCGGACTTCTCCTGCGCTACCGCCTGGCTGTAGGCCGCGCGCAGCTGCTCGACATTGAGGCGCGCGCCGGCCACCGCCGCGTCGGCTTGCGCCAATGCGATCCGGTAGGGCTCGGGATCGATGGCGAACAGCACGTCGCCCTGCTTGACGGACTGATCGTCGAAAATGTCGACCTGAACGATGCGGCCCGCCGTATCGGCGGCGATCGAAACCTTGGCCTGCTGCAGATTGGCGTTCTCGGTCTCCTGGTAACGGCCGCCGGTCACCCAGACGTAGCTGCCGCCAGCGATCAGTGCCACGGGGAGCGCAAACATCAAAAGGAAGCGGCCGGCACGGCGCTTCTTCTTCGGCGCCACCGGCGCCGGTTCTACCTGCGGAGCGACCGTAACCGGGGCTGCCGCCGGCTGCACAGGAGCTTCCATCTCCAGCTTGGTCGCATTCTCATCTACCTTGGCTACCGCGTTCATGCTGCTGCGCCTTCTGCACTCTCGACTTTTTCGCCACTCTCGACTTTTTCGCCAGGCGCCGTCTCGCCATCCGCCAGGTTCTTGGCCATCGCCTCGAGTGCCTTGATCAGGACACGGCGATCTTGCGGCGACACGCCGGTCAGCGATTCTTCATAGACTTCGCCAGCAAGGCTCTTGATCTCGGCGTAGGCCTCGCTCGCCTTGGCGGTCGGGAAGATCATGCGAACGCGGCGGTCGGCGGCGTCGGAACGGCGCTCGATCCAGCCGCTCTCCTCCATGCGGTCGACCAGGCGCGACACGCTGATCGGCTCGATCTCGAGAAGTTCGGCGAGCCGCGCTTGCGTGATGCCTTCTTCCTTGGCGACGCGGACCATAAGCCGCCATTGCGCCGAGGAAAGGCCGAGCCCGCTGGCCCTCGCCTCGAAGCGCTTGCGCATCAGGCGCTGCACGTCGTGGATCAAAAAGCCCAATCTGTCGATGCCGTCGGAAGCCATGAGCGGCATATATTATAAGCGTGCTCACCATTCAAGGAGCCGCATTGTGCCAGAAGCCGGCAAACTGGGATGACAGTTATGCAATGCGGTCATGGTCAGCGATTGCTGAATGGCAATGAAGGAAGCCGCGTTCCCATCGGCTTCTGCCTTGCACCGACACCGGACCACCCATCGAACCTGATAATCATGCTTGAGCTAATTCTACACCAACGATCCCATCCAGGCAGAAAAGGCCTCGATGTGCGGCTGCAAGGGGTGGTTAGAGACGTAGACGAGATAGAAGCCGTAGCCTGGCAGAGAGAGATCGTGTGCCTTGACCAGCGCTCCACTTTTGAGTTCGCGGCTGACGACCACGTCGCTGCAGATAGCGATACCCTGGCCTGCCACGACCGCGTCGATCGCATGCAATTCTTCGCGAAAGCTTAGGTCCCACGCTTTGTTGGTATCCGGGATGCCAGGATCGACAGAGCGTGCCGCCGCCAGCCATCGCGACCAGGTAGGCGCTTCGCGATCACGGTTCATCCAATCAAAATGGATGAGCGGATATTGCAGCACATCGGCGGCCCGCTCGATCTGTCGGGCGCCCTTGGCGAGCAATTCCGGGCTGCATACCGGAAAGAACCGGTCCCGAAAAATTTCTTGGACGGCAAGGTCCGGAGGCATCCTGCGCGCGTAGCGGATCGCGACATCGGCATTGCCGGCGCGCAAGTCCAGCACCGAGTCGGTTCCGATAATCTCAAGAGGAATCTTCGCGTGCTCTTCCCGCCATTTTGGCAGACGCGGAACCAGCCACCGGCTGGCAAATGCATTCGGGCTCGTCACCCGTAGCGGGCGTTGGCCGATGCCGGTCGAAGCTGACGCAATTGCGGTGGCAAAGACGTCGAAGCCGTTGCGAATGACCGGGAACAGCCGTTCGCCCGCCTCCGTAAGCACAAGCGGTCGCGGGCGCCGCCGAAACAAGGGTTGTCCGCAGATGCCCTCGAGCAATCGAATCTGGTGGCTGATGGCCGTGGGCGTCACACCGAGTTCGATCGCGGCCTCCCTGAAACTCATGCGCCTGGCGGCAGCCTCGAAGGCGCGGAGGGATCCGAGCGGCGGAAGTTTTCTCATTCACGCAGTTTAGATGAATCCAACTCATCTAGCGACTGAGATATTCGACTTTGCGGCGAATGGGGGCTCATGAGATTATCGCATCCAGCCTGTCTGGATCACGAAGGGAATCCCTTGATGAGCACGCTCACGCTGGTGGACGATCCCAGGACAGGGCCAGCCCTGCAGGCTTCGGATATCGCGCGGCTCAGGCAGGCAATTCGCGGGGATTTGGTCCTCCCGGACGATCCTGGCTATGCCCAGGCACGCAGAGTCTGGAACGGAATGGTCGACAAGCGACCAGCAGCGGTGATCTATTGCGCCGAATCCCGCGACGTCGTCACAGCTGTCAGCTTTGCCAAATCGCAAAACCTTCTGGTCGCCGTTCGCGGCGGTGGTCACAACGTCGCCGGCAGTTCGGTTTGCGATGGCGGCGTGGTCATTGATGTGTCGCGCATGAAGCGGATCGAGGTCGACCCGGTCCGCCGGGTTGCGCGCGCCGAGGCTGGCTTGAACCTGGGAGAGTTCGACACCGCCACGCAGGCTCATGGTCTCGCGACGACGATGGGCGTCAACGCCGATACCGGCATTGCCGGACTGACACTCGGTGGTGGGTTCGGCAAGCTTGGCCGCAAACATGGACTGAGCTGCGACAATCTCATAGCAGTCGAAATCGTGACGGCGGACGGCCGGCTGCTCAAGGCAAACGCGGCTGAAAACGCGGATCTTTTCTGGGGCATTCGGGGCGGCGGCGGCAATTTCGGAATCGTTACAGCCTTCGAATACAGGCTTCATCCCGTGGGTCCCCTTCTCATCGCGGGGTCAGTTCTGCACCGCTACGAACATGCGCGCGAAGCAATGCGGTTCTACCGCACGTTTTCGAGCAAGGCTCCCGATGAGCTGAGCCTGGACGCGGCGCTTGTGACTGCGCCCTCAGGTGAACGTTTCTTCAGCATCTCGGCGTGTTACATCGGCCCGCTCGGCGAGGGCGAGCAAATCGTCCAACCGTTGAGAGAATACGTCACGCCGGTTGAAGACCGGATTGCTCCCGTCCCGTATCTTCAAATCCAGTCGGCCGGAGACAGCATCTTTCCGCGCGGGCGGCGCTACTACTGGAAGGCGCAGTTCATGCGCGAAATTTCAGACCAGGCAATCGACACAATGCTCTCAGCTTACGCGACCGCACCCAGCGAGTCGCTTCTTGTCCTGCAGCAGGTTGGCGGCGCAATCTCGCGTGTGCCAATAGGCGAAACTCCCTACGCCAACAGAGATGCGCTTTACGATTGCTTCCCGATATCGATCTGGGATAATCCGGCTGATGACAAAATGCACATCCGATGGGCGCGTGACCTATGGGATGCAATGAGACCATTCTCGACCGGCGGCGTCTATGCCAACAATCTCGGCGAAGAGGGCACGGACCGGGTTCTGGCGGCTTACGGCGAGAACTACCCGAAATTGGCTGCCCTGAAAAACAAGTATGATCCCACCAATTTCTTCCGCTTGAATCAGAACATCAGGCCGACAATCTGAGCGATTTCCGACGCGGCTCCGGCTTCAGAGCGGACTTGACAGGTCGATTGCCCGCCCGATCGACAAGGCGATACACCTTGGCAACACGCCAGGCGTCATCGGCTACGACTTCAATTCAATGCCGGCGGCGCCGACGATCATTCCAGTTTTTGCGCGGGGCGCAATTTCGATCAAACTGGTCCTGTAAGGAAGCGGCACCATGGCTGCGCCAATTGCGAGGAACCCATGAACCCGACCGAGAAAGCGCTGTGGTTCGTCGAAAGCCATCTGCCGGAGGCGGTCACGCTCGACGATGTCGCCCGAAGCAGCGGTGTGTCGCGCTTTCACGTGACGCGGGCTTTCGGTGCGGCGACCGGCCGTTCGGTGATGGGCTACGTGCGTTCTCGCCGGCTGACCGAGGCGGCGCGCAGGCTCGCCGCCGGCGCACCCGACATCCTCTCGGTCGCGCTCGACGCCGGTTACGCCTCGCATGAGGCCTTCACCCGCGCCTTCCGCGACCAGTTCGGCACCACGCCGGAGCTGGTGCGCGCGCAAGGCTCGCTCGACAATCTCGATCTCGTGGAGCCGATCCTGATGGACCAGTCCTTCCTCACCAATCTCGAGCCGCCGCGTTTTGAGACCAGCCGGCCGTTTCTCATCGCCGGTCTCGGCGAACGCTACAGCTGCGAAACCAGCGCCGGCATCCCGATGCAATGGCAGCGGTTCGGCCCCTATATCGGCAATATTCCCGGCGAGGTCGGCGACGTCGCCTATGGCGTCTGCGTCAACGGCGACGATGCAGGCAATTTCGACTATATCGCCGGCGTCGAGGTGTCCGATTTTTCGGACTTGCCGAGGGAGTTTTCGCGCGTGCGCGTACCAGCGCAGAAATACGCCGTGTTCGCCCATCGTGACCACATCTCGACCATCCGCCGTACGGTCAACACGATCTGGAACAAATGGCTGCCGGCCTCCGGGCACGAAGTCGCCGATGCGCCCGAATTCGAGCGCTACGGCCCCGAATTCGATCCGCGCAGCGGCAATGGCGGGCTGGAAATCTGGATACCAGTCAAGGCATGAGGAAGGGCCAGTTTTCAACTTGTGTTGGAGACTAGTGTCGAAAACCGGCTCCGCCTTATCTTGCCTTCTCCCCTTGCTGGGACCCCACAAGGGGGAGGGAACGCTGCCGCGCGCCTCTACTTCCCCTTTGGCGCCGAAAGGCAGGCAATTTGCCGAGGTCAGCGCCAACGGAAGTCTCCCTCCCCCTTGTGGGGAGGGGTTAGGGGTGGGGGTCCATCGTAGAGCGAAAGCGTCGGCTTTCCAGCTGCTGCCACAAGGGGAGAAGGGAAAGACGTTACAGCTCCAGGTTCCAGTTCTGGCCGACCAGATCCTTGCCGAAGGCGTGGTGGCGCTCTTCGTCGGCCAGCTTGAAACCGGCCGCCTCGTAGATGCGGCGCGCTGAGGTGAGCACGTCGTTGGTCCACAGCGTCAGCGTCTTATATCCCTTGGCACGGGCAAAGCCGATGCATTCGTCGACCAGCCGCCTGCCGATGCCGAGACCGCGCGCCGAGGGTTCGACATAGAGCAGGCGCAGCTTCGCCACCGCGTCCGACTGGCGCACGACAAAGACCGAGCCGACGACATCCCCTTCCTGCTCGGCGACCCAGCTGCGTTCCCATTTCGGATCGAAGGATTTGACGAAGGCGCCGAGGATTTCGGCGACCAGAGCCTCGTAGGTTTCGTCCCAGCCATATTCCTGCGCGTAGAGCAGGCCCTGGCGATGGATGATCCAGCCGATGTCGCCGACCTGCAAAGGCCGCAGCATGTAGGGGACCTTGGGCTCTGCACTCTCGCCCAGCAGGCGCTGCACCGTCTGCATGGCGTTGACCAGCCTGTCCTGTTCTTGAGCGGGAAGTCGGTCGAGCAAAGCCGCGACCTGATCGTGCGAGCCCTGGTTCAGCGGCGCGAAGGCCGCCCTTCCCGCCGGCGTCAGCGCGATCGACGAGCGCCGCGCATCGGCTTGCGTCGCGGCGCGCTCGACCAGGCCGCGCTCCTCGAACTTTTTCAACAACCGGCTGAGGTAGCCGGGGTCGAGACCGAGATCGCGCGCAAGATCGGTGGCGGTCAGGCCATCGCGATGCGCCAGTTCGTAAAGCACCCGAGCCTCAGTCAGCGAGAAGGCGCTGTTCAGCAGTCCTTCGTCGAGCAGGCCGATCTGGCGGGTGTAGAAGCGGTTGAAGCCCCGCACCGCATCGATCCGCTCCTTGCCGGGTTGATGATGAATCGTCATGGCATCCTCCTGCCCGCACAAGATCAACCACTTATTTGACTCAGTCAAGTATCTGTTCGAAGCAGGGCATTGTCCAATTCGGCGGATGAGCCTTCGAACGACTTATTGCTTCGCGACACTTGGCATGCTCAGTTTCGACGAAGTGCGCGTCGGGCGAGCGGCTCCTATCCGCTGGCGCGGATGCTCACTTTGGTGCTTGGTTCGCAGGGGGCGCTGAGGAGAAGAGCATAGACACATTCGCACGACCCGAAGATCTTGAATTTAGCTTCATCGGGTGAGGCGATCCTATTGCAAGGATCATCGTGTCCGCGCATTCTGGATTGTTGGAACTGCGCTGGCCAGTAACACGGGCGGGGGTAATGAAGAATTTTTTGGTGACATTACTGCTAATTTTTGCAGTCCAGTCGTGCTTTTTACCCGCCTCAGTCGACGCCGAAGGGCTTCCAACTAAGGTGCCCTTAATCAAATTGGAGTACCCGGGAAAGCCAAAGAACATTCGCATGCTCTATGTGAAAATTCTTTCTTTGGGCAATCGCACGGTCAACCAACCGTTGCTGCTCGATACCGGATCGAGCGGAGTGACGATCGATTGCAAATCGGTGCTGCCCGCCGAGACCTGTTCAGACACAGGAATAAAGATTACGCAGGATCAGCAGATAGACGGGATAACGGTCACCACCAAAGAAGCAGTTATGAACTATGGAACCTACGATGAGTACGGCAACGTTGCCTACGCTCGCGTGACTTTTGGTTCGCCGGACTCTCCGGTCTCCACCGAGACCTCAATCCCATTCCTCATCCGTTACAAAACAGTCAGGCGCAGTACCGGAGAAATCGTTGGCGGCCCGCTTTGGCCCAAGGGGACTTTCGGTATCTCTCCTGTTGGCGGAGGCGGACCAGACCGGATGATCAAGTCCCCGCTGGCGTACGTGAGCGCTGGACCCGGCCTGCACAGGGGCTATTATCTCTCTCCGATCGGCACCAAGTGGAAGGTCTGCACGAACGAGGACGGCAACTGTCCGCAAGTAGAGGCGCTCCACATCGGCGTGCCGAAAGATGTTAAAAAAGACTTCAGGGTGCAAAGGTGGAAACAGACCAATTGGCGATACAATTTTCCCACCCTCGACTCCTGTCTCTCTTGGGGATCTGAGCCCATTTGCCGGCCAACGCTCTACGACACAGGCAACTCAACGATTATGGTCGTAACCGACGCCTCGAAGCCTCGCACGTCATTGAAGACCGGCACGAAGGTCTTGGTAAAAACTGACGGCCAGGAGGATTGGAACTTCACGACCACATACAATCCTGAGGTAGAGATCGTTCCTGGGCTCGAGCACAACATTGTCGGCATCCGATATTTCGAGAAGAACAGCCTGCTGTTTGATTTTGAAACTCGGGAGATCGGCTTGCGTCTCGGACACTGACTTCCGTTCTAACTGTCAGTAAGATTCGATCAGATCTCAGGTGGCAATTGAGATTTTCCACAATCGCGTTGCGGGATGGAAATAATTTCGCGCGGCGGTACCCTCTCTCTCGCCTTGACTCTCGCCAGCCATCAGCTTATCTCACCGCCACGTTAGCACTCGCCATTGGTGAGTGCTAAGCGTAGGTCCGGCGTCGCCGGGCTTATAGGTTGTCCGGCGCCGCCGGACGGAGGAACTGTTCTCACCATTCTCATCGAGGAATAAAAAATGGCAAAGTCGAAGTTCCGCCCGCTTCATGACCGCGTGGTCGTACGCCGGGTTGAATCCGAATCCAAGACTGCCGGCGGGATCATCATCCCCGATAC
>NZ_JBVVQD010000066.1:0-11957 GCF_055811755.1 Mesorhizobium sp. WSM4840
GCGAAAACTCGCAACCTGGGATACCGACTACCTGATGGCAGCTCTCCAAGCCCGTTAACCTGGACTCGTTGCCCTGCCGGCTTTAGTGCGAGGATAGACTCTTTGACGTCTTCCGGTAACTTCTCCGCGGGAAGGTCCGCCGGCTTGATGCGATTCGCGCTGGCCAACAGTTGCTCCAGCGAAACGGTGGGCCTCAGATTCGTTTCGGTCACGCGCTTTCGCAACTCCGACAGCACGATCGGCTTTGGGTTAACGAATCCTTTAGGAATCGATGTCTTCTTGAGAAATTCGCTGACTGGCTCGGCAATTTGGGAAGTTGCGGCCGGGTTCGCTGTCTCAGCTTTTCGCTTCGTAGGCTTCGTCGCACCGAGTCGCTTGGGTGTCTGTTTCGCTGAGGCTTTCTTTTTCGTGACCATGCTTGACCTCTTCGAAAATGATTTCAGGAAGTAGCACCCTCACCCAATGGGAAAGGGGGCCTTCAACAAGTTGGGATTAAGCAGAAAGGCCCATGCAGGCGCCACCCGGCTGGAGGACCCAAGTATCGAGCCTCAGCACTGTCTCGCCCGGTCTAGCTCTAGGGGGCCAGCGGTGAGGCATATTTATGCTCGTAGATCGTACGAAGTTCGGTGGCATCATATCACCTCCGATCCAGAGCGGTTCACAAGGAGGTGCGGGCGGTGCCCCTTGCCGCCTCCCGACGGTGTCACATTTTGACGAGTTTGCCTAGGCGGAGCTGGGTCGCGGCCGCGGCGACCACGTTTCCCTTCAGCTCGTAGAGATGCAGCGCTCCGGACACAGCGGCGACCGCCTCGTCGCCTCGGCGGGCGGCCTCGAGCACGTGCGACAGGTCGACCAGTGCATCCGCCCGGTCGTTGACGAAGTCGGTCGCTTCGGCGATCGTCACTGCTTCGCGCGCGAGCGCCTCCGCCGCCCGGAGCTCTGCCCGCCGCGCATGCACGCGTGCGCGCACGCGGCGCCAACGGACCTGCGTCACCAGGTCTCCGCTCGCAGCCAGCTGGGCGCTGAGTTTAGCAAAGTCCTCGGCCTCTTCGTCGCGTCCCTGTTCGAGGATCACCACGGCGAGGGACGCGGCCATCGTCGAACGGAACGCGCGCTCGCCCATCTCCTCAAGCGCACGATACGCTGCGCGCGCGCTCGTCTCGGCCGCAGCGGGGTTCCCGGCGAGCAGCTCGACGACGGCCTCATGCTCTGAGGACGCCACGTAGAGCGTAAGGCCGAGGTCGGCGTAGGTGGCGTTGCTCGTCGCGATCAGATCGCGGGCAATCTCGAAGCGGCCGACAATCGCGTTGAGGCACGCGAGCTGGCGGAGGATCGCTGCCTCGGACTCGGGGCTTTCGCCCACCTGCACGCGCATCGCCTCGCAACGGCGGATGCCCTCGGCTGCCGGGGTGGGCCCGAACCACAAGGAGGAAGCGATCCACGTGAGGATTTCGTAGTACTCATGCCAATCCCCCGCACGTCGCGCGTGAGCAGCAGCTTGCTCCCAAGCTGCAATGGCGGCCTCGCCGCGAGCCGCGGTGAAGGATAGCCAGGCCTCAAGCCGCCGTGCGCGGCAGAGGCCGAGGTCGTCCCCGAGGCGCTCGAAGACCGGGATCACCGCAGCTACCGCGCGTGCCGACTCCTCCAGCCCGCCCTCTTCGCCGTGGAAGATCCGGAGGAACTGCCGCTGAACGAGCACATGCGCTGCCAAGCGCTGGTCGTCAGCGGCAGCGGCCAAGCGCTCCGCCTCGTCCAGCGCGCGCCCGGCGTCGTCCAGCCGGCCGCTTTCGATCAGCGCGCCGCTCAAGTCGGCGAGCAGCACGATCCGCCGTGTGTCATCGGTGGGAAGCAGCCGGGAAACCCTCTCAAGCAGGCTGATCGCCGCCGGCAGGTCGCTGCGGACAAGCGCTCGCCGCCCGGCTGCCTCGAGCCGTTCGCACGCCCGGGCGGCAAGCGAGGCCGCGCGCACGTCGCGCGGACCGAGCGCGACACGGTACTGAAAGGCCTGTTCGAGATGATAGCCGACAATCTCCTCAAACTCGCGTAGCCGGTCCGCGGCCGCTAGCTCGAGCCAGGCGGCGAAGCGCTCGTGCAGGTCGGCGCGCGCATTCTTCGGCAGGGAGCGATACGCGGCGTCGCGGATCAGGACGTGACGGAAGCGATAGGCCTTCTCGCCGGCGAACAACGGCGCCTCCGGCCGGATCAGGTCCCGGCGGACGAGCGCGAGCAAACCGTCCTCGAATGTGTCGAGCACCGGGCAGGCGAGCTCGCTGACGGCGCTCCGATGGAATACTGAGCCCTCGACCGCTGCGGCCGTCAGGATGGCGCGCTCGACGGACGGGAGGCCCTCGAGACGGGCAGCGAGAAGCGCGTTGATAGTCGAGGGGACGGGCAGCTCAACGAGGTCCGACGCGGCGACCCAGCTGTCGGGCGCCTGCCTGAGCAACGCGTCGTCGACGAGCATCGCCACGAGTTCCTCAGCGAAGAGCGCATTGCCCTCGGCCGCGCTCGCGATCCTCGACTCGGCAGCGGGCGGCAGCGGCGCGGGGCCAAGCAGGTTGGAGATCAGCTCGCGGCATTCCGCGTCGCTGAGCCGCTCGAGGACGATCGACGTCGCGTTGCGTTTGCCGGCCCCCCAGCCAGGACGCGAGTCGAAGAGCTCCGGCCGCGCGATGCAGATGAGCAGGATCGGGAAATCGCGTGAGAAGTCGGCGACGTGCTCGACTAAGTCGAGGAATGTCGACTCGGCCCAATGGACGTCGTCCACCACAACGACGAGCGGCCCCGCTCGCGCGAGCGCCTCAAACAGCCTCCGGACGGCCCAGGCGGTCTCCTCGGTCGTCCCTTGTCCCGCGCCGCCAAGCCCGAGCGCCCCGGTCACACGCTCGGCAATCAGCCGGGCCTTCTCGTCGCCTGCGAGCCGCGCCTCGACCACCGCTGCGAGTTGCTTGCCGGAGTCCGGTCCCTCCGCGCGGGTAAGCTCCCGGACGATCTCGGCCAGCGGCCAATAGGTGATGCCCTCGCCATAGGGCAGACAGCGGCCGTGCAAGACTGTGACATCCTCGGCAAGGCCGCTCGTGAACTCCCGTACGAGCCGCGACTTTCCCACACCCGCGTCGGCGAGAATGGTGACCAGGTGGCAGGTCCTATCGCCGACCGCGTTGCGGAAGACGGTCTCAAGCAAGGCTCGTTGGCGTTCGCGCCCGACGAAAGGCGAGTCGAAGCGGCGCGCAACGCCGGGGGCGTGGGCGAGGACTTCTAACACGGCGAGGGCGCGGATGGTCGCGCCGCGCTTGAGTGCGCGCGGCCCGCTCGGCTCGACGACGACCGCATCGCGCACGAGCTTGTGCGTCGGCTCCCCTATCAGGATCTCATTCGCCGTCGCTGCCTCCTCAAGGCGCTTCGCGACAATGACGGCCTCTCCGGCGACTGACAAGTATCCCTGCGTTTGGTCGCCGGCGATCACCTCGCCGGTGTTGATGCCGATTCGGTTCATAAGGCGGACGCCCCAACCGGCTTCGAGCTCGTGGTTAAGGATGGCAAGTGTTTCGCGCATCTCCACCGCTGCCCGCACCGCGCGCAGCGCGTCGTCTTCGTGGACGAACGGCATGCCGAACACAGCCATGATCGCGTCCCCGATATAGTTGTTCACGATTCCGCCGTGCCGTTGAACGACGGCGCTCAACTCGCCGAAGTACCGGGAGAGCAGGTTCCGGAGCGCTTCGGGATCGAGGGAGAGGCTAAGCCGCGAGGAATCGACGATGTCGGCGAAGAGGATGGTGACCGTCTTGCGGGCGTCCGGCCCGGGCTCCCGCGCGGCCGGCGCTGCCGGCTTAGCTGGAACCGAGGAAGCCACCTTAGGCCTCCGCTTCGGGTTCGGCCGGAGATGGTTATCCGATGACATGGCACGGCTCCGTGTCTTAGCCTCCCCACGCCGCTGACCAGTTGCGGATTGTCATGGGTGCTGCTTTCACGATACAGCCGCTTCTCAACAAGAACAAAGCGGTTTCCTCGCCGCTCAAAACTCCCGCACTTCTTCCAAAGATACCTTTTGGGCTATCTGCGGGGCTTTAGTTGGCTTCTCCCTCATAGGTGGAAGAAACCGAGCGGTCCGTCCGCAGAAAGCGATACCCGCACCGGGCCTGCTGGGGTGATAGGGCCTTTTCGTCAGTTGTCGAGCAGGCGGAAATGCGCGGCGCGAACGACGGCCTGCGTGCGGTTCCTGGCGCCCAGCTTCCTGGCGGCGGCGGTGAGGTGCATGACGACCGTAGGAATCGAGCGCCCGATGACGCGCGAGATCTCCTTGGCAGAGAGGCCATGTGCCGAATGGCGGAGACACTCGCGCTCGCGCTCAGTCAAGGACGGCAGGAGCGGACTGAGAGCCGATCGGTCGTAGAGGGCGTAGGCCGTGTCGTGGAAGACATGCGCCAGCAAGCTAAAGCGCGCGATGGTTCCCGCATCCCGATCTACCATCTCGTCCGCGCCGAGGCGGATGCCGGTAACCGTGGCATAGCCGCCGCGCGGCATGTGGATAGGGATCGTGACGCCGCTAGTGAGGTCGCGCTCGCGCAGATAGCGCGCAACGGGTTCCGTAGTCTCGTCGAGGAGCGCGCCTATCTCGGTGTCGATCTCCTTGTTGTAGCTCCAGGCGAAGGGGGTGGAGCTGCGCGCCGCCACGATCTGCACCGGATCGATGCGGAAGTAACCTCGATCGCACCAATAGTCGCGCATGTCGTCATCGATGTTACGCAGCTTGAGCATCGACGGGATCATGATAGCGCCGTCGAGATCGTACGGGATGGGCGTGTAGTCGTAGACCAGCGCGTCGTAGCCTAGGCCGGACAGGGCGGCGAACGCCTCGTCGATGCATTCGTCCAAGGTGCCATGGCGAGTGAAACGCCGCCTGATCGTTGTGATTTCGTCCAGCATGAGCTCTTCCGCCTACATCCCGGACCACCCTATCACTTCTTATAGCTGACGCACTCCCAACGTTTCGCTTAATATATGAGCATGCCTAAAATCTGTGCATTCGGAGCGTATCATGTGGCGAGAGATGGCGGCCGACGATCGCATCGAGGTAAATGTCGACGGCTTTAAAGTCGTCGCCTACAGCTTCGGCTCCAGCACCGAGACGGTGTTCTGCCTCAACGGCGGGCCTGGCCTGGCCTGCGACTACCTTCGCGAATCGCACTCCTGCCTGATAGACAAGGGATACAGGGTCGTGGCGTTCGACCAGCTTGGCACCGGCGCCTCCGACCGGCCCACGGACACCTCGTTGTGGACTATCGCGCGCTACGTCGAGGAGACCGAGACGGTTCGCAGGACGCTGGGACTCGGCAATGTACACATGCTGGGTCATTCCTGGGGCGGCTGGCTGGCGATCGAATATGCGCTTGCCTACCAGGAGAACCTGCAGACGTTGATCCTCGAGGATACGGTCGCCGACATGCCGCATCTTGTTCTGGAACTGGAACGCCTGCGCGCGTCGCTGGGACCCGAGACCGTATCGATGATGCAGAAGCACGAGGCGCAGGGAACCTACGGTCATCCGGAATACATGGCGGCGGTGACGATCCTCAACTACCGCCATGTCTGCCGCCTGCCCGAATGGCCGGCGCCGGTGCGCCGCTCGCTCGACGACTGGAGCATGGGACCCTACGCGACCATGCAAGGTCCGAACGAGTTTCTCTACATCGGCAATCTCAAGGACTGGAACCGGGTGCCCGACCTGCCCAGGATCAAGGTGCCGGTGCTGATCACGCATGGTGAGCACGACGAACTGACACCAGCCTGTGGTCTGCGCATGAAGCTTGGCCTGCCGCAGTCGGAGTTGCACATCATCCCGAATGCGAGTCACATGCCCTTCTACGAGAACCCAGCTGCATACTATCCGATCCTTTTAGGGTTCCTCTCGCGCAACAAGGCAGGCTGATGCAGGCGGAATGCAGGGGAAAGGGAGCGGACGGGGAAACACCTCAGGGCCATGCACCGCTATAAGTTCGTTCTATACCGTCCGCTTCAGTTCCTGCCGGTGCTGTTCGGCATCAGCGTGATCACGTTCATCCTTGTCCGGCTGATCCCCGGCGACCCCGCTCGCGTTCTGCTCGGCACCCGCGCCACCCCCGAAGCGATCGCCCGCATCCGCGCGCAGTACGGCCTCGATGAGTCCATGCTCGCCCAGTATTTCTACTTCCTGCGCAACCTCGCGGAGGGCGAGATGGGGCGCTCGATCCTCTACAAGATCGATGTGCTGAAGCTGATCGCCACGCGCATCGAGCCCACTCTGACGCTGGTGCTTTGCAGCGTTGTGCTGTCGGTATTGATCGCCGTGCCGGTGGCGGCGATCGCGGCGCGCAATCAGGGCAGGCTGGCCGACCAAGTTATCCGCATCGTTTCCACCTTCGGCATCGGCTTCCCGCCCTTCTGGCTCGGCCTGATGCTGATCATCCTGTTCAGCGTCGAACTCGCCATTCTCCCGGTGTCCGGTTACGGCAACACGCTTTCTGAAAAGCTTGCACATCTCGTGCTGCCGAGCCTCACTGTCTCGCTGTCGCTGTCGACCGTTCTGGCCCGCAGCTTGCGGGCGGCGATGGTCGAAGGCTTGAAGTCCGACGTGGCGACTGCCGCGCGCGCGCGCGGCATGCCGGAGAGCATCGTGTTCTGGCGCCACGTGCTGCCAAATTCGTTGGTGCCGACCGTCAACCTTCTCGCCGTAAACATAGGTTGGCTGATAGGCGGCACCGTCGTGGTGGAGACCGTCTTCGCGCTGCCCGGCATGGGCCAGCTGCTGGTGCGCGCCATCTTCTCGCGCGACTACATGGTCGTGCAGGGCGTGGCGATGGTCTTCGCGTGCGCCACCGTGCTGATCAACTTCCTGGCTGACATCGTCACGGTGGCTCTCGATCCGAGGGTGAAGCTGTGAGCGAGCCCTTGGCCGCGCCCGCGCTCGGCAGGAAGGGCCGCTTTCGCCGCCGCGGTACGCTGGCGGCCGGCGTCTTCCTGCTTGGGGCGTTCGTCGTCCTCGCGCTCGGCGCGCCGCTGATCGCGCCCTACGATGCGATCGCCCAGGACGCGACAGCACGGCTCCAGGGGCCGTCCTGGCCGCACCCGTTCGGGACCGACAATTTCGGCCGCGACATCCTCTCGCGCGTCATCTGGGGCACGCGCATCGACCTCAAGATCGCCGTCATCGGCGTTATCTTCCCCTTTCTCATCGGCACCACGCTGGGCACGATAGCCGGCTTCTTCGGCGGGATAGTCGACGCCATCTTCATGCGGCTGGTCGACATCATCCTGGCCTTCCCGTTCCTGGTATTGATGCTGTCGATCATTGCGATCCTGGGGCCTGGCCTGGCCAGTTTTTACATCGCCATGGCCCTCGTCGGCTGGGTTTCCTACGCGCGGCTCATCCGCGCCCAGATGCTCGTGCTCAAGAACCACGACTACGCGGTTGCGGCGGTCAGCCTCGGCTTCAGCCGCATGCGCATCATGTTCCGTCACCTCCTGCCCAATGCCGCTGCCGGCTCGGTCGTCTTCGCGATGTCCGACGCGGTCCTCGTCCTGCTGAATGGCGCGGCCATTAGCTATCTCGGGCTGGGCGTGCAGCCGCCAGTCGCGGAGTGGGGCGTGATGGTGGCGGAAGGCCAAGCCTTCGTCACCACCGCGTGGTGGATTACATTGTTCCCGGGGCTTGCGATCGTGACGCTCGCCTTCGCCTTCAGCATGATCGGCGACGGGCTGGCCGATTTGTTCGGGGTTCACGAGTGATCGCGGCGCTGCTCAAGGTCACCGACCTGACGGTCGTCCATGACGGTGACGGCGGGGAGCGTACCCTGCTTGATGCCGTGTCGCTCGATCTCGCCCCGGGAGAAGTGCTCGGGCTGGTCGGCGAGAGCGGGTCGGGCAAGAGCCTGCTCTGCCGCTCACTCGTTAGGCTGCTGCCATCGAGCCGGCTCAGGATCAGCGGTGGCTCGATCACACTTTCCGGGCGTGAGCTGACGACCGCGCCGGAAGCCGAGATGCTCGCGGTGCGCGGCGGTGAAATCGGCATGATCTTTCAGAATCCGAGCAGCCATCTCGACCCGGTCATGAGGATCGGCGACCAGATCACCGAGGGCATCCGCTTTCACCAGCAGCTGGACGCCAAGGCGGCGCGCGCCGCGGCGGTGGATATCCTCGCCCAGGTCGGGTTTCCGGATCCGGCTCGGCAATACGATAGCTACCCGCACGAATTCTCCGGCGGCATGCGCCAGCGCGCCATGATCGGCGCGGCGCTATCAAGCAATCCCAGGATCCTGATCGCCGACGAGCCGACGACGGCACTCGACGTGACGATACAGGCGCAGATCCTGCGGCTTCTGAGGGACATCCGCGCCAGGCGTGGACTCTCGGTGATCCTGGTCACCCACGATCTCGGCATCGTTGCCCAAGTCTGCGACCGCATCGCGGTGATGTGGCAAGGTCGACTGGTGGAGATTGGAGAGAAGCGCGGTCTGCTTGCGGCGCCGGCGCATGCCTACACCCGTTCGCTGATCGCCAGTCATCCCTCGCTGCCGGAGGAGGACATGCCGGCAAAGGCTGAGAAGCTCCGGGCACCCGGAGCGGTGCCGGTGGTCGACATCGAGAAGCTGCACGTGCGCTTCGCCACGGGCGGCCTGTTCCGGCGAGGCGCGGTTGATGCCGTCAATGGGGTCACACTCCGTGTCATGCCGGGCGAAACGGTCGGCATTGTCGGCGAATCCGGAAGCGGCAAGAGCACTCTGGCGCGCGCCGTCCTTGGACTTACGCCGGTCTCGTCAGGCACGATACGGTTCGATGGTACGGATATCGCATCGGGTCGCGCAGTCCTCGGCATGCTGCGACGTCAAACCGCCATGGTTTTCCAGGACCCCTACAACGCCCTCAATCCTCATCTTACCGTTGGCAAGATGCTGGCGGAGGTCCTGCGGGTACAGGGCAAAATCGAGACCGCGCAAATTCCGGCACGCTGCGGCGAACTGCTCGACCTGGTCGGCTTGGGGCGCGCGTTCCTCGACCGCAAGCCGCGCTCGATGAGCGGCGGCCAATGCCAGCGGGCCGGCATAGCTCGCGCGCTCGCCGTCGACCCGAAACTTATCATTGCGGACGAGTGCGTGGCCGCCCTCGACGTCACCATCCAGGCGCAGATCGTGGAGTTGTTCCGCGAACTGGTGGAACGTATGTCGCTCACGCTGATATTTATCGCCCACGATCTCGCAATCGTTCGCAATCTCTGCCAGCGTGTTGTGGTGATGCACCGCGGCGTGATCGTCGAGGAAGGTCGGTCGGAGGAAGTGTTCTCCCGGCCGAAGCATGCCTACACCGCCGCGCTGATTGCCGCCGTTCCGCATATCGATCCGGACAAGCCGCTGCTTGCTCCCTCGAAGATGGCGACCCCGCAGGCCGACGGGGTCGCAAACTGAAACCAAAGGCAAACCAGAAGGGGAATAACGATGTTAAGAAGCAAATGGATGCGCATCGGCTTGGTCACCGTTATGACCAGCCTGTCCCTGGGGGCGACGCTCGCAGAAGCCGCCGGCGTACTCACGATTGGCCGGCGCGAAGACTCGACCACCTTCGATCCGATCAAGACCGCCCAGAACATCGACCTGTGGGTGTTCGCCAACGTCTATGACGTGCTGATCCGCGTCGACAAGACGGGCACCAAGCTGGAGCCCGGTCTCGCCGAGAGTTGGGAGGTCAGCCCGGACGGCCTCACCTATACACTAAAGCTGCGCGACGCGAAGTTCTCGGACGGCTCCGACCTGACGGCCGACGACGTGGTGTTCAGCCTCACCCGCATCAGGGATGACGAGGGTTCGCTGTGGGCGGATCCTTTCAAGGTGATGGATACGGTCGAGGCAACCGATCCAAAGACCGTCACGATCAAACTCAAGCAGGCGACCGCGCCGTTCCTGGCGACGCTGGCCTTCCCGATCGCCTCGGTTCTTTCCAAGAAGGGCTTCGAGACGCTCGGTCCGGAGAAATATGCCGAAACACCCATCGGCTCTGGCGCCTTCACCATCACGGAATGGAGGCGCGGCGACCGTGTCATCCTGGCGAAAAATCCGCATTTCTGGGAGGCCGAGCGTGTCAGCCTCGACGGCGTCGAGTGGATCTCCGTGCCGGACGATAACACCCGCATGCTGAACGTGCAGGCCGGCCAGCTCGACACCGCGATCTTTGTGCCGTTCTCACGCGTCGCCGAACTGCAGAAGGATTCCAACCTCACCGTTCATCTCGACCCGTCGACCCGCGAGGATCACCTGCTGATTAACCACGAGCATGGCGCGCTGGCGAAGAAGGAGGTGCGGCAGGCCCTCGACATGGCCATCGACGAGCAGGCTGTGGTCGATACGGTGACGTTCGGCTACGGCGAGGTCGCAAACTCCTACGTCCCGAAGGGCGCACTCTATTACTACGCCGACAATCTGAAGCGGCCCTACGATCCGGAAAAGGCCAAGCAGATGCTGGCCGACGCCGGGGCCTCGGACCTGACGCTCAACTACGTCGTGCGGGCCGGCGACGAGATCGTCGAGCAGACGGCCGTGCTGCTGCAGCAGCAGCTCGCCAAAGCCGGAGTCACCGTCAACATCCAGAAGGTCGACCCGAGCCAGGAATGGGACATGCTGGTGGCCGGCGACTATGACGTCTGTGTCAACTACTGGACCAACGACATCCTCGACCCAGACCAGAAGACCACCTTCGTTCTCGGCCACGACGCGAACATGAATTACATGACCCGCTACAACAACGAGAAGGTCAAGGAGCTGGTCGCGGCGGCGCGCATCGAGATGGATCCGGCCAAGCGCGAGCAAATGTACACCGATCTGCAGAAGATGGCCAAAGAGGACGTCAACTGGATCGATCTGTACTACAGCCCGTTCATCAACGTCTCGCGTAATAAAATCGAGAACTTCTACCAGAATCCGCTGGGCCGGTTCTTTCTGGAAGACGTGGTCAAGAACTAGACTTGTGAACGAAGCCACGGGACGCCGCTCTGCGGCGTTCCGCCCAGCCCTGACAGCACGTTTGGCGTGCTGCCCGTCTTACCGCGCGTCGTTTGTTGGGACAGGTGAGCGATCTGCTGCTGTCGCTACTTCCGCTTTCTGACAGTTCCGCGCTGATTGCGGACGGTCCGCACTCGTGAACCAAGACTGCCGGGCGGCAATGCCTCTATCTCTGCCGGAGAGATCACCTTTGCCGCTTCCTGAAAGCAGACATAGCCCGCGACCACGCTGGAGGTCATGGATGCGCCAGAAGTAGCCACTCCCGGGTCTTCTCCAAACCCGACCTTCGCCCTTCGGCCGCTGTCGACCGATAGTGTTCTCTAATGGGTCAAGGGCGACGGCTCGGTTGTGAGCGTTATCGACGCTTTCGGGTGCCTGCGTTCTCTACGTGCTCATGGGCACTTGATGGGGTTAGCTGGGTGTGGAGCGGCTTGGTGCAGTCGAGCGGCTTATGGAGCGCAAAATTCAAGGCAGCGATTGCCTACTATCCGATATGTTCGGTAGCGAGTGGCGACAGTCCCGACCTTGATCCTGATCGGCGAGCTTGACGATTGGAGCCCCGCCAAAAAAATGCCGAGAGATGATGAAGCAGCGCAGCGGCAGGGGAAGCTCCGTGCAGCTTCAGGTCTACAAGGGCGCTCATCACGCGTTTGATGCCCCGGAATTCAAGACTGGCATCGAGGCCTACGGTCACTGGGTGGAGTACAAAGCGGTTGCAGCCGACCGATCCGTAAGCGTTGACACTCTCGACACTGCGCGAGAAAGGGGCGCATCTTCGAGGCGCCCGCGTCCGCGACTGAGGCGGGCGCTCTTCCATATTTACGAAAGGAACACCCCTATGAGGATCGGAATCATCGGCGCTGGAAACATCGGCGCCACATTGGTGCGAATGCTTCGGCGCGTCCTCTCCTTAAAGCCGTCACCGGGCTT
>NZ_JBVVQD010000067.1:0-11529 GCF_055811755.1 Mesorhizobium sp. WSM4840
CACAACCCTCGCCGCCGCCCCATAGCTTCTCTCCCCACTTTCGTGGGGCGAGGAACCCAAGCTGGAATGAAGCCGCGCTCCGGCACACCCCCTGCCTTGGCGGCCACAGCTATTTTGTTCTGGCTTTGTGCCGGCAGTTGTGCTAGTAATTTCTGCATGGTGCTGATTTGCGCCAGCGACCCGCCCCTGAGGCGGGTTTGTTATTTTAGCCGATCTTCGACCGGCGCAGGTCTGGTCTGGGCGTCACGCAGCGATAACAATCACCGACAGCAAGCCGAACAGCGCGATCAGCAGAAAGTCGGCTACCCGGTAGAGTTTCAGTGCCCGCCTGATGTCGACACTCTCGGCATCGCGGTGGCCGCCTTCGCCCATGAATGCATCGTCGACCATGACGCCGTCATAGGAGCGCGGCCCGGCGAGCGCCAACCCGAGCGCGCCGGCCATCGCGGCCTCAGGCCAGCCGGCGTTGGGCGAGCGGTGTTTTTTCGCGTCGCGCAGCACTGTGCGCCAGGCGTTGCCGGCATCGGCGTCTTTGACGAAGAAGGCGGCCAGCACGATGAGCAGCGCGGTCAGCCGCGACGCCGGCAGGTTGATCAGATCGTCGAAGCGCGCTGCCGCCTGGCCGAAGGCCTCGTGGCGCGGCGTGCGGTGGCCGATCATCGAATCGGCGGTGTTGGCAGCCTTGTAGGCGACGCCGCCGGCCAGCCCACCGACGCCGATCCAGAAGACGGGCGCGACGACGCCGTCGGAAAAATTCTCGGCCAGGCTTTCGATCGCCGCGCGGCAGACGCCGGCTTTGTCGAGCTTTTTCGGATCGCGGCCGACGATCCGTGAAACGGCAGCACGGCCGATGTCGAGCCCGCCATTGTCGAGTCCGTCGGCCACCTGCTCGACATGCTCGGTCAGGCTCTTCTGCGACAGCAGCGATGTCGCCAGAATTGCCGTGAGGACCAGTCCGGCTGGAATGCCCGAAAGCACGGTTTCAACCGCGAAAGCGATGGTGGCCGGCACCAGCACGATGATCAGCAGTGCATCAATGCCGCGCCGACGACGGACGGCGTCGGAATCAATGGCGCGGTTGAGCCTGCGGTCGAGAAAGGATATCAGCCTACCGAACCAGGTGACGGGATGGCCGATGGCGCCAAGCAGCCAGCCCGGGTAGCCGACAGCGAATTCAACAACCAGTGACAGGAAAGCGATCAGGATCGACATGAAGTCTCTTGATGGAGCGGCGGCAGTGTTGGATCACGGCGGAAGCCTTGGCCGGGCGTTGGCGCTTTTTCCCAATGCGCCGCAGCCCTTCGTCGACCTCTCGACCGGTATCAATCCGCACTCCTACCCGTTTTTCGAGCCGCCCGCCACCGCTCTGTCAAGATTGCCGGAAGCTTCGCGCGCCCGTGAGTTGGCCAACGTCGCGGCAAGCGCCTATGGCGCGCCATCGGCAGCGAATGTGGTGGCGGCACCGGGCACGCAGATCCTGTTGCCGCGCGTCGCCTCGCTGGCGAGCCCCGGCAAGGCGCTGGTGTTTGGGCCGACTTATGCCGAACATCAGCGGGCAGCGGCGATCGTCGGTCATGCGGTGATGGAGGTCGACGATTTCGAGGCCCTGGCAGGAGCCGACCTCGCCATCGTCGTCAACCCCAACAATCCGGACGGGCGCGTCATCGAACGCAAGAAGCTGCTTGGGCTTGCCGGAAGATTGCGCGCCAAAGGCGGAGTGCTGGTCGTCGACGAAGCCTTCATGGATGTCGGCCCGCGCGCGGAAAGCCTGGCCGGCGATGTCGAGCAAGGCAGCATGGTCGTGCTGCGCTCCTTCGGCAAGTTCTTTGGCCTCGCCGGCCTGCGGCTTGGCTTTGCACTGGCCGACGCGCTGACAGTCGAACGGCTACAGGCGCAATTCGGACCGTGGGCTGTTGCCGGACCGGCGCTCGAATATGGCATCCGCGCGCTTGCCGACGTGGATTGGCAGGTCGAGATGCGGCGCCGTCTGGCCGAGGATGCCGCGCGGGTCGATGCGCTGTTCGGCCGCTTCGGCGTTGCTGTTGCCGGCGGCACCACGCTGTTCCGCTATATCAGGCTGGCGGACGCCGCCGGTTTGTTTTCGGTGCTTGGCGAGCGCGGCATCCTGCTCCGCCATTTCTCCGACCGGCCGCATGTGCTGCGCGCCGGGCTGCCGGGCGGGGACGAGGAATGGCAGCGACTCGAATTGGCTCTTGCCGACTGGGCGCAACAACGCGACACCAAGGAGATCAAGCAATGATCCATGTCTGTTCGCTGTCAAAAGTCGAGGAAACCGTCGCGAAGACCGGCGCCGAGCGGCTGCTTTCCCTGCTGGCCGCCGGTACCGAGGTGACGCGGCCGGCCTCGATCGCCCGGGAAAACCATCTGCATCTGGTCATGCACGACATTGCCGTGGCGCAAGAGGGCATGACCATGCCGGGCGAAATCCATGTCCGCAACCTGCTCGATTTCGCGCGCCGATGGGATCGGGCGCGGCCGCTGGTCGTGCATTGCTATGCCGGCATCAGCCGGTCGACCGCCTCGGCCTACATCATCGCGGCAGCACTGGCGCCGAAGCGCTGCGAGGTTGAATTGGCCGAGACGCTGCGCGCGCTGTCGCCGACGGCGACACCCAATCCGCGGTTGGTTGCGGTCGCCGATGCGCTTCTTGATCGCAACGGCCGCATGATCCGCGCGATCGAGGCGATCGGGCGCGGCGCGGAGGCCTTCGAAGGCACGCCTTTTGCGTTGAAGATAGACGGCTGATTCCTAGTCTTGAGGACAGTTGTTTGAGCCATCAAGCCACCAAGCAACCGAGTCCTAATCGTGCTGCGATCGCTGCAGGTATTGGCGACGTCGGCCGCTGCCCCTCATCTGCCTGCCGGCATCTTCTCCCCGTATAGTGACGGGGAGAAGGGGCTGGCAGCAACGCTGGCGCCTTTCGTCAACGCTGGCGATTGGCGAAACCGTCGATGACAGCGTCCCTCGCCCCGTTTACGGGGAGAGGATGCCGGCAGGCAGGTGAGGGGCGGCGCGGCGCTAGCGGGGAGCTTCTTTCGCCAGCCAGTCGGCCAGCTTCGCCTTGCGCACATCCTTCAACAGGCTGATGAAACCGTCAGCCTGATGGTTGGCGGTAAGCCTGCCTTTTTCGGCCGTTGCAATGCTGGCGTCGCCGACCACGCCGTTCGGGTTGAGATCGGTGGCGATCCAGGCGAAGGCGTGCGTTCCGGTGTGGCGCAGCAGCGAAAATTCCTTTTCAGCGCGGGCGACGTTGGACACGAAATTGTCGGCCTTTGCCATGTCGACCAGATCCGGCCGGAAATGCAGCATCAGCGAGGTCTCGACGTCGCCGCCATGGATGCCGTGGCGGTCCTCAAGCTCTGTATACATGCCGGCCGGCCGGCCAAAGCGCTGCCAGCTTGTCTTCACCGCCAGCATCTTCGCCCGCACGCGCAATTCGCGGGTGATGATGCCCATGATCTCCTCGTTGCCGCCATGCGAGTTGACGACAATCAGTTTCCTTAACCCGGCCCGCGCGATCGACAGGCCAAGCTCGGTCCAGGCCTCGATTAAGGTCGCCGGCGGCAGAGTAAGGGTTCCCGGCGCATGCAGGTGCTCGTTCGACTTGCCCACTGCCTGGACCGGCAGGATGCGGATGTCGAGATCGCCGGGCAGGCGAGCGATCACCGTTTCGAGCATGCCGTTCATGATCGAGGTGTCGGTCGAAACCGGCAGATGCGGCCCGTGCTGTTCGATCGCCGCCACCGGCAGAACCGCGATCGTCGCCTCCGGATCGATGGTGGCGTATTCGGTGGTCCGGTAGTCGCCCCACCACACGCGTTTGTTTGTTCCGGCCATTTTGAACCTCGAAGATACGGAATGCTCGTCTGCGCTGCCCCTCACCCTTACCCTCTCCCCGTGAAGGACGGGGAGAGGGGGATTGCCAGGCGGACGAGGGGCAGCACCAGCCTTTGTCGTGTAACTTGAGATCACTGGCCTGTCGATTCTCAGCCTTCACCCTGCCGCGATGATCTCGATCTCGACCTTGAATTCCGGCCGGGCGAAACCGGAGACGATCATCAGCGTCGAAGCCGGCGCCGGGCTGGTGAACAGGCGGTCGCGAACGTCCATATAGGGTCGCAGGAAGGCGCGGTCGGTGACATAGGCGTTGATGCGGACGATGTCGGAAAGTCCAAGCCCGGCGTCGCCGAGAATCGCGGCGATATTCCCGAAACAGAGTTCGGCCTGTGCGCCGGCATCCTCCGGGATCTGATCGTCCGGAGTGATGGCGACCTGGCCCGAACACAGCACCAGCCGTTTGCCGGGCGGTACCTCGACGCCATGGCTATAGCGGGCGAAGGGCGGCTTGATCGACTTCGGCGTCAGGAATTTGAACATGGAAATCTCCAATCTGATGTGAGCCTAAAGCCGGATTGGCGGCCCCCTCAAGATGCAGTGCATGCTATCAGGGCGATTGTGGACAGGCGTTCAAAAAATAGGCACGATGCCTTCGGTACAGCATGACCCGTCCGGCCTTCGCGCACGACTGTTGCGCAGGCGGGCGGTCCCGGCGATGGCATGTGTCTTGCTTCTTTGAACCGATGGTGTCGAGCCCGGCGCGTGGCGCGCCGGAGCCAATAAAGGGTGGTGTGGATGGACGGAAAATTTAAGATCTCGGCGGGTGCGATCGTGCTGCTTGCCGCAAGTACGCTGAGCGCAGCAGCGAACGAGAAGGTCACCTTCGGCACCAACTGGCTGGCCGAACCGGAACATGGCGGCTACTACCAGGCTGTGGCGGACGGCACCTATGCGGCGTGCGGCGTCGACGTGACGATCATGCAAGGCGGCCCGCAGGTCAGCGGCCGGCCGCTGCTGCTCGCCGGCAAGATCGATTTCTATATGGGCGGCAATTTGCTGTCGGCGTTCGACGCCGTGCAGCAGGGCATTCCGATGCGCGTCGTGGCCGCCGACTTCCAGAAGGATCCGCAGGTCATCATGTCCCAGCCTGGCCAGGGCCTGGACAAATGGGAGGATCTGAAAAACGCCGAGCAGTACATCCTCGGCGACGAGGGCGCGCAGACCTTCTTCCAGTGGATGGTGACGGAACTCGGTTTCGATGCCGCCAAACGCGTGCCCTACACCTTCAATCCGGCGCCCTTCATCGCCAACCAGAAGTCGATCCAGCAAGGCTATGTCACCTCGGAGCCGTTCGCCGTCCAGAAGCAGGGCGGTTTCACGCCGAACCAGTTCCTGCTGGCCGACTATGGCTGGGACACCTATGCGACCACGGTCGAGACCATGCAGGAGACGATCGACAAGCGGCCCGAGGTCGTACAGTGCTTCGTCGATGGTTCGGCCAAGGGTTGGTACAGCTACCTCTACGGCGACAACAAGGCCGCCAACGAGATGATCAAGAAGGAAAATCCGGATATGACGGATGAGCAGATCGCGTTTTCGATCGAGCAGATGAAGAAATTCGGTATCGTCGATTCCGGCGACACGGAAAAACTCGGCATCGGCGCGATGACCGACGCACGCATCCAAAGCTTCTACGACAAGATGGTCAAGGCCAAGGTCGTGCCGGCCGGCGTCGATATCAAGAAGTCCTACACGCTGGCCTTCGTCAACAAGGGCGTCGGGCTCGACCTGAAGAAATAGCGCTCAGGCATGATGCAGGAGAAAGTGGCGCAAGCGCCGGCAAGCGCATCGGGCAAAGGTCCGATGCTGCTGGCGCTGCGCGGCGTCGGCAAGGTCTTTTCCAACGGCGTGACAGCGCTCAGCGACGTCGACCTGACGATCAGGGAAGGCGATTTCCTCAGCCTTCTCGGCCCGTCCGGCTGCGGCAAGTCGACGGCCTTGCGCCTCATTGCGGGTCTGGCGACGCCGACCTCCGGCCTGCTCGACTGGCGCGGCAGCAGCGCCTTCGACCGCTCGAATATCGGCTTCGTCTTCCAGGAGCCGACGCTGCTGCCCTGGGCCGATGTCTTCGACAATGTCTGGCTGCCGCTGCGCCTGAAGGGCGTGTCGCGAGCCAAGGCTGCGCCGGCGGTGATGGAGATGCTGGCGCGGGTTCACCTGACCGGCTTCGAGAATGCCGTGCCGCGCGAACTGTCCGGCGGCATGAAGATGCGCGTCTCGATCGCCCGCGCCATGGTGACCAAGCCGCGTATTTTGCTGATGGACGAGCCGTTCGCGGCGCTCGACGAGATCACCCGCTTCAAGCTCAACAACGATCTCCTGGAACTGTGGCAGGACGAGCGTTTTACCGTCGTCTTCGTCACCCACAGCGTCTTCGAAAGCGTTTTCCTCTCCAATCGCGTTGTTGTCATGGCAGCGCGACCGGGCCGGGTATTCAGGGAACTTGCCATCGATGCGCCCTATCCGCGCAATGAAACCTTCCGCACCTCGCCCGATTATGCCGCGCTCTGCCGCCAAGCGTCCGATGTGCTGATCGGCGCCATCAACTCAACCGCCGGGCCCCATCATGACGGCCATTGAAGAGCAAACTCTGACACTCGACCCCGAGGAGGCGCGTCGCGTGCGCCAGGAGCGGCTCGAGCGGATTGGCCGATGGGTGCTGCCGCTGGCGATCATGATCCTGGCGATCTGGCTGTGGGACCGTATCTGCGTCTGGAATGGCATCCCGAAATATATCCTGCCGCGCCCCGGCGTGGTGTTGCAAACGCTGTTTGACGATGCCGGGCTGCTGTTCTCCTCGCTGCTGGTGACGCTCAGGATCACCTTCCTCAGCCTGCTTCTGGCCGTCATCGGCGGGGTCGGGCTGGCGGTGCTGTTTGCGCAATCGAAATGGGTCGAGATGTCGTTCTTCCCGTTTGCCATCGTCCTGCAGGTGACGCCGATCGTCGCGATCTTCCCGCTGATCAATATCTATGTCGACAACCAGACGACGAAGCTCCTGCTGTGTGCCTGGATCGTCGCCTTTTTCCCGATCCTGTCCAACACCACGCTTGGCCTCAACTCCGTCGACCGCAACCTCCGCGACATGTTCAAGCTCAACGGCGCAACCCGCTGGCAGCAATTGCGCTACCTGCGCCTGCCGGCAGCGATGCCGTATTTCCTCGGCGGGCTGAAGATCGCCGGCGGCCTGTCGCTGATAGGCGCGGTGGTGGCGGAGTTCGTCGCCGGGGCCACCGGCCAGTCGTCTGGGCTTGCCTCGCGCATCATCGAGGCCGGCTACCGGCTCAACGCACCGCGGCTGTTCGCGGCGCTGATCCTGATCTCGTTCACCGGCATTCTGATCTTCCTGGTGCTGTCACTGATCTCGCATCTGATCCTGCGGCGCTGGCACGAGAGCGCGCTGAAGCAGGAGCGATGAAATGTTGGAGATACCGGCCTCTGGTCCTTATCATCTCACCAACGCCCGGCTTCATGCGTCCCTGACGCCGGGACTCTCCGCTGCCTATGACAGCGATGGGTTTGCGCTCGCCGACATCGCCGTCGCCGACGGCAGGATTTCCAGCATTATCGCGCATCGCCAGTCCAATACACCCGCAGAGGCCGTCGACCTCGGCGGACGCATCGTTATGCCGTGCTTCGTCGACTGCCACACGCACATCGACAAGGGCCATATCTGGCCTCGAAAACCCAATCCGGACGGCACATTCATGGGCGCGCTGAACGCAACCGGCGCCGACCGTGTCGCCCGCTGGAGCGCCGACGACGTCGCCCGCCGCATGGATTTTTCACTGCGCTCCGCCTATGCGCACGGCACCAGGGCACTGCGCACCCATCTCGACAGCGTCGCGCCGCAGGAAGAGATCTCCTGGCCGGTGTTCGAGACGATACGGGAGAAATGGCGTGGCCGCATCGAACTGCAGGCGGCCTGCCTGCTCGGCATCGAAGGCGTGCGCGACAAGAAATGGTTCGAGAGACTGGCCAAACGCGTCGCTGCGGCCAAGGGTGTGCTCGGCGTCGTCACCTATATGCTGCCGGACCTGGAAGAGCTTCTCGACCAGGTGTTCGCGGAGGCAATCAAGCATGGCCTCGACCTCGATTTCCACGCCGACGAGACCGATGATATTTCGGCGATCTCGCTGAAGAAGATCGCCGAGGCGGCCCTGTGGAACGGTTTTGAGGGAAACATCCTTGTCGGCCATTGCTGCTCGCTGGCACGCCAGCCCGATCTCGATGTGCTCGACACGCTGGACAAGGTGGCGAAGGCGCGGCTTGCCGTGGTGTCGCTGCCGATGTGCAATCTCTATCTGCAGGACCGGCGCGGCGACAAGACCACGCCGCGCTGGCGCGGGATAACGCTGCTGCACGAGATGAAGGCGCGCGGGATTCCTGTGGCCGTCGCCTCCGACAACACCCGAGACCCGTTCTACGCCTATGGCGATCTCGATATGCTGGAGGTCTACCGCATGGCGACGCGCATCCTGCATTTCGATCACCCGGTCGGCGACTGGCCGCAAGCGGTGACTTCGACACCAGCCCAGGTGATGCGGCTCGATGGCTTCGGCACGCTCGCCGCCGGCGGTGCTGCTGACTTCGTCGTCTTTAGGGGACGGAACTGGACGGAATTGCTGTCGCGGCCCGAATCGGATCGCATCGTCGTACGCGAGGGTCGCGCCATCGAACGCTGCTTGCCCGATTATGCCGAACTCGATGATCTGATGGTGGAATGATGGACCTGGCTGCCCTGAAACGCGATCTCGACGGTCTGAAGATCGACGACCATCCGGCGATCGTCCAGCAGAAGAGCCGCGACTTCTACTGGTACAGTCCGGTGCTGAAGCTGCAGCTCGACCATGTCGCCGGCGACATGATCGTGACACCGATGACGGAAGACGAGGTGATCCGTGTGCTTGCCGCTTGCCACCGGCATGGCGTTCCGGTGACGCCGCGCGGCAGCGGCACCGGCAATTACGGGCAGGCGATGCCTTTGTCCGGCGGCGTCGTCCTCAATCTCGCCGAGTTGAATGCAGTCAAGACGATCGCGCCCGGCCGCGTCGTGACCGGACCGGGTGCGGTCCTCGCCGAGATCGACAGAGCGACGCGCGCGCATTCCGGCCAGGAGCTGCGGATGTCGCCATCGACCTACAACACGGCGAGCATAGGAGGCTTTGTCGCCGGCGGTTCGGGCGGTGTCGGCTCGATCCGCTGGGGTGGCCTGCGCGACCTCGGCAATGTCATCCGGCTGCGGACCGTGACGATGGAGGCGGAGCCTCGCATCATGGACCTTACCGGCGAGGAGGTGCTGAAGGTGATGCACGCCTACGGCACCAATGGCATCATCACCGAGGTCGAGATGCCGCTGACCGCTGCTTACGACTGGATCGACGTCATCGTCGGCTTCGACGACTTCATGGATGCGGCCGGCTTCGGCAATGACCTGGCCATCCAGGACGGCATTCTGGCGAAGCTGATCACGCCGATCGCCGCGCCGATCCCCTATGACTATTTCAAGCGGCATCAAAGGTTCTTCCGGCGCGAGCAAAGCATCGTCGTCTGCATGATCGCGCCGCAGGCGATGGACGCCTTTGTCGCCCTCACGGGACGCAGCAAGGGCGACATCGTCTTCCGCGCCGACAAGGAGGCCGATCTCAAGGGCCTGCCGCCGGCCTATGAGCTGACCTGGAACCACACGACGCTGCGCGCTATCAGGGTCGACCCTGATATTACCTATCTGCAGACCCGCTATCCTTCGCCGGATCACCTCGCTTACGTCAAGGCGATGATCGACCGCTTCGGCGACGAAGTGCCGACACATCTCGAATTCATCCGCTTCGACGGCGCGATCGGCGTGGCCGGGCTGCCGTTGGTGCGCTTCACAACGGCGGAGCGGCTCGACGAGATCATCCGCATCCACGAGGACAATGGCTGCTGGGTTTTCAATCCGCACCGCTACACGCTGGAAGAGGGCGGTATGAAGCAGACGGACGAGGTGCAGCTCGCCTTCAAGCGCGAGACAGACCCGCAAGGGCTGCTCAATCCGGGCAAGATGATCGCCTGGGAAAACCCGGACTACGACTATCGCTCGGGCAAGTCGTTCCTGTTCAAGGGGTTGCAGAAGGCGGGGTGATGAACATCCTCGTTCTCTACGCCGATCCGGTCGAGACCAGCTTCAATGCCGGTTTGCACAAGGTGATCGTCGAGCGGCTGACGGTCGCCGGCCACGCGGTCGACGACTGCGATCTCTATGCCGAGAATTTCGATCCGCGGCTGACGCGGGCCGAGCGGCTCGGCTATCACGACGAGCGCGGCGCCGGTGATCCGGCAGCGCCCTATGTCGAGCGCCTGCTGCGGGCAGAGGCGCTGGTGCTGTCGTTTCCGGTGTGGAACTTCGGCTATCCGGCGATCCTGAAAGGCTTTTTCGACCGCGTCTTCCTGCCTGGCGTCTCGTTCAAGCTGGTCAATGGCAAGGTGCAGCCGTCGCTGCACAACATCCGCAAGCTGGCGGCGGTCACCACCTATGGCGGCAGCCAGTTCCACGCCATGCTGATGGGCGACCCGCCGCGCAAGCTGGTCAAGCGTGTGTTGCGCGCCGCGGTCAAGCCAGGTGCCTCCGTGTCCTATCTCGCACTTTATTCGATGAACCTGTCGACCGATGAAACGCGGAAGAGATTCACAGCGAAGGTCGCGGCCAGCATGGAAGCGTTCTGATGCGGGTCCTGGTGGTTTACTGCCATCCTGTGCCCGAAAGCTTTTGCGCCTCGATCCGGGATAGTGCCATCGAGGTGCTGAAGGCGAGGGGCTGGGAGGTGCGGCTGCTCGACCTCTATGCGGAGAATTTCGATCCGGTCATGGGCTGCGGCGAGCGACGCTCCTACAATGAGCACGCCCCGCAGGATCCGGCGCTCAAGCGGCATATCGAAAATCTCAGTTGGGCCCAGGCAATCCTCTTCATCTATCCGACATGGTGGTATGGGCTGCCGGCAATGCTGAAGGGCTGGCTCGACCGGGTCTGGGCGACCGACGTCGCCTTCCGGCTGCCGGCCGGCAAGGGGCGGATCCAGTCGCTGATGAGGCATGTGACGAAGATAGGGGTGATCACGACCTGCGGCGCACCGACCTGGTGGAGCGTCGTCGTCGGCCAGCCGGGACGCAAGACAATCCTGCGCGGCATGCGGGCGCTCTGCGCCACCCGCTGCAGGACGTTCTTTCTGGCGCACTACCTGATGGACTCATCGACACCGAAGACGAGGGCGGCGTTTGTGGAGAAAGTGCGAACGAAGCTGGAGCGGTTTTGAGCTACATCCGCACCCGTTCCGACTTCGGATCATACATCGGCTTCAGCGATGCCTCGGCGGCGAAGCGCTCGCCTGCGATTTCGATCGCGTAGGACGACGACAGCACATCCGCCTCACTCTCGCCTTGGCACGGCACGTAGCCTAGGCCGATAGCGCCGCCGATATGATGGCCGTAGTTGCCCGAGGTGACCGGGCCGACAATCTTGCCGTCGCGCAGGATCGCTTCGTTGTGGAAGAGCAGCGGTTGCGTGTCTTTCAGGCGGAACTGCACCAGCCGCCGGTTCAATCCGGTTTCCTTCTTCCTCAGCACGGCATCGCG
>NZ_JBVVQD010000068.1:0-11257 GCF_055811755.1 Mesorhizobium sp. WSM4840
GAAGAAAAGAAGCTGGCAATCATCCCGATGATGATGGACGGCAAACTGGTCGCGACTCGACTGGATTGAGCAACTTGGGAAGAGGCTTGAATAGTCCTCTCCCCAACTGGCCGCACGGGATCGGCCTTGGCCCCCTTGGGCGCAAGGTCCGAGAGGGGGTCGAAAAGGCGATATTGGTGGCGGTACTCGCGAGCGCCCGGAAATGGCGCAAAGCGGACTTCGTCCCAGCGCCGCGCTTTTCGGCAGCCCAGCCTTCACCCGCCCTTCGCGGACTTGCCAGCCCCAAACCTCAACCCGTCCATCAGCAGCGACACCAGCCGGCGCGAGCGGTCGCGCCAGTCCTCGGTATCGGGCGCAGAATAGATGCCGCCCAGCGCGTGCAGAACGTCGGAGCTGTCGACGTCGCTGCGGATCGAACCGTCGGCGACCGCCGCTTCGATCAGCTGCCGCAAGGCAAGTGTCACCCGGCCGGACATGTCCGAGAACAAGGTTGAATTGGTGTTGAGCAGGATACGCAGGCTCGTCGCCAGCCCGCGCTTGGTGGCGATGTAGTCGACGAAGCGCTGCATCCACTGTTCGAGCGCAACGTCGGGCGGGTGGTGAAGAGCGAGCTCGTCGGCGGCCACGCACAGGCTTTCCACTTCGCGCCGGTAGACCACCTCGACCAGATGCTCGCGCGTCGGAAAATGCCGGTAGAGCGTGCCGATGCCGACGCCGGCCTGGCGCGCGATCTCCTCCAGCGAGGCATCGGCGCCATGCGTGGCAAAGGCCGCTGCTGCTGCCTCGACCAGCGCGTCGCGGTTGCGCTGCGCATCGGCCCGCAGCGGTTTTGCCGCTGTCGGGTCGGGCTCGTCTTTGGCGGTTGCGGGCGGCTGCGAAGCCAAAATTTTCTCCACTGCGAATACGGGGCTTGAACCCGACGGGTCCACCCCCCACGTAATAAACGGAGGCTCCTCCGTTTTAGTGGAGCACCTTTATCATATAACCAGGGGACCGGTATGTCACGTGTCGAGAGCCTGCAAGCCGGCGAGAGCGTGATCTCCCCCCCTCGAGGGGGAGACGTCGCCGAAGGCGACAGAGGGGGTCGGTTTGACCGGGCACGACCTCCTGCGGCAGATGGGGTGGCGCTCTATGCGAGGCGACCCCCTCTGGCCGCTTCGCGGCCATCTCCCCCTCAAGGGGGAGATTATGCGCGCCGCCGTTTTCGCCGATCTTCCCCGCCCTTGCCGCTCGCCGGCCGGGCACCAGATCATCCCCCTTCGCGTCAAGCAACAGGAGCCAGACGCCCCATGACAAGCAAAACCCGAATTCCCATCCAACTTCAAATCAACGGACATCGCCATGAACTGGAGGTCGAGCCGCGCGTCACGCTGCTCGACGCCTTGCGCGATCATCTCGGCCTGACCGGCACCAAGAAAGGCTGCGACCAGGGCCAATGCGGCGCCTGCACCGTGCATGTCGACGGCCAGCGTGTGCTGGCCTGCCTGACGCTCGCCGCCCAGGCCGAGGGCAGGGCGGTCACATCAATCGAAGGGCTTTCTGACGGCGACGGCACGCTGCACGCGGTGCAGGCCGCTTTCCTCGAACAGGACGCCTTCCAGTGCGGTTACTGCACGCCGGGCCAGATCATGTCGGCTGTCGCCTGTATCCGCGAGGGCCATGCCGGCTCGGATGACGAGATCCGCGAATATATGGCCGGCAATCTCTGCCGTTGTGGCGCCTATCCGCACATCGTCGCCGCCGTGCGCCAGGCGGCACTGGAGGTCGCGTCATGAGGGATTTTTCCTATCTGCGCGCCAATTCCATTGATGCGGCACGCCAGGCGGCGGCGCTGCCCGGCGCCATGCTGCTCGCCGGCGGCACGACGCTCATCGATCTCGCCAAATGCGGCGTCACCGAACCCGAAACCGTGGTCGACATCACCCATCTCAAGGGACTGGATGGGATCACGGTCGATGACCGGGGCGCCACGATCGGAGCGTTGGCAAGGATGAGCAGCGTCGCCGACCATGCCGAGATAAAAAGCCGGTTCCCCGCCGTCTCGGATGCGCTGTGGCAGGCGGCCTCGGCGCAGCTCCGCAACATGGCGACCATCGGCGGCAATCTGATGCAGCGCACGCGCTGTCCGTATTTCCGCGATCCGGCGAATTTTCCGGCCTGCAACAAGCGTACGCCCGGCAGCGGCTGCTCGGCGATCGGCGGCGTCACCCGCGGCCATGCCGTGCTCGGCACCAGCGAAGCCTGCATCGCCAGCTATCCCGGCGATCTGGCGACAGCGCTGGTCGCCTTCGACGCAACAGTCCATCTCGGCGATCGCCAGGTCGCGGTCGATGACTTTTTTCTCCTGCCGGGCGCCACGCCCGACAGGGAACATGCGATCGCGCCAGGCGAGATGCTCACCGCGATCAGCATTCCTGCTTCCGCCGCAGCACGACGTTCGACCTATCTAAAAGTCCGCGACCGGCAATCCTACGAATTTGCCGCTGCAAGTGCCGCCGTCGGCATCGAGTTCGAGGCTGACGGAAGGACGATCCGTGATTTGCGCGTGGCGCTCGGCGGTGTCGCCACCAGGCCGTGGCGCGCTCGCGCCGTGGAAGAGGCGCTGAAAGGCAGGCTGCTGGAGCCCGACACGGTCCGGCGCGCCAGCCTGCTCGCCATCGGGGGCGCCGTCGACCACGGCGCCAACCATTACAAGATCGAACTGGCGCCGCGCGTCGTCGCCCGCGTCATCCTGAAAATTGGAGAAACGGCATGACCGTTCACGACGTCAGATCAAGACATGATGATTTGAAGAGAGGCGACGCTTCCGACGGCGCCATCCTCGCGGAGGCAGTGGGCGGGCGGCTGTCGCGCGTCGATGGCCCGGCCAAGATCACCGGCGCCGCAAAATACGCGGTCGAGCAGCAGCCCGAAGGGCTCAGCCACGCGGTCCTGGTCGAGAGCAGGATTGCGGCCGGCAAGGTGCGTTCGATCGACACGGCCGCGGCTAAAAGCGCGCCGGGCGTGCTTCTGGTGCTGACGCCGGACAATGCGTTGCGCCTCAACACCGCTACGGACTGGCTGGGCACGCCGCCGCCAGATATTCCCTATTGCCCGCTGGCGCGCGACATCACCTTCAGCGGGCAGCATGTCGCGGCGGTGGTGGCCGAGAGTTTCGAGCAGGCGGTCGCGGCCGCGGCACTGGTCAAGGTCGCCTATGACGAGACGCCGGCCATCGTCGATCTCGACGATCCGAAGGCCGGCGACGGCATTCCGATCGACACGATGACCAAGGAATGGGGCGATGCGCAGGCGGCTTTCGCCGCCGCCCCGGTTCGGATCTGCGCCGCCTACAACACGCCGCGCGAATACCAGGCGCCGATGGAGCCGCACGGCCTGATCGCGCACTGGCAGGGCGACCAACTGACCGTGTGGGAGCCCAGCCAATGGCTCGACGGCATGGCGCGGACCTATGCCGAATGGTTCGGCGTGCCGTTCGAGAATGTGCGCCTGGTCTCGCCCTTTATCGGCGGCGGTTTCGGCTCCAAGGCGTTCGCTTACGGCTACGGCGCGGTGGCGGCGATGGCCGCGAGAATGCTGGGACGGCCGGTGAAGCTGGCGGTCACCAGGCCGCAGACCTTCACCGCCTATGGCGGACGGGCGGCGACGCGCCAGACGGTGGCGCTCGGCGCCGACGCAGAGGGACGGATCCAGTCGATCGTGCATCGCGGCGTCAACGAGACCTCGGTCGACGGCATGTGGGTCGAGCCGCTCGGTTCGGTCACCTCGATCATGTATGCGACACCGAATTTCTCGTCGCGGCAGAACGTCGTGCGGGTGAATACGGTGGTGCCGGGGGCGCTGCGCGCGCCGGGCGAGAACCCGAGCGCCTTCGGCATCGAAGGCGCGATCGACGAACTGGCTTACGAGGTCGGCATCGATCCGCTGGAAATCCGGCTCAGGAACTATGCCGAACAGGATCCGGAGGCGAACAAGCCGTGGTCGACACGCCAGCTGCGCGAGGCATTCGCTGCCGGTGCCGAGGCCTTCGGCTGGTCGAAACGTGCACCAGAGCCGCGCTCGATGCGCGACGGCGATCAGCTGATCGGCTGGGGTGTAGCCGCCGGCACCTATCCGGTGCGGCGCGCCTATGGCGAGGCGATGGTGCGCATTCTCGCCGACGGCTCGGTCGAGGTCGAAAGCTCGAGCATCGACATGGGGCAGGGCACCTATACGATCCTGGCGCAGACCGCCGCCGAAGTGGTCGGCGTGCCAGCTGAGAACGTCGTGGTGAAGCTGGGAGACTCGCGCTATGCCCGCGCCGGCGTCACCGGCGGTTCGCGGCTGGCCGGCGTGATGACCGGCGCGGTGCACAAGGCGGCGACCGCCGCGCTCGATGAGTTGGTCGGGCTGGCGATCAGCGATCCAAATTCGCCGTTCCATGCGCTGCAGGCCAACACCCTGGTCGTTGCCAATGGCCGCATCGCCTCGCCGCGCGGCGACAGCCCTGAGGTCTCGATCGCCGAGCTGCTCGGCAGCGTCGGACGCAGCCAGATCGAGGCGATGGGCGACACCATGCCGGCCAATTCGACGGCTGACGATCGCTACAAGAACTACACGACCATCGCGACGGCGCTGTCGCACACCGAGGGCGACTATTCCCGCCACAGCTGGTGCGCGCATTTCATCGAGGTGCGCGTCGACGAGGATTTTGGCACGGTTCGCGTATCGCGCGTGGTGTCGGCGCTGGATTCAGGTCGGCTCTACAACCCCAAGCTCGCCGAAAGCCAGTGGAAGGGCGGCATCATCATGGGCATCGGCCAGGCGCTGCTGGAGGAAGGCATCGTCGACCGCCGCCACGGCCGCATCGTCAACAACAATTTGGCCGACTATCTCATCGCAACCAATGCCGACATTCCCGACATCGAGGTGATCTCGGTCGGCATCCCCGACCCGCATTCCTCGGCGCTCGGCGGCAAGGGTGTAGGCGAACTCGGCATCGTCGGCGTGGCGCCGGCGATTGCGAACGCGGTGTTCCACGCCACCGGCAAAAGGGTGCGGGACCTGCCGATCACGCTGGAGAAGCTGATCTAGGGGCGAGACGGCGAAGTAGCCAATCTCTCCCACACGGGGGGAGATCGGCCGTCATCCTGGGCTTTCGCCAATCTCCAACGTTGCAAGACAGCGCCCACACAGTGACACCACCAGGCTCCCCAAGTGGGGGGAGATCGGCGGCTTCAGCGTCTGATCTGCTTCAATCAAAACATCCCGTTCTGGTTGAGCGGCTGTTCCGGGATCGGCTGGATGACGTCCCAGTGCTCGACGATCTTGCCCTCCTCGAGCCGGAAGATGTCGACGATGGCCGAGCCGCGGTCGCCCGGCACGCGCACGCCATGCGTGTGCGCGATGATGAAGTCGCCGTCGGCGAAGACCCGCTTGACCTCGGCGCGCAGGCCGGGGAAGTTTTCCCGTAGGAAGGCGAGGAAGTCCTTGAAGCCTTCGATGCCGTCGGCAATCAAGGGATTGTGCTGGACGTAGCGGCTGCCGAGGAACTTCGAGGCGGCCTTGAAATCCGTCCGGTTGATGGCGGCTTCATAGAAGGCAAGAACGGTCGCTTTATTGGCCTCGAGTTTCAAAGCCTCGGAGTCGATTTTGTTCGCCAGCGATAAGGTCATGATGGTTTCTCCAGTTTGCGGTTGAAGACGACGGTATTCTTGAACTAAAGGTACAAAATTGGTCGTGACGAAAGAGCCCGATTGCCGGTGCCCGATCATGGTTTTTCCTGGCTAGATCAACGACATCACGGCATGCACGACGCGGTGCAAATGCTCGGTTCGGTCGGACATTTTTGCGATCACGGTCATACCCAGGATCGTCGTCATCAGCAGGCTGGCCAACGCCTTGGCATCGCGGCCGGCATCGAGCTCGCCATTGCGCTGCCCCTCCTCGATCGTCGCCAGCAGCGCGCGTTCCATGCGCTCGAAAATGGAGCGCACGATCGCGACAGCGGCCTCGTCGCGCCCACCAAGCTCTGCCACCGTGTTCACCCCCATGCAGCCGCGTCGCCGCAGATGGGTGAGCTCCGGTGCGGCGAGCCGCTCAAGCGCCGCCTGTAGCCGCGCCCTTGCCGGCCCGGGCCGATTCAGCACCGCAGTGAGAGCCGCCACGCGCGCATCACCGTAATGGCGCAATGCCTGCTCGAACAGCGCCCGCTTGTTGTCGAAGGTGTTGTAGAGGCTGCCCTTGCCGATGCCGAGCGCGTCGACGAGGTCGGCCGGGGTCGTCGCGCCATAGCCCTGGCGCCAGAACAGATCCGTCGCGGCGGCCACAGCGGCCTCGGGGTCGAATTGCTTCAGTCTTCCCATGGCCGATGGTGGTAGCGATTTTGTACTTGTAGGTCAAGAAAAATCGGTGAAGCTGCGCGCAGGGCAGAGGGGGTGCTGTCCCTCCGGCCTGTCGGAGAATCGTAGCGTACCTTCCGGCAGGTTGGATGGAACACATCAAGTAGGGAAGGGCTGGCGATCCTGCACACCCCCTCTGTCCTGCCGGACATCTCCTCCAACAGGGGGAGATCGGCAGCTTCATCCGCTTTCGCCAATCGTTAAATCATCCACTCACCACTCCAACCGAAACGCCAGCTTGCCGAAATGCCGGCCGCCGGCCGCCATGTGCGCGTAGGCCTCGGCCGCTTGGTCCTGGCTGTAGACCGTGTCGATGACCGGCTCGATGCCGGCGGCGCCGATGGCGCGGGCGGCGTCGCGCAGGTCGGATACCGAGCCGGTGTTGTTGCCCACCACCCTAAGCGCCTTGATGATGATCGGCAGCAGATCGACCATGGCCTCGGCGCCGGTGACGAAGCCGATGGTGAATAGCGTGCCGCCTGGCGCCGTGGCGTTGACCGCGCGGACGAAGGTGGCCGAGCCGCCGGTCTCGACGATCAGGTCGGCGCCGAGGTCGTCGGTTAGTTTCAGCACCTTGCCGTCCCAATCCGGCGTCGTGCGGTAGTTGATGAGGTGATCGGCGCCGAGCGCCCTGGCGCGTTCCAGCTTTTCGTCCGACGACGAGGTGATGATGACGGTGGCGCCGGCCGCCTTGGCCAATTGCAAGGTCAAGATCGAGACGCCGCCGGTGCCTAGCAGCACAACGACCGACCCCGGCCCGACATCGGCGGCGCGGATCGCGTTCCAGGCGGTGGTCGCGGCAATCGGCAGCGTCGCCGCCGCTTCGAAGGACAGATGCGCCGGTGTCGGCACGACGGCATTGGCTGGCAGCGCCACATATTCGGCGAGCGATCCGGGCAGCGTCAGGCCGCGCATCTGCGTCATCTCGTAGGGTCGCGGACGGCCGCCGATCCAGCGCGGTTTCGCATGGGCGATAACGCGGTCGCCCACGGCGTATTTGGTGACGCCCTCGCCGAGCGCGGCGATCTCGCCGGCGCCGTCTGCGACCGGAATGAGCGGGAAGCCCGGCCCGGGATAATTGCCGCTCGCCACCGCGACATCGACGAAATTTAGGCTCGCGGCGCGCAGGCGGACCAGCACTTCGCCGCGCTGCGGTTCAGGTGTGGCAACGGTGGCCGCGCGAAAGGCGTCCAGTCGGGGTGCAGTCAGTTCGATGGCTTTCATGGTCTCACTCCGGTTGATCGGCCGACGGGCCAATTCGTTGGGATTGAGTGAAACTAGCTGCTGCGCTATCCATGCATAATCTTCTGTTTTTGCATTTGAGTTTTGCGCATTATGCAGCAATCCCATGAGCCAGCAGCACTCGCCGAAATGGCCGCCTTCGCGGCGATCGCCGAGGCACGCTCCTTCACCAAGGCGGCGGCGCGCGTCGGGCGCGACGCGACGATCCTGTCGCGGCGGCTTGCATCGCTTGAGGAACGGCTCGGCGTGCGGCTGCTGCACCGCACGACGCGCAGCGTGTCTCTGACCGAGGCGGGCGCCGAGTTCCTCGTCCGCGTCCGCGCCATTCTGGCCGCGGTCGACGAGGCGGAGAGCGTGGCCTCGGCGCATGCCGGCGGCGGGGCGCGCGGCGTGCTGCGGCTGGCCCTGCCCGGATCGTTCGGGCGCATGTGGATCGGGCCGCTGCTGCCGCAATTTCTCGCCGAATTTCCTGATGTTCGCATCGAGGCCGAGTTCTCCAACCGTTTCGTCGATCTCGTCGCCGAGAATTTCGACGTCGCCGTCCGTCTCGGTGCGCTGGAGGATTCGCGCCTGGTGGCGCGCAAGGTCGCGACGCGGCGCCGGCTGCTGTGCGCCGCACCGTCCTACCTCGCTCGCCGGGGCACGCCCGCCACGCCGCAAGCGCTCCTTGAGCATAGCTGCCTGGGTTTCACTGGGTTCCAAACCTTTCCGACCTGGGAGATGACCGACAGCACGGGCCGCCGCGTCCAAATCGACGTCTCAGGGCCGCTGGTTACCGACGATGCCGAGGTGCTGGTCGAAGCCGCCGTGCAAGGCGTCGGCCTGATGATGAGCACCGACTGGCTGGTCGGGCGCGAGCTCGCCGACGGGCGGCTGGTGCCTGTTCTGGAGGACTGGACGCTTGCCGACGAAGGCGCGGTCTATGTCGTGATGCCTTCAGCCAAGGGGCAAGCGGCCAAGACGCGCGCCTTCGCCGACTGGATCGGCAAGCGATTCGCACCGGAGCCGCCATGGCGGCGGGAAAGGTGCTGATCTCCCCACTTGAGGGGGAGATGTCGCCGAAGGCGACAGAGGGGGGTCGCCGCGCGTGGAGCGCCAGCGCCGTCTCGTGGGGGAAGGTGTCGGCGACCCCCTGGCCGCTTCGCGGCCAACTCCCCCTCAGGGGCCCGCAAGGGGGGAGATTGCGCGCTCAGCCGCCTGCGCCTCCGCCTCCACCGCTCTGCAGTTTCAAAAACTGCCCCAGCAGATCCATCGGCACCGGAAACACCACAGTCGACGAGCGCTCACCGGCGATGTCATGGAGCGCCTCGAAATAGCGCAGCTGCATGGCCTGCGGTGTCTCGGCCAGCATCTTGCCGGCCTCGACGAGTTTTGCCGCCGCCTGCTGTTCGCCGTCGGCATTGATTACTTTGGCACGCCGCAGCCGTTCGGCTTCGGCCTGCTTGGCGATGGCGCGGACCATGTTCTCGTTGAGGTCGACATGCTTGATCTCGACATCGGAGACCTTGATGCCCCAGGCATCGGTCCGCTGATCGAGGATCTCCTGGATATCACTGTTGAGCTTGTCGCGTTCGGCCAGCATTTCATCGAGCTCATGCTTGCCGAGCACCGAGCGCAAGGTGGTCTGTGCCAGCTGGTTGGTCGCGGCCATGAAATCCTCGACTTGGATCACCGCCCGCTCGGCGTCGACGATACGAAAATACAGCACCGCATTGACCTTCACCGAGACGTTGTCGCGCGAGATCACGTCCTGCGGCGGCACGTCCTGGACCACCACCCGCAGGTCGACCTTCACCATCTGCTGCACGAACGGGATGAGGATGATCAGGCCGGGGCCCTTGACCCCGGTGAAGCGGCCGAGCGTGAAGACCACGCCGCGCTGATATTCCCTCAGGATGCGAATGGCCGCGGACAGGAACATGACCACGACGAGCGCTGCTACCAGATAGGCCACATAACCGAAGATCATTGCCTTGCTCCATCGCTTCGCACATTGCGGCGCCGTATCGTCAGAACGAGACCCCTGACCTCAGCCACCTCGACGCTGTCGCCCACTGCAAGGGGTTCGTCGGCCGTCGCCCGCCAGCGCTCGCCCCGGGCCAGCACGTGGCCCTCGTTGCCCTCCCAGTCGAGGACCTTGGCCGGCAGCCCTTGCATGGCCTGTGCGCCAACACGCGGAAGGTTCTTGCGGGCCGCCCACAGATAGCTGCCGGTCAGCAGCGCCAGGCCGAGCGTCAGGACGGCGGCGGTGCCGATGACGGCCCACGACATCTCGAAGCCGGGCCCCTCGATCCTGAGCAGCATGGCAGCGCCAAGCAGAAACGCAGCCACGCCTCCCAGCCCAAGCACCACTGTGGGATTAAAGACCTCGACGACGAGGAAGATGATGCCAAGCAGCATCAAGGCAAGGCCGGCATAGCTGATCGGCAGGAGATTGAGCGCATAGAGCCCGAGCAGCAGGCAGATCGTTCCGATCACGCCGGGCGCAACCGCGCCCGGGCTCGTGAACTCGAAGACGAGGCCATAAACCCCGATCAGCATCAGGATCACGGCGATGTTCGGGTCGGTGATGACGGCGAGAAGCCGGATGAGCCAGCCGGGTTCCAGCGTTTCAACCGGCAGCCCTTTGGTCGCCAGCACCTCTTTCCTGCCGGCTATTTCCACCGTCCGGCCGTCAGCCAGCTGAAGCAGTTCGGTCGTGTCGCGGGCGATGAAGTCGACGACATGCTCCTGCAGCGCCGCGCTGGCCGACAGGCTGGCCGCCTCGCGCACGGCCTTTTCACCCCAATCGGCATTGCGCCCGCGCAGTTCAGCCAGGCTGCGGATCAGGGCAACCGCGTCGTTCGTCGCCTTGGCGATCATCGCATCGCCCGACGGTGGGTTCTTCGGGTCCTTGCCGGCTTCCGGGCCATTGTTCTTGTCGTCGCCGCCGGGAAAGGATGGCAGCGGCCCGCCCATCTCGATCGGCGTTGCCGCGCCCAGATTGGTGCCGGGCGCCATCGCCGCCACATGGGTTGCGTAGAGGATGTAGGTTCCGGCGCTCGCCGCATGCCCGCCGGCGGGCGCGACATAGCCGATGACGGGAACCGGCGAGGCGAGGATATCGGCGATGATCTCGCGCATGCTGGTGACCAACCCGCCGGGCGTGTTCATCTGCAGGATGAAAACCTCGGCGTTTCGCTCCGCGGCGACCGCCAGCGCTTCCTCGAACTGCATGGCGCTCGCCGGGCCGATGGCGCCGTCTATCTCGATGCGCAGCGCAATCCTCTCCTGCCCGTTCGCCTCTCCGGTTGCGGAAGAGGAACAAACAGCCACAGCGGCTACAAAAGCCGCGGCAATCAGGGCTACACGCGCGAGTTTCACGCTCAAAGCTCCCTATCAGGGATATGGGCCAGATTTTGCCGAAATCCATGCTGCGTCGCGGCGGGTGAAGCTGATCCAGGACAACGGGGCGTTGAAGCTGCCGATCTCCCCCCTTGCGGGGGAGATGCCTGGCAAGGCAGAGGGGGGTGCTGTCCCTCGAACTCTCGAGCCTAGGTTCCTCGCCCACCTCGAAGCGGGGGAGAGAAGCTATGGGGCGGCGGCGAGGGTTGTGGCACCATCGTTGCTGTGAACTCAACGAATGGAGCGCCCCG
>NZ_JBVVQD010000069.1:0-10851 GCF_055811755.1 Mesorhizobium sp. WSM4840
AAATTCTCAATTTAAGTACAAGGCTAAGAGCTTGATATCATTAGGCGAGAAGTCTCACCTTTAAATACAGCGCGACATCGGTGTCGGATCGACCGGCCCCAATCCGCGTCGAGGGGAGGCCCGTTCCCCCTCCCCTCAAACTCCCCTTCCCGCCCGCAAAAAAGCACCGGCTTGAATACCCAGGCCGGTGCTTTGCTGTCGTTCATATAGCCAAGAAGGTATAACGGATAGAGTCCACCGGAGAGCTCTGAGCTATGAAGCACGCCAAAACACTCGGAATTTGGTTTGATTGCTACCGGTGGTAGCGCAATTGTTGCGCCAATTTGGCTATTCAGGTTATGGTTCTGCAAATGACCCGGAATCAATGATCCCCGGGCCACCCAACTTAGCGCTTACGACGGAGAAAATAGACCGACCAGAAAAAAGAAAAACCGCCCCGAAACGAATCCCGGAAGCGGTTTGCGAATAAATCAATTTAGCCAAGACTTTGTCGCAAACCTCCCTTCCTCTGTCAACCTGAAAAGCACCGTTTCGGTGAACGGGATTGCTTTGCCTGGTCTCCACCAAAAAGGAGACGAGAATGGGAGAAGCTGTGCCACTGAAGCGGCCGATCGGTCGCAGAGTGACGCCACAACGCACCGAATACCGGCGACTGTCAGAGTCAGCTGAGATGGGATCGGTGACACGCGGGCAGCTTGCCGTGCTCGCGCACAACCTGCCCTGCACGGGCTTGATAAACGCGAGCGAAAGCCATCTTCTGGTCACGTTGGTCAACACGGCGTCGCCTGAGGCCTTTGACAAAGACGGGCGGCCGATCATCTTCAAGTCCAACCAGCAGCTCGCCTTCGAGATCAATCGCTCGGTCGGACGGGTCAGTCGCATGCTGTCGAACCTCTTCGACGCCGGGCTCGTCACCATGCAGGACAGCGGCAATTACAAGCGATATCCGCACCGCAACGCCGACGGTCTGATTGTCGACGGTTGCGGCATCGATATGCGCATTCTGATTGTTCGTTACCGCGAGCTCGATGGGCTGGTACGGCAGGCGAAAGCCGAGAAAGCAGCCGCAAGCGCTGCGCTGCGCCGCTATCGTGGGGCGCTGCGCAATCTCCGGTACGCTTTGGCAACCGCCACCGGACTCTCAGAGCGCGCCCGATCACGGCTTGAGGCGCGACTTGAGCGGGTCGTTGCGGTTGTCGGTATTGCCGCAAAGGCGTCGAGCGCAGTTTTGCGCCGCGCTACGGCGTTGTTCGAGTGGCTCATCGAACGAGCCCTGCAGCTCTGCCGCCGCTCTGAATCCGCGTTGGTGACAGAGAATTCGGCATGCGCGAATGCCGAAAACGACATGCACAGACAGATTACAAATCCTGATCCTATTGTGAATAGTAACGAGAATCGGCGTTCGGCCGACGCCGAACAACTCAGTTTGCTAGAGGCTGGCTCTGCCAGCCAATGGGCTTATGAAAAAAGCCTGGGGGGCGGCTCGCGCCAAGTCAACCAACCGAAGCACCCACCACAGGCACTTGTGGCCTTGCAGGACTTGGTGCGGGCGATACCGGCGCTAGACACCTACGGCTTTGCCCTGCCCCGTACGTGGGCCGAACTGGCGCGAATCGTGCCCCAAATGTGCCGAATTGCTGGAATTTCCGACGATGCGCGCCGCCGCGCGGTCGACCAAATGGGCGAGCAGCAGGCGGCCGTGGCGGTCGCGGTGACGCTGCAGAAGCTCGACCGGCAAGAAGTTACCTCGCCGGGCGGCTATTTGCGGGCCATGACAGAGCGCGCGGCCGCCGGCGAGCTTCATCTTGCCCGGTCAGTGTTCGGGCTCGTGGCGCGCAACATGACGGAGGCGTTGAATTGAGGTTCCGAGCGGCATTGGCGGCTGCGGTCGCGATAGTTTGCATCGGCGTCGGCGCAGCCGCGGCCGATCCAGCCACCTGGTCCGGCACTGTCCGGGTGATTGACGGAGACACGATCAGCGTGCGCCAGCAGCGCATCCGGATCGCGGCGATCGACGCTTGCGAGCTCGTGGCATTGAAGGCCGGGCCTTTCTTCGGCGAATGATCGATGGGAAACACGTCAGTTGCCGGATCATCGACCGCGATCAGTATCGCCGCCTGGTGGGGCACTGCTTCTACAAGGAAACCGATGTCGGGCTGGCGATGGTCCGCGCCGGGCTTGCCGAGTCGATGCTTCGATATCTGCCGTCGTCCCATCCGATCAACCTGGTGGAGTATGGCGAGGCCGAGAACAGCGCTCGAGACCGAAGGCTTGGGCTCTGGTCGGCCGAGATCGAAAGTCCGCATCTCTACCGGCGCGCTAAAAAGTCTCCAGCGCATTGACCTGTCATATATCCAAATCGGCGCTATGAATTGGCAGAAGCGGTGAAGCAATTTGCTTCTCGATTCTGGCGCAAAATGGCACAAAGCCGTTGTGCCGGCGCGGATTGTGAATAGAATAGGGTCACTTCTTGCCGCTGCAGGCCGTCACCGATCCGGAGGCAGATAGCCAATGATGTTCATCCCTCACCCCTCCATGGCGGTTGCTTTTGACGCTCGTTCGCACGTCGACGCGGTTTGCGCAAATCCGGCGACCGCAAAAATTTCCCCGCCTGCGGCTCCTCGCGCAGCAAATTTTTCCGGCCTCCGGCTTCCTCCGCTACCGCTTCGGCCTGCGGTGCGCACCGCTTTCCGCCGTGCCCGTGAACAATCGTAGCAACCACCAAAGAGGAGTGACTGACATGACCACCACCAACTTCATCCAATTCGACACCGACGACCTGGATGCCGCCAAGGGCAACGGCCTCATCTCCACCATCGATCGCGACCTGGACATCCACGTTGTTCCGTTCGACTCGAGCAACGAGAAAGCCCCGACCCACCGCGTCTATGCCAAGTCCCCGCGCGGCTATGACATCGAGGTCGGCGGCATCTGGAAGAAGACCAGCGAGGCGAATAAGCCCTACTACACGCTGTCGATCAAGCGTCTCGGCTTCAACGCCAATCTCGGCCGCTACCCCGGCCAGGACGATCCTACGCTGCAGGCGATCATCGAATGGGAACCCCGCGATTGATCGACGCGATGCGCCCGGCCCCGAGCCGGGCGCATCCGTTCACGAGGCCGATAAATGCGGCAAACCGCTCGATTTTCAGCGGTTTTTCTGCTAGTGTTTGTAGCTATCGGAGATCTGTTGATGAATATCCATTCTACCCGTCCGGACCGCTCGCCGGAAGCCGTCGCCCGGCGCCGCAAGGCGACCGATCAAGCGCGTGCGGCCAATATCCGACAGGGCTACACTCACGATCCGGTGTTGGAGGAAGCGACGGCGGCCTATGTCGCCGGCGACATCACCCGTGAAGAGTATCGCCTGCGCGTCGTGCGCCCGGCGAAACGGGCATAACCGAAACCAACCTCTAGAGGCGAAGGCCGCCTGCCCTACGCAGGCGGTTTTTTTGTTGACCTTGCCCATGTCCGACAGCCCTGCCCAAGGTTCTTATTTCTACTCGAACACGTCGGACGATCCCGATCGTACCGATGTGCTGCGGAACAAGTTCGGAATCGAGTCGAATTCCGAGCTGCGCACCGAAGAGTACCGAGCGACCGCTTTCCGCATGGCGGAGATTGCGGAGGGCGACGGCCCGAGCGGCCAGTTCGACAAAGCGCATCTGAAAGCTATTCACGGCTATATTTTTCAGGACGTTTACGAATGGGCTGGGCACACCAGGAACGAATCCCCGATCGTGGACGGCGAGCGCGTGGAGCCGATCGGCGGGCTCTCCAAAGGCAGTACGGCATTCCTGCATGGCTCGCGCATCGAAATGGGGCTCGACGAGGCGTTGAAGCCTATCCGTGATCCCGACGTTTTGCGCAATTCAACGCCAGAGCAGATTGCCGAGCGCGCCGGCCAGGTCATGGCCGAACTCAACTATGTGCATCCCTTTCGCGAGGGCAACGGTCGCACCCAGGAGGTTTTCATTGCCGAGCTTGGGCGCCACTACGGCCATGAAGTCGATTTTACCGTCATCACCAAACCGCGCATCGTCGAGGCGTCGATCGAAACCACGAACGACCCGTCAAGCGCCGCCATGAAACATCTGCTCGAGGACGCGGTGGACCCGAACCGCCGCGAAGCCCTTCGCGCCGCGTTTTCCGACCTCGAGGCGCGCGGCGAAGATCCGTTTGAACACAACGTTCGCACGGCTCGCCCGGATGAAGAAGTCACCGGCCAGATACTCGGCCATGACGACCGTGTCGCCAGCATTGTCACGGACGAGCGGATTGTCGCCGTCGATCGCGCGAACTTGCCCGAACGACTGCCGGACGACGAAACTCAATTCACCTTCACCGCACGATCGGACTTTTCCAGCCTCGGCCGTGAGTCGCAGGCCATCGAGCGGCCAGCACAGCCCCAACGAGCCGAAGCGACCCGGCCGGACACGCCCAGCGAGCTGAAGGCTATCGAGACCGATATCGCGGCGCAGCGGGCTCGCGAGCGCAAAAGCGACGACCATGAACGATAACGTCGCTCGCCGGATTCAAACTGCTCGGCAACCGTAGTTGACCGGCCGGCGCATTCGATGCGGCCGGCCGCCTCCATCCGTCGGGGTGATTTGACGGACAAGCTACGATAGCCCCTCCCCCATGCAACCGCTGTCGCGGTCCTCCTCTCCGTTTCGGCCCCTACGGGGTGCATGGGCTCGTTTCGGCTATCTCCGGTCTTTTGCCGTCAACCAACGGATGGAGACGGCCATGCAGAGCATCAAGGATACCTACCAGCGCATCACGGACACCATTGTTGAGCAGCTTGAAGCCGGCACCAAGCCCTGGATCCGCCCCTGGCGCGGCAACGCCCGCCGAAGCTCGATCATCCCGCGCCGCGCGACCGGCGATGCCTACCGCGGCATCAACGTCATCATGCTGTGGGTCGCCGGCCAGATGTTCGGCTATGACGAAAACACCTGGATGACCTACCGGCAGGCCCAGGACTTCGGCGGTCAGGTCCGCAAGGGCGAAAAGGGCACCCTTGTCGTCAAGTACGGCACGTTCATGCCGAAGGATCACGACGACGACGAAGACCGCGCGGTTCCATATCTGAAGGGCTACACCGTCTTCAATATTGAGCAGATCGAGAACATGCCGGATCGGTTCTTCAGCCCGGCCGAAGAGCTGCCGGGCAATCCGGTTCCGCACATTGAGGCCGTCGAAAGCTTCGTGCAGAACACCGGCGCAAGCGTCAGCTACGGTGGCACCAAAGCTTGCTACCGGCCCAGCATCGATGACATCCTCATGCCTGACCGCGGGCGTTTCGACAGCGAGGTTTACCTTTACTCGACTTTGCTACACGAGGTTTCGCATTGGTCCGGCGCAAAGCATCGCCTGGACCGCGATCTGACGGGCAGGTTCGGCAGTGAAGGCTACGCCGTGGAGGAGCTTGTTGCGGAGCTCGCGGCATCGTTCCTGTGTGCCGACCTGGGCGTGGCGCATGATCCACGCGACAACACAGCCGCCTATCTGGCGAGCTGGCTCGAGGTCCTGAAGAATGACAAGAGGGCCATTATCACGGCCGCTGCGAAGGCGCAGGCCGCTGCCGAGTATCTCACGGCCCTGCAGCCAGCCGCCGGACAGGACGCCGCATAAGGAGAAGCGGCTATCGGGACGGCGGCGGGGGACTTCGGCACTGTCACAGCAATCGATCCTTCATCGTTTCACGTGACTTGCCACTTGGTTGTCCGCGGACAACCACTGCTCGGTCTGAGGTGTTTTCCTGCATTCCCCTTTGAGTTGTCCGCGGACAACTAAGCTCGAAACGGCATCAGGGTTAAGCGTTTGTAAATTCGTAACGAATCGGGTCTTATTGTAACTGCGCAGTTTATCGCATCTTAGCATTAATTGCGCAGTTCGAGGGCCAAGGATGTTACAGACTTCAATTCAAAGCGGTGAACAGGAGCACCTGCCGTCCATGTTGTCGGCAGATTCGCTCGAACTGTCACGTCAGTTGCAGTTGCACCAGCAGAAGATCTTTCCTCCGAATTCTCAGAAGGCGATTCGTAATTTCAGCCCGGCCGAGGCCTCCTATTACATCGGCATCGGAGAAGGATATCTCAGGCAAGTCGCATCCGAAGGCTACGGGCCAGAGCCGCTGGCTAATGGTCGGCGCATGTACACGCCGGACGACATGGGGCGGATTCGGCAGACTCTCGACGAAAAGAACGGGTCCCCAAAATATGTGCCGAGCCGCCGTCCCGGGGAGAAACTTCAGGTGATTGCGGTCATGAATTTCAAAGGTGGTTCCGCAAAAACAACCACGTCCGCGCACCTTGCCCAGTATCTGGCACTTCGGGGTTATAAGGTGCTTGCGATTGATCTCGATCCACAAGCGTCGCTATCGGCTTTGTTCGGCCATCAGCCCGAACTCGATGTTGGCGAAGGCGAGACGCTCTTTGGCGCTATACGATACGACGAACCGCGACCGCTCTCGGAGATCGTCCGGGCGACATACACGCCGAATTTGCACATTGTGCCGGGCAACCTCGAATTGATGGAATTCGAGCATGAGACCCCAAAAGCGATTATGACTGGATCGGCAGAATCGATGTTCTTTGCCCGGATCGGCGAAGTCCTGACCGATATTGAAAGCCTGTACGATGTGGTCATTATCGACTGCCCCCCGCAACTGGGCTTTTTGACGATGTCGGCGCTTTGTGCCGCGACGTCGGTTCTCATTACCGTTCACCCACAAATGCTCGATGTGATGTCGATGAGCCAATTTCTGGCGATGACCAGCGAGTTAATGGCTGTCGTGGAAAGGGCAGGGGGACGCACCAGCTACGACTGGATGCGCTATCTCGTGACACGTTTCGAGCCGAATGACGGCCCGCAAAGCCAGATGACTGGATTCATGCGCGCCATCTTTGGGAATCGGATGCTTCACAACCCCATGCTCAAATCGACGGCGATATCCGACGCAGGCGTGACAAAGCAGACCCTCTATGAAGTCGAGCGGTCGCAATTCACGAGGGGAACGTACGACCGCGCTATGGAGTCCTTGAATCAGGTCAATTCGGAAATCGAAGGCCTGCTGAAGGCGACTTGGGGGAGGAAATAATGGCCCGCAAGAATCTCATTGAGGTTTCGGTTGATAACCCAGCCACTGAAACTTCATCGCCGATGACGGCTGCGAGACCGATCGCGGGCTTCGTCCCTCCTGCTGTGCGCAACACTCCCATTGGGGGGATCACCAAGACCCTCGGCAACATTACGCAGAAGTTCGAACGCGCCCAAGATATCGAGAAGCAGCTAGCCGAAGGGCAAACGATCATTGAGATCGATCCAGCCCTCGTTGACTCCTCTTTCGTCAGCGATCGCATTGGCATCGATGTCGTCAAGCTTGCCCAGCTTAGCGAGCAAATCAAGGACCACGGACAACAGGTGCCGATCCTTGTGCGCCCTCATCCAGACGCCCGGGGACGGTATCAGGTCGCCTATGGCCATCGGAGACTGGCGGCCGTCAAGTTATTAGGTATCAACGTCCGCGCGGTCGTCCGGGAACTTTCCGACGACCAGCTCGTCGTCAGTCAGGGGCAGGAGAACAACGCCCGGACTAATCTTTCATACATAGAGAGAGCATTGTTTGCAGTTCGCCTGGAAGACCGCTCGTTCTCCCGAGAGACCATCATGGCGGCCCTCGGGATCGATAAGGCTGCTCTGTCGAAAATGGTCTCTGTTGTGCGGCAGGTGCCAATCGAATTGATCGAAGCCATAGGCGCTGCGCCTGAGATCGGCCGTAGGCGGTGGATGGAACTCGCCGACCTGCTGCCGAAGGCAAACGTCAATAACGTGCTGGCATTGCTGTCGGAACCAGAAACCAAGGCGCTCTCGAGCGATCAACGCTTTCAAGCAGTGGTCGATGCCCTGACGACCAAACCTGAGAAGACGCCCAAAAGCAACGGTACGCTCAAATCCTGGGCCCCCGCTGACAAATCGATTCGCGTCTCGCTGAAAACCAACGGAAAAACCGCCACAATCGCTATTGGCGCGGTCAACGGGCCGCTCTTTGCCGCATACATTACCGAACGGCTAGATGGCCTCTATGCCGATTGGCAGTCGAAGCAGGAGAACTGAAACCGCAAAAGAAAAAGGCCCCCGACGGCGAACCGTGGAAGCCCTTCTCGATCTGTAGCAAGCCGAGAATCTCATTTCCACGAATCAGTGTCAAGAGTTTTAAGCGTCGATTCGGCGGACGGATTTCTTTTGCCTAATTGAAGGCGAAGGAAGAAATGGAGACGGGTATTGCAACGACGCCCTTTGGGCGGCGGCCGATGTCGCTTGCCATGCTGGCAGCGCAAAACGAGTCACGGGAGATCCCCAAGGGCAGGGTCGTCGACAAATGGCAGATCTACCGGAACCTCTGCGAGGGCAAGAGCATCAACGGCATCGGCGATCGCGCCTTGGCCGTCCTGAATGCGTTGCTGTCATTCTATCCTGACAGTGAGTTGAGTGAGGAAAACGGCCTCATCGTGTTTCCCTCGAACGCACAGCTGTCCCTCAGGGCGCACGGCATGCCCGATTCCACCTTGCGGAGGAACCTGGCGGAGCTGGTGGATTGCGGTCTAGTCATCCGTCGGGACAGCCCGAACGGCAAGCGTTATGCACGGAAGGGCAGGGGTGGGGAGATCGAGGAAGCATTTGGCTTCTCGCTGGCGCCGCTGCTGGCCCGTGCTCAAGAGTTCGAGGCGGCGGCCGAGCGTGTTCGCGCCGACAACAGGGCGCTCAGGCTTATGAGGGAACGCATTACGCTACACCGCCGGGATATCCAGAAGTTGGTCGAGGCGGCCGTTGAGGAAGACGTGCCGGGCGACTGGGGAAGCCTGTGGAGGCGTTTCCGCGCCATTGTGGAGACAATTCCGCGCCGAGCCCGCATTGCCGAGCTCGAACCTATCGTGGCCGATCTGGCCGCGTTGCGTGACGACGTGGATAAGCTGCTGGAAATCCATATGGAATCTACGAATCCGAGCGGCAATGAGTCCCAAAGCGAGCGGCAGCAATCTGATTCAAATACCGACTCTATTTTTGAATTTGAACCTGCTTTGGAAAAAAGCGGGGCGGGGGCCGAGCCTCTAACGAGGACCGCAGAGCCGCCGAAAACCTATCCGCTGGGGCTAGTGCTGAAGGCCTGCCCCGAAATTGCAGACTACGCCGTTGAGGGGATCGGCAACTGGCGCGATTTCATGATCACCGCCGCCCATGTGCGGGGATACCTGGGCGTTTCGCCGTCTGCGTATGAGGATGCCTGCCATGTCATGGGTCAGGAAATCGCCGCGGTGGTGATTGCCTGCATTCTGCAGCGGGCACAGCACATCGAGTCAGCTGGTGGCTATCTGCGCGTGCTGACCGAGAAGGCGAGGGCAGGGGAGTTTTCGGTCGGGCCTATGCTGATGGCGGCATTGCGAGCCAACGGCGTGACAGCAAAGATGACAGGGTAACCGTTGGCGGATCGGTTCGCGCTGATGCGGGGCTTGCATGGCGCACCATGTGAGGCTATATGTTGCCTCACATGGAATGGAGAGTGAAATGCTAGCGTTCGGAAATGTCGCCGACGTGTTGGGGCTGCCCGTCAAAGAGGTGGCGGCGCGGTCGCCTTTCGGGCTGATCTCCCGGATCGAGGATGGACTTCCCATCGGGGCGCTTGAGCGCGTTGCGCATCTTCTGGCGCCTGGCGATGCTCAGTTCAAATACCGGCTGATCCCCAAGGCGACCTACGAGCGGCGCAAGGCGGTACATCGCCTCTCGTCGGACGAGGGCACACGATTGGCCCGCGTCGCGCGCGTCTGGGGCCTTGCTGTCGATGTCTGGCAGAACGAAGAGGAAGCGCGCGATTTCTTGTTTCGGCCGCACCCGATGATCGAGGACAAGCGACCGATCGACGTCGTTATCCTGAGCGAGTTCGGCGCCGAAATGGTGGTCGAAATCCTCGCAAGTCTGAAGTACGGCAGCGCTGCGTGACGGCGCAGACTCTCGATCGCACGCTCTCGTCCTTTCGCATCGGCGATCCGGCCGGCACCTACCCGATCTTCGATGCGACCGGGTCGACAATCGCGCCAGGCCGATGGAACACGCCCGGAAGTCCTATCATCTACACCAGCGAGCACTATTCGACGGCCCTGTTGGAAAAGCTGGTGCATGGCAGCGGCCGACTGCCGCCCAACCAGCACTACATCGAAATCACGATCCCGCGCGGACTGAGCTACGAGGTCTTTTCCCAGCCGTCACTGCCCGGCTGGGACACGATGCCGGCGACGGTGAGCAGGGGATTTGGTGAAACCTGGTGTTTAGAACGGCGCAGCGCCATCCTGCTGGTGCCGAGTGTCGTGGCGCGTCTCGATTGCAATGTGCTGATCAATCCGGCGCATCCGGAGTTTTCAAGGATCCAGACAAGCCTGCACCAGCCGGTCTACTGGGACCGGCGGTTGTTTGGCGCGTAACGCGGGGGGGCTTGTCGCCTACAGCCTCGAGGCCTTGGTGAGATTGACACGGAACGGGTCACGTCGGCTCTGGTATTTGCGTGTCATCTCGATCGATGAGGCAAGGCCGGCGCGCAGGGAATGGCCGGAGAACTTTTGGCCCCGTTCGCCTTCCGACCAGTCGCCGCGCACGCCGGCAAATGCGGCTGCCTCGAACCAATTGTCCTGGAGCTGACGCCGCAAGCTGTGATGTGTCGGATCGATCTGCGGCTCAGACGATGATCCGCGCCGCCCGCCCGAGCGTGCGTTCGGCGTCGTTGTAGTAGTTCGACGCCTGCTGCACGGAGCGATGCTGGGACTGCTGCATCGCCTCGGGCAGCGGAATGCCGCG
>NZ_JBVVQD010000070.1:0-10090 GCF_055811755.1 Mesorhizobium sp. WSM4840
TCGCTACAGCGCTGTTGAGGGCGCGCTCGCGAGCGGCTTCGCTGCCGCCGACCTACACCACGCGGTGGGACACGACCCATCCCTCACGACACCGAAATGTACAAATGGCGCCATCTCGTTGAGAACTTCTTCTGCCATCTCAAGGCATTCCGACGCATCGCAACCCGTTACGAAAAGACCGATGCTTGCTTTGCCGGACTCCTCAATCTCGTCACCGCTTTCCTCGCAATCCGATGATTGTAAACAGGCCTTAGGCATTCAAAAAATTTTGCCGAATCTTTGCGACACGCAAATCGCCGGTCATGATATCTCCCGAGCAAATCTGTCACGAATCCGGATTTGGGAAGCGGAGAGCGGTGTGCACGGCGTCTCATCATGGGACGAGGATCAATTGCTGGTCTTAGCCAGATGCGTTAAGGGCAGGTTTGGGGACATAGACCGCGGAACGAATTTGGCCCATTGATGCCGGCGGCATAGTGCCACCAATGGTCACCAAGCTACTGAAACCCAGTTCTCGGTAGACTCTACAACATCAGTCTGGCGGCGGGGAAAGACGTGGTCGATCACATGTTCGCTTGCCAGTTCCTGGCGTGTAACGCCCGCGTTCTGCTGTTTGGAGCCCGCCATTATATCCGCCCGTAGCATGAGTTGCCGTTAGATCGGTTCGCGAGAGTATTGCTCGCGAGAAGTTCAAAAAGATTCGCGCGAAGCGGCGGCACCTTCAGTCCGGCAAAGGCGACACAGTCGCCAACGTGAAGTATGTCTGCTACGTCTATAGTCTCTGCGATCGCCGCACTGCGCCCATATCCTCCTCAAGGCGTTCTTCGTATTTGAAGCGGCCTGGCAAGGATCGCCACCTCCTCACCGGCTTCAACATGCAGTCCGGATCGGATACCACAGACGATGGAAGTGGTAGCCGCTCGTACATCAATGGAACGAGCTGACAGCGACTCCATCGGATGCAGGACGCCTATAAGATCCCCCCGTTTCACTTCATCCAGCACCGAGCAGCGAGGTTCGAAGATGCCTCGCGCGGGCGATTTCACATTGTCAGACGCGAGCGTCTCAAGCGTCTGGCTGGACTTCTTGTGAGAGAAGATTGGAAAATCGGCTTCCACCTGAACTAGTCCAAGCGCGACGAGGGCGTTGCGTACGCCAGCTTCATAGATGGCCAGAGAATCCGCTCCGACCGTGCCACCCCCAAATTCCGCACAAACGAAAACCTTACCTTGGCTGTGAGCATAGGTATCAAACATTCCAGGCGTGTCATTGTGTTCCCAAATCAAGGTGACGGGCAATTTGAATGCCTCTGCCATCTTGACTGTCTCGGCCATCAGCTCCGCGTCAGCGATCGGATGTGTCGTGCTTGCTGGTGGAAAATCCCAGGATGGCCCTCCGCTGTGCAGATCAAATATGGTGTCGGCCATTGGCAGCAGCAGGCGAGAAACCGCATCCGCGATTCGTTCGGTTACCGACCCATCGGCCCGGCCCGGAAACACTCGATTGAGATTCAAGCCGTCGAATGGCGTGTTGCGGCTCCATGCCTGTACGGCTGGCGGATTAAGCACGGGTAATATGCTGACTCTTCCACAGGTTTGTGCTTCTGGCAGCCAGTCGACAACCCGTCGTGCAACAATTGGCCCTTCCAGTTCGTTGCCATGACATCCACCGGTGATAAGGAGCCGTGGTCCCTCCCCCTTATTGAGACTGAAAACCGGAAGCGAAAGAGCTTCGCAGTCGGCGCCTTTGGGGACAACAAGGTGGCCGGTGCTCAAACCAGGTGTGTCAAGGTCGAATGTAAGGTGCGGGGTTTCGGTCACTGTCCAACGTCCATATGGTGAAGAATTTGCCGACTATCCGTGGCACTCGGCTGCTCGCAATCGATTCAAGGGCTTCGCAACGAGTGCTCGTAGGGGTGGGGCCGCGCGGGGAGGTGTGTTAGTCGCGGCCGGATTCTATGATGGGGGAAAAAGCCGCCAACCAGCCAGGCTAGCTGCCACGCCACGTGAGGGAGCATGCAGATCAAATAGCAAGTTCCGAGAATTTGTTCTGGGTTCTCGGTCTGGATCTCCACCACAAGGCGTAAAAGATGAGTATCCAGAGCAGGGGCAGCAGCATCAACAGCGATGTCACTGCTGCAATCGTCGGGTCGATTTGGTTGCGGATGTTCTCCAACATCTTCAGCGGCAAAGTGCGGACCGAAAGTCCGCCAACCAGAGATGTAATGACGGCCTCGTCGAAGGATTGGAGAAATGCGAACATGGCACCTCCGATTATGCCCGGCCGGATCAATGGGAGTGTCACCTTCACGAAGGTCTGAAACGGGCCCGCACGCATGCTCTTAGCTGCCTGCTCCAGCGTTCGGTCGAAATTCGCCAGCGTCGCCGAAACGATTACGACGACAATGCCGATGGCACCGATACTGTGCGCCAGGATGATCCCAGTCTGCGACCCGATGAGTCCAAGTTTAATCAGCCCGAGATAGGTCGCGATACCAACGACGATGACCGGGAACGTTATCGGCGTTATGATGATCATAGTTAGTAGGCCGCGCAGCCGTGGACCCACGCGGCTCAGGCCGAACGCGGCGAGGGTCCCTACAATGGTCGAAAGGATGGCAACTTCCACGCCGATCTGGACGCTGGTCCATGCGGCTCCGTTCCATGACGGATCGCCGAAGAAGGAACGGTACCACTGCAACGAAAGGCCCGAAGGCGGGAACTCCAGAAACGCCCCGGCGCTGAAAGACATGATAACAACGATGACGCCAGGGAAAAGAAGGTAGACCATAACGAAGAAGACGAACACTATTCCGACAATGTTCGGCCAGTGGCTGTCAGTTCCAGCCTGGTAGAGCTGGGCTGTCCAACGCTTCGCCCGATAGGGGCGGGGAAGCTCACTGAGATAGAGTTTCAAAATGCGAATTAGGGGCAGACGAATCAGCCAAGACTTCCGCGCCGGATTCGCGACACGCCCTTGGGTACCCGAAAGGTCGAGCCCGATCATGGAAAGCACGACGATCGCGACCGCCAGGAGGATGAAGGCTGCGGCGGCGATGCGTGAAATGTCGAAGGAGCTTTTGACCTGCGCGGCGATGAAGGTTGAAAGCATGGCGTCGCGTAACCCGCCCAGCGCCGCTGGCGTTATATAGAACCCCAGGCAGAACACGAATACAAGCAGGGAGCCACTGCGCACGCCTGGCAAGCTGAGGGGCAAGAAAATCCGCCGAAAAGCTGTAAAAGGCCGCGCACCCATGCTCCGAGCCGCCGCCATGAGCGACCTGTCAATTCCCATCATGGCGCTAACTAGAGGAAGGATCATCAGCGGCAACATGATGTGTACCATTCCAATGTAAACGGCCATGCGGTTGTAAATGAGGGGCAAGGGGCTGTGGATCAGCCCGAGGTTGAGCAAAAGATTGTTGATCACGCCACGATCGCCGAGAATGACAATCCACGCATATGTACGAGCCAACCCGCTGGTGAGATAGGGGATGATGACGAGAGCAATGAGTGTCATGCGCAGCGTCTTCGAAGCGGTCACGATCAGATATGCCGTGGGATAGCCGACGATGAGGCAGATGGCCGTGGCCACTAGGCTCACTTCGATGGTCTGGAAAAGCACGCGGATGTTCGCCGGCTGGCCGAAAAACGCGTGATAATTTGTCACCGAAAAGTCAGGCGCATTGAGGCTGGTCAGGAACAGCAGGACGATCGGTATGCCGAAGACGACGAGCAGGATAGCGAAGGCCGGTACGGTGAGCCCAATAGGCATTCGGCCCAATTTCTGAAAAGTTTTCATCAGCCTTGCCCTCTCGATGGGTTTACGCGGCGACGAAGCGAACGTCGGACCGCAGCCAGTCGAGGCATACCTCGTCGCCCGGTCGGAAGATTGGCTGCCCCGCGGCGACGTGCTCACGAACGATGAGGACTGCGCTCCCGACGCGTACATGGTACTTCCGCAACGGGCCAGCATAAATCATATCGTCGACCGTGCCAGTGACAGACTGGCGCTGGTCCGCGTCGGCGCGCTTCGATGCCTTCGGAGCGATGCAGATTCGCTCGGGCCGAATCATGGCTGCAACGCCGGAGGGCTGAGTTGCATCGGCTTCGATCCTGAACCCGGCATTTTCGAGGATGTTCGCCTCACCCAAAAATTTTGCCACGAAGCATGTTGCTGGCCGGTCGTACAGGGCCTCCGGACTGTCGGTCTGCTCGATACGCCCAGCGCGCATGACCACGATGCGGTCCGACAGCGTGAGCGCCTCCTCCTGGTCGTGCGTAACGCAGACCGTGGTGATGCCGTACTCTTTGTGCAGATTCTTCATCTCGATCTGCATCTGCTCGCGGAGATTGCGATCGAGCGCGCCGAGCGGTTCGTCGAGCAAAAGGAAAGGCGGATCCGCGATCATCGCGCGGGCAAGCGCCACGCGCTGCTGCTGGCCGCCACTCAATTGCGATGGCATGCGGTCGCCAAATTCTTTGAGGTGCACGCGCTCCAGCATCCGGCTGACCCGCGTTGTCCTCTCAGCAGCGTTTATGCCGCGCATTTCAAGTGGGAACTCCAGGTTCCGCGTCACAGTAAGATGCGGAAACAGCGCATAGCTCTGGAAAACGATACCTTGGTCGCGACGATAGGACGGCACTGCGGCGACCGAGTGTCCGCCGATCAGGATATCACCCGAGCTCGGTGCCTCAAAGCCGGCAAGTAGCATCAGTGTTGTGGTCTTGCCCGAACCGCTCGGACCGAGAATGGTCAGGAACTCGCCGCGACGCACTGTTAACGACAAATCTGTGACGGCAGGAACCGCCCCGTACATCTTGGTGACGCCTCGGAATTCGATCTGGGGTAGAATCGGTTTTTCCTGCAATGCGTCATCCTCTGGGAATGGGACGGGCGTTCTTGCATGCATGTTCACTGTTGCTCCTCCAGCGACGGCTGCCGGATGTCGTTGGCAAATGACCGAGTTCCTACCGCAAACTCAACGGGACCGGCGCACAGGCTGGTGGAATCCCTGCGCCAATCATTTTTCGACGGACTCCTCCGGATGGTCGGAAACCTATGTTTATTGGAGAATCCATTCGTTCCAGCGCTGGATAAGACGCTCAGTGTTCGAGCGGCCGTCCGGGCCGACTTCATTGTACCACTGCCCATTCACTGAAATGCTACTCTTCATGTAGTCAGGATGGGTAGGAAGCCTGCGGGCCACCTGATCCGGAAGCAGCTTGAAGGCATTGCGGTTGCTTGGGCCTTCAGGGAAGAGCTGGGCGAAGGCTGCTTGGCGGTCGGCGCGAGTGGCAAATTCGATAAACCTCTGTGCATTCTGCACATTGGAACCACCTTTGGGAAGCACCCAGTAGTCCCATTGTAGCTTTGCCTGATTCCGATTGATCTCAATTGGCGCGCCCTGATCGACCAAAAGAAGCGCCCGTCCGTCATATGATTGGGCGATGTCAATCACCTTATCATGCAACATTTGCTGGATTTCGGAACCACGGCCCCACCATTTACGGATATGCGGCTTTATCTTGTCTAGACTGGCAAAGATGCGATCGATGTCCATTGGGTAGAGCTGATCGGCGGGTACGCCATCCGCCAGCAGAGCTTCTTCCCAAGGCCCTTCCGATCCGTACTGGCCGGACACTAGCGTTCGGACGCCAGGGAACTTCTCGACGTTCCAGAACTCGGCCCAGGTTAACGGCCGCGGTTTGGCAGCAGGAAATGCTTCAGTATTATAGACCATATTGTAAGAATAGACTAGGTTGGCAACGCCGAACGGCTGCTTGGCGAAGTCGTATATGCCATCTAAATTTTCCGATTTATAGATGGAATAATCGATCTTCTCGAGAATTCCCTTTTGGGCCGCGACTAGACCGGCCCCCTGCCCTAAGGCCGCAACATCCACGGTGACATTGCTCGATTTTACCATCAATTCAACCTGACCCAAGTCCATATCGTCGGTGATCGGTATCACCTTGATACCGGTCTCCGCTTCGAACGGTTTGGCGTAGGCTTCTATGTTGGCTTTACCCCAATCGCCCCCCCCCAACACCGCCGTTATCTGGCCCGATGATTGAGCCGAGACTCGACTAGGAGCGCAAGACAGCGCGCCCACTGCGATTGCGGACGATGTCGCTTGCATGAAACGTCTGCGGGTTAACGAATAGCTCATTGTTGTTCCCCTTTGCTAGTCGTCTCGATCGAGACTGATTATGATGCTTCGCCTTGCGAATGTTGCACTCACAACTCTGAGTTCGCAGGCGCCAGAGCCGTTTCGGCCAGATTCACCCAATAGCCGATGCCGTACGGCAGGGCTTCGTCGTTAAAGTCATATGCTGGGTTGTGCAGGGCAGCGGTCGGGCCATTGCCCAGTAGAATGTACGCTCCGGGGCGCGCCTCAAGCATGTAAGCGAAGTCCTCCGATCCCATGCTTGGCTTGATCTTGTCGTCTACGGATGCCGACCCGACGAGGCAACGCGCCGCATTGATCGCCCGATTAGTCCCGTCCGTGTGATTGACGGTGAGGGGTTCGAGGCGCCTGTACCTGAACTCGACCTCAGCGCCGAACCCGCCTGCTATACCCCGCGCGCATGCCTCTACCCGTTGCTCTGCGAAGTCTCGCAACTCGGGAGCGAGGGTCCTTACCGTACCCGCGATTTCAGTGTGTTCCGGAATGATGTTGTAAGCTTGGCCGGCATTCAACTTTGTCACGGAGACGACGAGCGATTCCGTCGGGTCAGTATTGCGAGAAACCAGCGTTTGCAAGCCAACGATAACGTGCGCCGCTATGACAATGGAGTCTATTGCCATGTGCGGGATTGCAGCGTGCCCGCCCCGTCCCTTAACTATGATATCGAACTCGTCAAGCGCCGCCGCGATTGGGCCATGGCAAATTCCAAACTTGCCAACCTCCAGGCCAGGCTGATTGTGCATGCCGAAAACGTGAGATATTCCGAAACGGTCCATGATCCCTTCCTGGACCATCCGTTGACCGCCTCGTCCGTCCTCTTCCGCAGGCTGAAAGATCAAAGCAACCGAGCCCGTGAAATTGCGCGTAGCGGCTAGATATTTAGCGGCGCCGAGGAGCATCGCAGTGTGGCCATCGTGGCCACATGCATGCATCATTCCGACATTTTTCGACGCCCACGGCTTGTTTGACGCCTCAAGTATAGGCAATGCGTCCATGTCGGCGCGCAATCCGACCGTGGGCCCATCTCCAAGCTGGCCTTGTATCAACGCAACGATACCAGTTTCCGCTATGCCTGTTTCGATATGATTGATACCAAAGGAGGCGAGCTTCTCGGTCACGAAAGCCGCAGTGTCATGTACCCGATAGTCGAGCTCCGGAGTCTCGTGGAGGTAACGACGCCAAGTCGTGGCTTCGCCCTTGATATCGCTGAAACTTTCGAGATTCAACAATTGTGCGGACCTGATCGTTGCATCTTGGCGGAAAGCGCCATCTTGTAGCGATGATCGGTTGCCATATGGCTTCCGTCAAATGCAGTTTGCATATCGTCGTCATCTAGAACCGAGATAGTGGTTCGTCCCTCGAGGGCACTTGGCTTGATGGTTGGTTAAACAACATACGCCAATGAGGACGGGGCCGATACGCAGGCCGAGCGGTAATCCCATCGTGACCTGCCGCGCAGATGCTATGGGGCGAGCGGCGAGGGTGTGGCATCTTTCGGCGCTGTTAGAACCAACTCTTCAGAAGGAGGCGCCCCATGCCGCAGTCTTTTGACGCAAGCTCCCTTACCGCTTTTGAACAGGATAACACGATCGTCGCCGTCATCGAAATGAGCAAGGCGAAGTGGCTGATTGCCGCGCTTGTTCCGGGATTCAAGCGCCAGCCGCTGAAGAAGATTGATGCCGACGCGCCATCATTGTTGAAGCTGCTGCAGCGCTGGCGCGACGAAGCCGGCCAGGCCGGGCATACGATCAAGCGGATCGCCGTCGCCTATGAGGCGGCCGGCGACGGCTTTTGGCTGGCGCGCTGGCTGCGGGCGCGCGACATCGAGGCCTATGCCATCCACCCTGCCAGCGTTGCGGTGTCGCGTGAGCACCGGCGTGCCAAGACAGATCGGCTCGACACGGAGCTTTTGATGCGCGCCTTTCTCGGCTGGCTGCGGGGCGAGAAGCGCCATTGCAGTATGGCGGCGATTCCGACGCTCGAAGAAGAGGACGCGCGGCGGCCGAACCGCGAGCGACAGACCTTGGTCGGTGAGCAGACGCGGCTCGTCGACCGCATCAAGGCGATTCTCGCCCGCTTCGGCATTCGCAGCTTCCGCTTGAGCCTGCGCAATGCGGCCGACAGGCTCATCGCCATCCGCATAGGGGAGGGAACGCCGCTGCCGGACAACACCCGCGCCGAGTTGCACCGCTTGCTTGAGCGGGTCGACCTCCTGCGTGCGCAGATCCGCACCATCGAGGGCGACCGCCTGCGTAGGCTCGCCGCGGCTCCGGCTGCACCAGAAGGCCCGCAAGCGATGGTGCGCCTCATCGCACGGGTCATCGGCGTCGGTGTCGAGACGGCGGACATGCTGGTCCACGAGATCCTGTCGCGCGGATTGCGTGATCGCCGCGCGGTGGCGCGCTATGCCGGGCTCACGGGTTCGCCCGACGAGAGCGGCAAACGCCGGCGCGAGAAGGGGCTGGCACGCGCCGGCAGTGCCCGCGTGCGGCATGGCATGATCCAACTGGCCTGCGCTTTCTCCTCTTCCAGAAGGACAGTGCGCTGGCCCGATGGTTCCAGGCGCGCACGGCCGACGGCCGCAAGGCCACGCGCAAGACGATGATCGTGGCGCTGGCGCGCAAGCTTCTGATTGCGCTGTGGCGCCTCGTCACCACGGGCGAGGCGCCACAGGGCGTCAGCTTGCGTGCGGCGTGATGGGGACACGTGGGAAGAGGAGAGCAACGCACACCCAATTGGCTGGCCCGCAGAGGGTCTGCCGATGATGATCCGAGGTGGCGGCAACCCGAAGCTACACATGGTCCTCAGACCGCGGACGTAGAATGGGCCCGCCGCCCCGGAGCTTCGCCTACCGATGCGCATGCTGCATCATGGTTCAGATCCCCTGAGATCGACCGAATACAAGTCTGCCGCGCGGCCGCCCGCGTCCTGCTCATGGCGAACTCCGCCTCGGAATCCATTGTCGGCACCTCGCCGGGTCCCCAGCCGACCGAGCAAGCCTGCCGCCGTGCTCGTGACCGTCAAGGGCAAGTCGCTGCGCGATCGGGCCTGCGGCCCAGCCTTGACCGTCACTGCGCGCGGCGGCCAGAGCGAAGGTAGGTCGGGACGAGGAGATGGTCGCCAATCGGCCGAACCAGGAGATGGAGAAATGCAGGAGCAGGCTTGACTCTCATCGCCCCATACAGGTGTAGCTCGGCGGGACACGACCGGCGGGGCAATGAGCAGAGTGGCAGACTCGGATGTAATTTCGCCAGGGACGTTTGCGCCGCTCAGGAACCAGACCTTTCGTTCGATCTGGCTGGCCACACAGGTTTCCCAGTTTCGGCTAGCTGATCCAGAGGTTGCCATCGGCTGACTGATGACGACGATCTCGAGTTCCGATCTGATGGTTGCGCTAGTGGCTTCATCGAACCTGCTTGCGTTCATTTTGTCCGTTTTCTCCGGGGTTCTCGCGGACAATTTCAGCCGGCGCAGGGTCGGCGATACTCTCCGTTGCTGTGGCTATCGGCTTTGTCGACCCGTGGATGATACTCGGCTTCAGCTTTTTGATCGCAAGCGGCGGCGCTCTCAATGATCCCGCGTGGCAAGCTTCGGTTGGCGATATCGTGGACCGACGCGATTGTCCTGCTGCCGTGACCCTGCTCTCCGTCGGTTCCAACACCGTCCGAACCGTCGGCCCGGCACTCGGGGCATCGTGGTCTCCTCTTTTGGCCTTCTGGCGGCTTCCGCCGTACTACGCTCAGCTATCTGGCCCCTCTGGGCACGATATGGCGCTGCAGTGGAAGGTTTATAGCGCGGCGATCTGGGAGAGACCTGCGCGACAATCTGGGGATCTTCCGCATATTTGGTGCAGGGGACGGCGTTCCCTGGTTGCCCCGTCTGTTTCTACGGTCGTTAGGC
>NZ_JBVVQD010000071.1:0-9321 GCF_055811755.1 Mesorhizobium sp. WSM4840
TAAGTCAGGGTGTTCAGTGTCGGAATTGCGTCAGAAGCGGAAGGAACTCCGTCAACTTCTTGAACGTCCGCAAGGCGCCCGACATACCGCGCTGGCGCTGGGCGCGATGATGGAGGCGGACGTCGAAGCAGCTTGCGGCCCGCCACGGCCGGATTGAAGAGAGCGAGGCGCACCGCTGGGGCTCGACGCGCGGCCGGATCGGGTTTCACGGCCGCAAGGTCGCGGTCGAGCGCCGGGGGGGCCGGACCGTCGATGGGCGCGAGATGGCACTCCCGAGTTGGGATCGCGCGATGTCGGAGGACTGGCTCGGCCGCTGGGCGATGACCTGATGCTGATCAACGTCTCGACGCGGCGGTTCGGACGGGCGGTGCGACTTCCGGAAGGCGATGTGCCGGCGGGTCATGGCAGCGGGGTGTCGAAATCGGTTGCGTCGCGACGCTTCGTGGCCTTATCGACCGATGCGGCGCCTTCATGAGCGGGGATCTGTCTGATCTCGACCTCCTGGTCATCCAGATCGACGGGCTGCACGTGAGCGACGATCGCGTGCTCGTCGCCGCGGTCGGCATTGACGGCAAAGGCGGCAAGCCTCCTCTCTCGCGCTGGTCGAGGGCGCGACCGAGAACGCCGGCTTCAGGCGCTTCTGGACAATCTCGTAGGACGTGGGCTCGATCCGGCGGTAGCGCGGTTGTTCATCGTCGACGGCGCCAAGGCGCTATCCAAGGCGATCCGCGCCACTTTCGGCAAGGACAGACTGATCCAGCGCTGCCAGATTCACAAGGCGCGCAACATCATGGATAGGCTGCCCAAGCAGCTTCACGCCGGGACGCGCCGGGTGCTGCACCAATGCTGGGAGCTCGACGACGCCGGCAAGGCCGAGAAGCTCCGAAACCTCGCACGACGGCTCGACCAGGATCGGCCAGGCGTCGCGGCCAGCACCCTGGAAGGACTGGACGAGATCCTCACCGTCGTCCGGCTGAAGCTGCCCGTGTGTCATCGGGCGATGAATATTCCCTGATTGTGGGCATCGAAAATTCCCTAGTTGGCGCTGCTGCCGCCAGTTCCGGGACGCGTCCCGGAACTGGCGGCTTTCGCTCCGGCGTCGATAGTCCGTCCCGATTTGATCGGAATCGGAGCGGCGCTGGTGGTCCAACTTGGAGAACTTCTGATGATATTGGATCTACACCGTCAGGGCCTGTCCGTGACCGCGATTGCTCGGCGAACGGGCCGCGATCCCAAGACGGTCCGCAAATACATCGAGCGCGGGCTCGAACTTCCCGCCTATGGCCCGCGACAGGCGGGGCGGCCAAACAAGATCGTGCCCTTTGTCGACTATCTGCGCGAACGGGTCTCGGCCTTTCCCGATCTGAGCGCCGTGCGCCTGACGCGCGAGATTCGTGAGCGTGCCGCACAACTGGTTCGCCAAAGGGGCGCCTGGCTCCTGTTCCTGCCGCCATACTCGCCAGATCTCAACCCGATCGCCTACTCGAAACTCAAGGCGCACCTGCGAAAGAAGGCGGCCAGAACCTTCGACACGCTGTGCGAGGCTCTCGGCGATATCTGCCACCTGTTCGAGCCAACCGAATGCAGAAACTTCTTCAAAGCTGCCGGATATGAAGCCCATTAATCGCGACACGCTTTAGCCAACGCCGGTTCCGAAACACCGGGTGTGGGCGGCGTCGATAACGCGATTGATCAAACTAGAGTAGCTGTATCCGGCGGTCGTCGCGGCCAGGACATAGGCGCCGCCCACAGCAAGTCCCGGATCGTGGTTGATCTCCAAAACAAAGGGCTGGCCGAAGCGATCGACCCGCAGGTCGACGCGTGCGTAGTCCCGACATCGGCAGGCATGGAAGCTCGCAACGGAAATATCCCGCAGCACCGTCGCGAGCTTGCTCCCAATTTGCGCCGGGCAGATCCACTTCGCCGCCGCCAAGAGTCCTTTATCTTTCCACATGGCAGTATGCTTTTCGCGATCGCCGAAGTCTTTCTCCACAAAAGGCAACACCTCAAGCTTTCCATTTCCGAGAAGTGCGACGGTTATCTCTCGCCCCTCGATGTATTCTTCTACAACAGCATCCTGCCTAGACTGCGTGACGACCAGTTCGACGGCCCGACTCAATTGAGCGGGATCGTCAACAAACTGCAATCCACGGCTGTTGTATTCCTGACTTGGTTTCACTACTAATGGGAATCGTAGGTCACCGGTACTCTCGGTGCCGCGACGCATCATGCGGAAATTTGGCGTTGGCACGCCGGCATCCCGGATAAGCCTCTTCGCGATGCCCTTGTCGAGCGCCAGCCCACACCCGAGTGGGCTGGCTCCGGTGTACGGCACGCCGGCCATCTCGAGCATGGCGGGAACATGAATGGAAGGGCACTCCCCCTGAATTCCGGTCGCCCTGATGAAGGCGATCCCTGAGGGGCGGGCTTGCGGATTGGGTGGCATGAACTGTTCGAGCGCAGTTAGCAGTCCTTTATCGCCTGCGCACAGCAGTGTCTCGTGGCCACCCTCTTGCAATGCCGCGACCACGCTTTCGACCTCCTCCCGGTCGGTGAACTCCGGATTAGGGTGACCAAACTGATTGATCACGCCCGTATGATTATGGTCCCACACAACTGCTACCCGCATGAGCTACTCCTTGGGGTGTTTGTTCCGATATCACGTCATACGCTCGGATTCGGTTGACCGACGGGAACAGTTGCTCTGGACCCGCTCTGCCGGTACGGCCGGCCACCGTCTTGAACACTATAATCTGCTGCCCCGAAAGTACGTCCATCAGTCCGGGGAGTGAATGGCGCAGATTGTTCCTCTTCGCCAGTGGTCGCAAATGGTGTAATCGACCAGCCAATTCAGTCGACGGCGTGCTTTAGTATTGCCCCGGTCTCAGCAAGGCTGGGGGAAGTGGCGATGACATGCCCGATTAGGTGTGTGAAATCCCCTTTCGTGACGATCGGCGTCTTCGGTTCCACATAGAATTTGACTTCAACGACACCTGTAGCAGAGCCGCACGATGCTGGCCGTCAATCAGTCGAGGATGCCATCGCGATCCGGAAGAAGGTGCCACCCGTAAGACGCGGATTGACCTCAATGACCACTGGGCCACGTTTCTTCCATCGGAATTGATGTTTGATGGCCCCCCAGCCAAGGCCGAGAGCTCGCAAGCAGCTCAGCGAAATATCGGCGATACGCTTATGCTGGTCATCAGTCAGCGGGGCCGGATAGATGCACTCACGACCGACGAAATGGTGTGGGGGAGCAAAGTCAACGGCGGCAACCCCAATGATCTCATTTCCCATTACGTCAGCACCATAGTAGGGGAATTGTGCGAATTCTTCGACCAGTATCCTTGGTGAAGACGCCTGTGACCTTCAATCATTATGAGTGCTCCTCTTATCATTGGCATTAACTGTTCGCGGTGTGCTATGTGGTGATACTTGCATAAGCAGGCATCAGCCTTTATCCGGCGAAGGTAATACCACTTTCGGGGATCTGCGGTCGCAAAGGTTCTGTAAATTAGTTTGAAGGAACTGTTGCGACCATTACCGCTGGAGCCGCTCGAGAAAACAGCCGCCGGAATAGGCGGGAGAGGGACATGGATGGGCGGGAAAAAAGCGTGGCCGGCAGCTAAACCAGCGTCCATCGGGAGAGAGAGCGCCGCCAGGGACGAGGCAAATGGATGTGCGGAGGATGGGTGAGCGTCTGGCCCATGCGTGAAAAATGACCAGGAACCCGATCTCACCGCCGAGGTGGAGCGGATCGGCCGCGATGGTCTTGAGCGCTAAGGCGACGGCGTCGAACAGGATGCATAGAGCGATCTCGGCGACTTCGGCCGGCACGCATCATCTGCTGCGCTGGTCATGTGTCCACAACGAGCTCCGATTGCGTCAGCATGGAATGGCTGCTTGCAGCCCATTCCATCGGACGAAGGTGGAGTTTGTCATGACCCAACTTCGCCAGCGCACGAGCGAGTACATTCCGGCTCGGCGCCGGATGTGTCCGCTGTACATAGCCGGGCCGGGCGACCGTAAAAGCGTACAACCGATGGCCGCGCGAGCGGCGATGTCGGCTACGATCAGCTTCATCATTTTGTCGCGGCGGGGATTTGGGACAGCGCTCCGCTCGAGGCCGCCCTGCTGACGGAGGCAGATCGCCTAGTCGGCAATGAGGCGGGTTTTCTCGTCATTGACGACACAGCGTTACCCAAGAAGGAACAACATTCGATTGCTGGCGCGCCTCATTACGCTTCGTCGCTTGGCCAGACGTCCAATTGCCAGTCACTGGTGTCGGTGACCCTGGCCTCGCGCGAAGTGCCGGTGATGGTGGGCCTTCGGCTCTTCCTGCCCGACACCTGGACGAATGATCCCGAGCGGATGATTCGGGCGCGAGTCCCGAAGGATCGACAGGTCGCTCTGACAAAACCGGAGATAGCCATCGAAGAGATCGATCGTGTCATCGCCTCCGGCGCGCGTTTCGGCTGCGTGCTTGCCGACGCGGGCTACGGGTCGAGCAGCTCTTTTCGTCAGGCTTTGAGTGAGCGCAGTCTGCTGTGGGCTGTAGGACTATCGCGACGCCAAAACGTCTATCCGGCCGATGTTGATCTGATCTTCCCGGTCGCGACCACAGACAGGCGCCGCCAATATCACATCCCGGACCAGCCGCCGGTCTCTGCCGAGGTGATGCTGTCTGGTGAGAGATGGCACAAGATAAGCTGTCGGCGCGGCACTAAAGGTCGGCTGACATGCTTGTTTGCGGCTCGACGTGTCCGCGTTGCGGATGGTCATAAGCACCGGATGCTCGACAATCGCATGCAATGCATGCCAGTCGAGGAGGTCTGGCTCGTCGGCGAACGCCGGTCGACTGGCGAGCAAAAATACTATGTGTCGAACTTACCGGCCGATGCTCGCCGCCACGATCAAGGCGAGGTGGGTCTGTGAGCAGGCACATGAGCAACTGAAGGAGGAACTCGGGCTCGACCACTTCGAAGGCGATCATGGACTGGATTACATCGACTCGCCTTGATGACCATGATCGCCACGCCTTTCTCCAGGCCCGCCGCCTCAAAGCAGCGGGACGGAAAAAAGATTCGGGGGACCACCGCCACAACCGAGCATGCCACCTGTTAGCCAAGCCATTCTTGACCTCTTCACGCGGCCGCCACCCCGCAGATGTCCTCATTGTGAGAAGCTGCTCGCAGACGCCCTGAAACCTAACTGCCAAAGTAGTGTAGGCCGTGGAGTCATAACGCCTTCATCCAGATGCGAGAAGGAATGATTTCTTGAACCCGGACCGGGTGCTGAGCAAGATGCGGATGGCGCAGCAGCGGCTCGTCGACACCGCCGACAGGTCCGGCACGCCATCGGTTGTGGCGACCGATCCGTCTCTCGACCGGTTCCTGTCGGGCCTGCGGACGGCTTGGAAGGAGGGTGAAATCCACCCAACCGCGCAAGCCAAGCCGAAGCAAAAACAGGGCCGTCGGCGATTGTATCCCTTCGGCCTCGTCACCAAGGAACTGCAAGCCTGGTTTGACGAAGAGCCCTGGTGGGCGAGCCGCGAATTGCTGGAGCGTCCCAGGCAATATCCCGATCAGTTGCTGCGCACGTTGCAGCGCCGCTTGAAGATCTGGCGAAAGGAAGAGGCGCACGCAATAGTGGTCGGCGCGATGCAGTTCGAGCCGACAATCGAGCCGATGACGAATTGATCCGGATCCCAGTCGTGGGGAACCTTATGATGAGGCAACGGACAATGTCGGTCGGGAGCATTCCACGGTGAGGCAATACGCGCTCACCTGAAAGATCGGCAAAGAGACTTGACTTTCGAGAACCTCGTCGCCCAGCTCAAGACTGGGCGCCGCATCGAGACACGACTCAGGATTGCTGAGTGCGCACCTTTTTCCTAGCCGTCGGCATCGCAACCACCATCGCCTTCTAGCTTCGATCAATTAGTGCTACGCCAAGTTACGAAAAGCAGGTACCACATCCACGAGTTCAAGGTTACTCAATGGATAAGAGCAACAAGCGAGGATATAGCCATCCGCCTTGTCGCGCCGGCTGATGCCGCCTTGGTCGTGCATGTCGACTTTGCCGCTCATGAGACGGATGCGGCAGGTGCCGCAAGAACCTTCGCCGCAGCCGGTCGGAATACGCAGCCCACTCTCGGCTGCGGCGGCAACGATCGACTGCCCTGGTTTGGTAGGAAAGTTTTTGCCTCGAAAACCGATCATCAAATCGTCGCCGGAAGGAACCGGTGCTGATTCAGGTTCTGGCCTCTCGTGCCTCTGCGGTGCCGGACACCATGCCCCTTTGCCGATAGGCCTGGGAACAGGCAGATTGGCTTGGGAGAGTGTCTCGACAGGACGAACAGCGGGATGCATGGCAATCGGTCGTCGACGCGTGGCAGTTCCGTGCTCCGCGCCGCCAAAGGTCTCTGTGAAGAACGCGTCTTCGACGCCGCCTTCTGCAAGATAGATCGCGCGCGTCGCCTTCATCACAGGCTCGGGGCCGCAGCAGAACGCGACGCGCTGCGCCGTGTCAGGCACGATTCCGCGCAGCATCGGGCGGGTGATCCGTCCCGACAAACCCGTCCATGTTTCATCCGGCCGAGACAAGCAGAGATGAACAGAGAGGTTGAGCATGGCGTCCGCCATGGCACCGATTTCGTCGGCGAAGAGCTCGTCGGCGCGTGTGCGCGCCAGCTGCACCAATGCAATATCGAGCATGTCTGCACGCAACCGAAGCCAGCGCAGCATCGACATTATCGGCGTCATACCGCTGCCCGCGCCCACCAGCAACAGTGGCGCCTTTGGCGCATGAACAAGACTGAAGCGTCCGAATGGGCCACGTGCAGTGAGCGTATCGCCGATACGCAGATGTTTGTGCATCCAGAGCGTCGCTTGTGCCTGCGCACCGGCCTTGATGGTCAGTTCGACGCGATTTCGGCCCGTGCTGGCCGACGCGATTGTGAAGCTGCGGTAGAATAGATCGCTCCCTGACACCGGCAGAGCGAGTAACAGGGACTGGCCCGGATGATGCCGGAAAATCTGCCCATCCTGGCGGGTAGCTTCAAAGACGTAGGTGGTGACGTCAGCGGTTTCCGCGCGCCGATCAACAAGCACAAGATACAGATCGTCCGGTTCGAAAACGGGCACGTTGGGCTTCGGAAAGGCCCGCAGCGAAAGGCTCGCATGTTGCGACATGGACGGTTTACTCCGCTGCCATCAGCCAGTGCTGCGGCCCGCCGAACTGGTTCGAAAGCTGTTGGCGGTACCACTTGATGAAGTTCAGTACCAAGAACTCGGCCACTTCGGAATAGGGGCCGGGCTCGTAGCCAGCGGCCTTGATGCCCTTGTGATTCTCTTCGGCGAGCACGCGATCCTGGTCGTTTGTGATCCGCCATACCTCGGAAAGCTGTTCGGGTTCGTAGTCCCAGCCTCCCACCGCGTCTTCGTGGACCAGCCACAGGGTCCGCACTTCGGTGCGGTCGGGCCCCAGCGGCAAAACGCGGAAAAGAATGATGTGATCGGACAGGAAGTGGTTCCAGTTGTTCGGAATATGGAACATGCGCACGGATCCGAGATCGGGATCGGTCAGTTCGCCCAGCAGCTTACGGCAAGCCAGACCGCCATCCATGGTCATGGAAATGGCCCCCTTGCGGAACGGAAGGCGAATGCAGCGGAATTCGAGGCCGCCATCCACCGGCGCATGCGGCAGGCCGAGCGCATCCCAGTCGTGGGCCTTCTGCTGCATGATCTCGAATTCTTCGCCAAAGCGCGCGTCGTCCGGCAACGCCATTTCGACCAAGGAAACCAGCAGTTCGGGATGCGCACCGCCGCAATGGTAGCATTCACGGTTGTTCTCGATCACGAGCTTCCAGTTCGCTTCCTCCACGATCACCGATTCATAGGCGATCTTGGTGCGGCGCGGTTCATGCGGCGCGACATAAGGCGAGACGGCTTTCCTGAAGGGTTCGAAATCCGGCGCTTCATTAGCCAAGCAGACATAGATTAGCCCTTCCAGCGTTTGGACGTGGACCGGCTTGAGCGGAAACTTGGACGGATCAAAATCGTCGCTCATATAGCGTGTCGCCAGAAGCTGGCCGTCCAAGTCATAGGTCCACTGGTGATAGGGGCAAACTAGGCGTGCCTTATTGCCGCGATCCTCGCTGCACAGGCGTGAGCCGCGATGGCGGCAGGAATTGTGGAAGGCACGCAACTCGCCCTCTTGGTCCCTGAGGACGATCACCGGTGCGGTGTCGATCTGCACGGTGACGAAATCCCCCGGATCGGGGAGCTCGCATTCGGGCGCGACGAACAGCCATTCCTTGAAGAAAACGGCCTCGATATCCGCCCGGTAGATATCGGGATCGCTGTAGAACTCCTGCGGCAGCGAATAGCCGTCAGCACAGCGCGCCAGCGCATCGCGGGTCTTCTGTTCATGGCCGGCGGCCTGTGGGTTGCTCATCGGACTACCTCGCAACGGAAAGACATCTATTCTAGTCGCCGGTTTTGAGACGCAGCGGTGTCGGAAAAACGTCAGCTGATCGCAACTTCGCGTAGAACTGAAGGGCGCGCAGGGCCGCGGCGACGACATTGTCCAGCCGCATCAGGAAGCCGAATATACGTCAGCAGTTGTGACCGACGATCTTGATCTAGCCGACCTGTTGCAATCGGGCGGGGTCCATATACGTCCACATATGCCGGGACGTGAGCCGAGCCATTCCGCTGATGGGGTTGCACCGCTGTCTCAGTAAAGTGCGTCGTCCACATTGAAGGCTCGTCCGCGGAGCTCCATCATGCGTCGACTGATGTCGACCGCGAAGACAACCATGCACCCGGCAGCAATTACATGCTTGACGTCCCAGCGACGACAACCCCATCATTGGAGGCCCGCCTCAACGACCTCGTCCGCTCGGTGCGGCTCAGCGACCGGCATCTGGCCGTCAAGCTGAGCCAGCTTTCGGGAGGGCAGAAGCAGCGCGTCGCCATTGCACGTACCTTCGCCGGCGATCCGCGCATTGTGGTAGACGTCGAGCGCCGACTCGGCTCGTCGCGCCACCGCGCGCAGTGAGTGGCCATGGCTGGCATAGGTCTTATTCAGCTCCGCCACCCGCAACCCAGGTGCTGCCATCGCCTTTGGTGCAGGCGCCACATCGCGGGGTGTGGCGCGCGGTAGGGCCTTCGCTTTGTCGTGATGGAAGCAATGCGACAGGCGCCTGCCTCGCTCGTCGCTCAAAGAGCGGCGGCAATTAACTGAGCACCGGCAAGCCCGGTCACTTCCAAACGACCGAGGCTACCCGCATGAAGTTCTCGCCCATGATTAGTTTGA
>NZ_JBVVQD010000072.1:0-6495 GCF_055811755.1 Mesorhizobium sp. WSM4840
GCCATCTTGGGGCCGAAAATGACTGATTTGCGCCGCAAAAACAATCACTATCGATAAGAGGTGATTATCGATAGTGATCTTTTCCGCCAGAGTCATCGGCAGTGACGGAAGTATATGTCGGAATAGCTTCCGTTGAGCGAATCTGTTACCAACAAATCAATGGTTTACGACATCGCCGCCCTACCGCTGAACACCCTGCTGGGGCCGCTCGCCCGCGCCGAAGATGTCGGTTTTACTTCCCGATTTCAATTGAAGCGCTAAGGTGAAAATCCTGCTCAGCACCATGAGGCGGCCCCTCTGGGGGAGGGGAGGGGGCTTTCAGAGTCCGGACGCCTTGGTCAGGTTGGTCCGGAACCGATCACGCCGGCGCTGATATTTGCGGGTCATCTCGGCCGAGGCATGGCCGAGCTGCTTCTGCACGTAACGCTCCTCGATCTCGGCCGAGGAGGCGAGGCCTGAGCGCAGCGAGTGCCCGGCGAACAGCAGCACCCGTTCTGCATCCGGGAGATCGGCGCGGACGCCGGCGGCGAGCGCGGTCTGCTTGACCAGGCGGGCGACGTGCTTGTCGGAGAGCCGCTCGACGTCGACGGTCTTGTTGTCCCGAAAAATGCGGCGGAAGAGCGGGCCTCGCGCGATGCGGCCGAAGCGGATCCAGGTCTCGAGCGCGGCCACGGGGCAAGAGTGGTCGCTGGAGCCGCGGCCGACTTCGACCTCACGCCAGCCAGTCTTGCCGCGCAGCGTCACCAGCACGCCCTTGTCCGGAAAGATCTCGATCCAGCCCGCGCCGTCACTGAGGTCGTCTCGCACGACGTCGAGGCCGACGATTTCGGAGCGCCGCAGGCCACCGGCAAAGCCGAGCAGCAAGATGGCGCGGTCCCGAAGGCCGCGCAGGTCATGGCCGAGGGTCGCAATCATCGCCTTGATGTCGTCTCCGAGCACGGCTTCCTTTTGTCGGGGCGGCTTGGCGTGCTTGCGGCGGATGCCGGCGAGCACGGTCGAGATATGCCGATCGGCGCGATCCATCGGCTGGCCACGCTGGGTAAAATTCCAGGCGAGGCCGGACAGCCGCCGCTCGATTGTTGCAACGGAGAGCGAGGGGAGGCCGCGTTTCGGATCGCCGGCGGCGCAGGCGCCGATGTAGAGGCCGATGACCTGACTGGAGGGCGGCAGCGGGTCAAAACCTTCCCGACGGCACCAGGAGGTAAAATGCCGCCAGTCCTTGGCGTAGGCGTTTTGCGTGTTCTCGGAGCTCGCGGCCTTCGCGTAGGCGGTCGCGGTCTCGACCAGAGCTTCGAGACGCGCCGGGACACGGGGTGTCGGTCGCGGGGCGGAGGGCGAGGAGCCCATTTCCATGACGAGATCGATGATGTCCGGCAGATCGCCGTCTTGGTTGCCATCGGCCGCATCGTCGATTTTGGGTGGGTTTTCCGGGGGATTTTGCATGGTTTGCGAGCCTAAATACGTCCGATAATGCAACCTTATCGGACATAAAACAAGATCGACAGGTGCGGCGGTTTTTGCTCATTTGCGTTGCTAGAAGCGCCGCTATGATTCATGCTGTCAACGATGATTCTCCGCCCCAAACCCTCTCCGCACCACGCAGTCCAGCCGCTCGGCGCCACGCCGAATGCGCGCATGGCGACTATGCCATCCTGGCTGCGCAAGGCAGTCGAGACGTCGCAAAACCCTGAGGATACTGCGATTGCCTCCGGCGCCGCCCTCGCCGCGCTCGACGCGGTGGTGCGCCGGCAGGAACGATGGGCGGGCGCCTGGCGGCAGCGGCTGGCGCTCGGCGCGGCCGCGGTGACGGCCCGGCAGGCAGGGCGCATCGAGGACGAGGCCGGGCTGCGCGACGCCGTGTTTCTGACCCGCCCAGGCGACGACATCGGGCCCGCCGGCAGCATGCTTGTGGCCTGGCGCAGGCTGGCCGGAACGCCTGCGGAGAAACTGCTGACCGAGGCGAGCATCGGCGCGGTTCTGGATGACCTCGGTCTCGCGCGCAATGACGAGGGCGCGAGCGATCTGACGGACGATCTCCGGCAGCTCGCCGCCAGTGACGGGACGGTGGGAATGATGACCGGCGCCATCGCGATCGCCGAACGCCACGGCGTTGGGCGCGCCCTTGGAGCCTGGCTCGCCGACGCCTTGCTGGCGCAACGGCTGGGTTGGGCACACGCGGTGCCGCTGCTGGGCGCCGAAGCGGCCTTGGGCACAAGCGCTCGCCCGCGTCGATCGGCGGCCAGCTCTGTGGCGACAAGCATAGAGACAAATCCTGAGCGTGCGAAAATGCTGCTTGCCGCGCAGGCGCGCGCTGCGCTGCGCGCGATTGATCTTTTCACCGACCTCGAGCGCCGCGCCGATCGGCTGCTCGCCGTGGCGCCGAAACTGCGGGCGAAGGGTGCGGATCTCGTCGTCGAAAAGCTGCTGTCCGACGATGCGCTCGTGGCGTCGCGCGGCGACAAAAAGACCGGGATGAGCGACCGCGGCCTGCGCCGCCTGTTCGACCGTTTGGTCGAACTCAGCGCCGTGCGCGAGCTGTCCGGCCGCACCACGTTCCGCATCTACGGACTCTGATGCAATGGCCGAGGCAACGCGCAGACGCGGGAAGGGACTTCCAGATGGCCATCTGTTCGACCGGGAGCTCGATCATTTGCCGCCCGAGGCACGCTGGCGCGAATGGATGCATCGCGTCGAGGCGACGATTTTTGCCGCTAGTGAACCGGTCGGCCGCGAGACGCTGACGCGCATCGTCGGCAAGAGCTGCAGCATCTACCTTCTGATCGACGATATTCGAGAGGAGCTGCGCGGCCGGCCCTATGACCTGGTCGCCGTCGCCGGTGGCTGGAAGCATCTGACCCGGCCGGCCTATGCCGACGCCATCCGTGCGGCCATCGGTGGAAGCGAGAAGGCGACTGACCTGACGCAATCCGAAGTGCTGGTTCTTATGTGCATCGCCTATTTCCAGCCGATCACGCGCGGCGAGTTGTCATTTTTCTTCGGCAAGGAAATCGGCCGCGATTTTATTGGTCATCTGCGCGGTGCCGGTCTGATCGCTTCCGGCCCGCGTAGCCCGACGCCGGGCGCGCCTTACACCTACGTGACGACAAAAGAATTCCTGCTGCAGTTCGGGCTCGACACGCTGCGCGACCTGCCGGATTTCGAGGCGCTTGAGGATGCAGGCCTGCTGTCGAAGGAGAAGCTGCTGGCGGGCGACATCACGCCGGGGTTTTCGCACCCCGGCGAGGGTGGTGCTGACGTCCCCATCGAGGAATGAAGAGCATGTGCTAGGCTTGGACGAGCTGCACCGATCTCGGGCCTGCCCGATTGAAAAAAACGCTCCAGGACTCTCCGGGATGTCATTCGGTCCACGACAAGCGGGTTTGTTTCTGTGGCGAACCATCGTCACCAGCCAAAGAGGAAGGTGCGATCTCCCGGTCGATAGTGATTGGTGATGAACTCGTAGCAATCGCCAATGTTGGCCTAATCGGCCCCAAGCTGCGATTTTGGCCAAGTTGTGGAACGTTGCCGGAACGGATTGACCGGTATGGCGTCGGCGCTTGAGAATTCACTCTTGGAAGAGGGAGTGGATGTATGGGTTTGCGCGTTTCGCTCGAGGTGTTGACCGGGGCGTGGAGCCTCTCTTTTGCCGACATCGACTTTTTGAACGTCAAGGCGGCCGGGTCGAGGCTTGGACTGGCGGTTCAACTGAAGTTCTTCGCCGCGAACGGATATTTCGCCACCGCGGCGGCTGAGGCCCCCGATGACGCGGTTTCGTATCTGGCCGAGCAGCTTGGCGTCAGCAAGGCAGATCTCTGCCGGTATGATTTTTCGGGGCGTTCAGGGCGGCGCCATTGCGCCGAGATTTTGCGCCATCTTGGTTTCCGCCGGATGAAGCGGGCGGATCGAGCCGCACTTGCGAGCTGGATAGCGACGGAGCTTTGCCCTGGGGGAGCATCGGTCGCAGCGATGATGGAGGCTGTTTTTCTGTTGTGCCGGGATCGCAAGATTTTCGGTCCGTCGCGCAAGGAGATGGAGCGGATAGTGCGCTCCGAGCGGCAACGCTTTCTGGAATCCTTTCTTGGCGGTGTTGCGGATCGGCTTCGCCCGGAAACGGTCGCGCTGATGCAAACATCGCTGGCCGATCCACATAGCCCGACCGGGTTCCATACGATCAAAGGAGATGCGGGTGCAGCCACGCTGGACAACATGCTTGCCCTGGCTGATCGGCTTGCCTTCATCAAGAAGCTGGATTTACCGCGGGATCTTCTATCCGCTGCCGGCAAGACCTGGATCGATCAGATCGTTCGGCGGGTCGGCGCCGAAAAAGCGTCGGAGATGCGCCGCCACGCCCCGAGGCGGCAACTGGGCCTCCATACCGTTTTCCTGATGATGCGGGAAGCACAGATCATCGACGGCATGATCGACCTGCTGGTGGAGACCATCCACAAGATCGGGGTGCGTTCGAAGCGCAAGGTGGTGGCCGGCATCGCGCGTGACATCGAGAAGGTTTACGGCAAGGAGCGGCTGCTGGTCGATATCGCGGGTGCCGCGATCGAGGCGCCGGGTGGCCGGGTCTGCGATGTGATCTTTCCGGTAGCGGGCAAGGAGAAGCTTGCGGCGATCGTCAAGGAGCATCGGGCGAAGGGCACGCTCGAACGGCGCATCTACCAGGTTATGCGTGGATCCTATGCCGGTCACTATCGAAGAATCCTGCCGAAGCTTCTTTCGGTTCTGGAGTTTCGTTCGAACAATGCCGTGCATCGGGTCGTGCTTGGGGCGTTGGACTGGATCAGGCGGGCCTTCGAAACCGGTTGCCGCGTGGTGCCGCGGAACGGGGTGCCGATCGAAGGCGTCATTCCGCCGAAATGGCGCGGCGCGATCATCGGCAAGGACGGACGCATCAACCGGATCAGCTAAGAACTGTGCGTGCTCAGTCAGTTGCGCGACCGCATCCGGGCCAAGGAAATCTGGGTGGTCGGGGCGGACCGCTATCGCAATCCGGACGACGATCTGCCCAAGGATTTCGAGAGCCGACGGGCGGCCTACTACAACGCGCTCAACCTGACGTCGGATGCGCGAGCTTTCACGCGCAAAATCCAGGCCGAGCTTGAGCGGGAATTGCGGCTGCTGAATGCCGAACTCCCCCGCAACGACAAGGCACGCATTCTCTGGCGTGGCGAGAACCGCATCTCGATCACGCCGTTCCAGCCGCTGCCGGAACCGCAAGGCCTACGATCGGTCAAGGCCGAGATCGGCCGGCGCTGGCCGATGACGGAACTGCTGGATGTGTTGAAGGAGACGGCGCTCGACACCGGCTTTCTGGACGCCTTTGAAACGTCGGCTTCCCGTGTGGCGCTTTCGCGCGGTGCGCTCGACCGGCGTCTGATCCTGTGTCTTTACGGGCTGGGCACGAATGCCGGCCTGAAGCGCGTGGCGGCCGGATGCCCGGATGTCAGCTACGAGGAACTGCTTCATGTTGGCCGGCGCTTCATCCATCGGGATGCGCTGGAGGCGGCCTGCGGACGTGTTGCCAATGCGACGCTGGCAATCCGCAACACCGCCATCTGGGGCGAAGCCGGCACGGCTTGTGCCTCGGATTCCAAGAAATTCGGCGCCTGGGACGGCAACCTTATGACCGAATGGCATGTCCGCTATGGCGGTCGCGGCGTGATGATCTACTGGCACGTCGAAAAGGGTTCAACCTGCGTCTTCTCGCAGCTCAAGCGGTGCTCGTCCTCGGAAGTTGCTTCGATGATCAAGGGCGTGCTTCGGCATTGCACCGACATGGAGATCCAGCGGCAGTATGTCGACAGCCACGGCCAGAGCTCGATCGGCTTTGCCTTCTGCCATCTGCTCGGGTTTGAACTGGCGCCACGCCTTAAGGCGATCGCCCGGCAGAAGCTGGCGCTGCCGCATCCAGGCCTGCGCGCTGAATTGCCCAATCTGCTTCCCATTCTTTCCAGCGTCATCAACTGGGAGGAGATCGAGCAGCAGTATGACGAGATGGTCAAATATGCGGCTGCCATGCACAGCGGGTTAGCCGATCCCGAAGCGATCCTGCGCCGCTTCGCCCGCGCCGAGGTGATGCACCCGACCTATAAGGCGCTCGCCGAACTCGGCCGGGCGATCAAGACGATCTTCCTGTGCCGGTATTTGCGCCACGAGAAATTCCGCTGCGAAATCCACGAAGGCCTGAATGTGATCGAGAACTGGAACAGCGCCAACAGCTTCGTCTTCTTCGGCAAGGGTGGCGAGATCGCCTCGAACCGGCTCGATGAGCAGGAGATATCGGTGCTGGCCCTGCATCTGCTGCAGGCGTCGCTTGTCTATGTGAACACGCGCATGATGCAGTCGGTGTTGAGCGAGCCGAAATGGTCGGCGCGGCTAACGCCGGAGGATTATCGCGGCCTGACGCCGCTGTCGCGCTGTATTTAAAGGTGAGACTTCTCGCCTAATGATATCAAGCTCTTAGCCTTGTACTTAAATTGAGAATTT
>NZ_JBVVQD010000073.1:0-6428 GCF_055811755.1 Mesorhizobium sp. WSM4840
AGGGGCATTGAATCTCATGATTAGGTACAGCGGTCGCGATAAGTCGGCGCAATCTTACATTTAAGTGCAGTGCGACATCGCTTCTTCAACGACCACATCCGCAATCACTTCCGGTACCGTCAGGTTGCGACCGGCAACGATGCGGGATGACGGCAAGCTGTTGAAACATTCCAACTGCCGGTTGGTGGACGCGCGCTGGCGGGGTGCGTAGATTCCTGCGCACTGGGCACACCACCCCCGCCCACCCCTCGTGCCTGGTGAACGATTTGTACCCGCCGTGCCGAAAGGTGCGGCGGGCTTTTTTATTTTGGAACAAAGACTTGGCGCAAAGGTTAAGCTTCGGTATGAAGATTTATAATTTCGATCCTGCCGAGTTCGCCAAGTTAGAGTTCCTACTGGCTCACACCTTCAGTTTTCTCCATGAAAAGCGGGGCAGCGCCGAACTCGATCAATTCCGGGCCAAATTTCTCCCAATTATTCGCGATGTATATTATCAGGTATTGGGACCCACGATCGCCAGCATGAGGCAATCTCTGAAGCTGATCCTTGGGACCCGGAGTTGCCTCCGGAGCGGGCTATCGAAGTCTTAGCTGAGATATTCAAAGCTTAAATTTCAAACTGACCCACTACCCGCCGTGCGTAAAGGTGCGGCGGGCTTTTTTGTTGTCTGGCGGGAACACGATCTGGCGACAATCGTTCGGGCGCCAACAAAGCGCCGTACCGTCAGATCGAGGACAGGAAAATGCGGGAAAGGCAAACATTTACCCATAAAGAGAAACAAGAAAGACAGGAGCGCACGTCGGATGCTGCACGGGCATTGATAGACGTTGAGCGCGTGGCTCGAGATGCAAAGACGGCTCGGCTGCGGGAGCAACGACTTAAAGCCGAGACTGCTCTTCCTGCTGCATCGGCACCGAAACCGAAGAGGAATTGGAAGACCAAGAAGTCGTAGTAGGCACGCTGCACCTGGCGCCCTACAATCAGCCGCGGTCCTCTCCGCAGGCCGCGTGGTTCAATCGAATCGACGGCCGATGTGCAAAGGCGAAGATCATCGATATCTGCTCGCGCGCGACTCTCATTCAATCGAGCCGCTTCTATTTCAAAATTGTCCCATGCGGATAGCATGTGGATGCTCCTAAGCGTCCGGCGGCTTCAGCCGGGCCTTCAGTAGCCGAGCTTCCCGAAGTAGTGATGCCCGATCGGTGCCGATCATTTCGATCAGCTCGCGCGCTTGAGCTTCAGTTATTCCGGCTTCCTTGGCGAGGAACTGCGCCTGGAAATCCGTCATTCGATCGCGGTCGGACTTTTCTTCCTCGCCCATAGTGAGCCTTTTCAGCCCTTGGATTGAACCGGAACGCCGGCGGGAGGGTTTTGTTGCGATCAATGGCGCAAACTTTCCAGGCATTTTTCGCTTTCTCTGGAACACATGCTTGAGATGAAAGTTCGGGAAGTGCAGCAATCTTGTTCCCTCCCAACGATGGGCTGCAGATCGGAGATGCACCGATCGGCCCGCGTCCTTTCCTCGTGGGGCGCGGGCTTTATCGCTCGCACGGAACACCAGGCGCATGCGTTTCGCCGGCATGAAGGACTGCTCAGGCAGAAAGCGCCTGGCGCTATTTTCAAGACTCTCCGCGCCCATCGGCGTAATGTGTTCTCATCGGCGATAGACATCACGGGCATCGCTGGCTGTGAGCGACCACCGCGCTTCCGCCCCAAATGGGAGGAAAGGCATATGGTCAGCCTTAAGACTGCAAAGAGTGGCATTGCCTTTCCTAGTGACCTGACTTTGTTGAAGCAGGTCTTTGATCGTGTTCGCGTTGAGGAAGGTATTCCCGTCGGTAGCGAGCAGGCGGAGCGCCTGAGCGTGATCGCAATGGAACTTTTCTCAGATGGCGAATTTGACGAGGCAGTTCTTTACGAACGCCTTCGACTCTATGCCCGATTGTAGCGCGGAAAGAAAAGCGTTGACCTCCCACCATCAGGAAGCCCTGACGAGCCTTGTCGCTCGGTATGAAATCCTCGTGTCGATCCAAGACAGGATCGTTGAGCACGACCGGCGGTTCGGCCTGGCTTCCGAAGTGGACGAAGGCCTTCTAGAGCGCCTGTCCGTCTCGCTCGGCAAGGCCCGCATCGCTTTGATCCGCGAGGTCGGCTAAAAGGCCCGGTCTTCGTTCACTGCACAGCTACCAGCGGCTGGTGCTCCGCATGGTTCAACCGCGACGTCGAGGTTCATCTTCGTTGGATGTCGGCGAGACGGCATTTACCTCAAGCGGTTCGATCACCAGCGACAGGCTAAGCCTCAGAACCTTTCTGCCACTCTCGTCCCTGATATCCATGATGAGTTGCTGCCCGTCCGGACCTTTCAGTTCGTCCTTTGCCAGCTCAGTCAATCCTTCGACGGCTGCATTGCGCGCTGCCTCAATCCCCTCGCATTCCAGACCCGTGTTGTCTTCCACGAGATGCTGGTGATCGCCGCTATCAAAGAAATATCTTGGCATATCGGCTTCCGTCATCAGAATGCCACGTCGGGGTCCTTCAGGTGCAGGTAAGTCGGATCGAATTCCCCTGCCTGAACCAAACCCGGCCAATCGAGAGCACGCAACTTTGTATCTGACGTGGCGATCAGCCCGTCACCTCGTAGCGCCTGAAGCGTGCGGTTCACGTGAACCGCGGACAAACCCACCGCATCACCAAGTGCTGCCTGGGTGATCGGTAGATCCGCGACGTGGTCCTCAATGCGTCCTGCAAACCGCAAGCGCACAATGAGTTCGCATAACATGTGGGCCGTGCGAGCGTAGGCGTCCCGTCTCCCGACGTTGGTGACCCATTCCCGGTAGATCGCAGCGTCAATCAGGGTCGATCGCCAGAACGCGGTTGCAACACGCGGGCGCTGTTCGCAAATCGAGCGAAGAGCGCTGTGGCGGATTAAGCCCAATCTCACGGGCGTCATGCTCGAGAAGCTGCAATCCATGACTGCCAGATGGATGCCGTGCAGATCCGGGAGATCGCCTGCGACAAAGAAGCTGGTGATCTGCCGCTTTCCCGCACCAGTGTGCTTGTATGAGCATACCACGCCGTTCAAGACGACAAATGAGTTGGTTGGTCGATCGCCTTCTAAGACGATATCCCTGTTAGCCGGAACATCCTTCTCCTGAATCGGGAGGCCTCTAAAGGCTGCGGCGTCATCATCGCTGATGTCAGCGACGCGACGCAGCTTGCGGATGACCACGTCCGAGGAGAAAGCTGGACACAAGGACTTGGTTACCTCCATGGGCGCTACCTGCCGAACTTGCATTCGCCGCAAAAGTTCCACGCTGCTGATGCCGGATAAGAGGTGGACACGCCCGGGATGAAGCTGCGCATCTAGCATCCGCGCGGCGATCATAGCCACATATGCCACGCCTCGCTGCTGGGTTTCAGCGACGAATAGGCCGGTCTATTGGTCTACCGGAACCGGTTGGTGCTCCGGCTCCGCATGGTGAAGCACCTGGCCGAGATCGCGCATGTCGAAATCCTGCCCGCATAAAGGGCAGTGTTCGAAATGCTCCGCCTCGGGCTTGATCGGCCGGTCGTGATCCCTGCCCTTGTAGCCCGTGCCTTCGTTGTTGGCCCAGTATCTCACTTCCGCTCCCGCAATACCCTCGCGGCTTCTATCAGGGCTTCACGATCGTTGCCGTTGGCCTTGATGAGCTCGCGGACCTGCTCGATCGTCACGCCATTCTCGCGAGCGAAATATTCCACTTCGTAATCTTCGTCGGCGGACACGCGATTGCGATCGCGAAAGTCTCGCTTGCTCTTGTCGTCGGCCATATCGTTCTCCTGATGAGCTTCGGATCAACGGCAACGCCGGCAAGCAGAATTTGTTGTCGCCGGCCGTGCTTTTGACTCCCGCCTGCAAAGGAAGCATTCTTTCTTAGGGGAAGGGGCAATGGGCAAGATTGTTCATGCAGGGAGGACTGGGAGACGAAGGCTTTGGTGGCGTTCGCTTCTCCGCCGCCGCATTTTGACGATTCTGGGATTACTTGGGATCTCTTCCGCAGCCTACACGAACTGCCGCGCGTTCACCGTTCGTCGACCGGCAACGCTGCTTTTCATAATGACAGGCTGCGATATTAAGGGGAACATCAACCAGCGGGGCGAGCACATCTTTCAGGTGCCAGGCCAGGAGTATTATCTGGCTACGCACATTAATCCGGCTCGAGGGGAGCGCTGGTTCTGCTCCCAGTGGGAGGCCTCTTGGGCGGGCTGGCGCAAGGCGAAGGTGTGAAGACCTCGGCCCGGAGTCACGTTCTGTTCACTCTGGCTAATGTAAGCGGTCGCCGCCGCCCTCGATGTAAGACGCCATCATCGACGGCCGGGCCAGCCGCCCGCGCTGAACTAGGCAGGCACCTAACGCAACTCGCCTGGCGAGGCACGTCTGCCCTGCCTCCACAGCCTCCACCCGCCGACCAACATCAGCGCACCCCAAGCAGGAAACCCAAATCCCAGTAGATCCATTGCTCCCGCGGGACGGTCTCGTTGACATGGTGGATGCCGAGGATCTGGTGATCCACCAGCCCTTCGACGAGGTTGAACAAGCCAAATCCGATGAGCACTGTGCCGACCAGCATCTTTCCCGACCACCAAAGGTGCGATTGATGCGCGGCGCGCCAGAGCAGGACCAGCGCAAGCACAACGAACAGATAGGTGGCGGCGTGGAACAGACCGTCGAGGAGCGTGTTGAATCGTAGGTTTTCGACGCTGTCGGCGGGAAAGCCGGCGCTGGTTACCATGTGGTGCCACTGGAGCAGCTGATGAAAGACGATGCCGTCGAAAAAGCCGCCCAAACCAAGGCCAAACAGAATGCCTGCGAGCGTGGGAAACTGGCGGGGCTTCGCATCTAGGCTTGGCACGAGTTATTTCCTCCTCGGGCGAATAAGCGCAACGCCGACGACCAACTTTCGTTGCCGCAGCCCAGCGGGATCACGTTCTGTTCGCTCTGGCTAATGTAAGCCCGCCACCTAGAATCGAATGGGTGCCTAAAATTGTAAGTACCGGCGCCCGCAGCCGGCTCGCGTTCATTCCGCCGATGATGCCTACCTTAGTCGCCAAGCCGCCCCAAGGCGATGACTGGATGCATGAAGCCAAATTCGACGGCTACCGCTCACAGATCATCATCGACGCCGGCGGTGCGCGGATTTTCACCCGCCGCGGACTCGACTGGACCTCCAAATACCGCGATCTGGTCGGGGCAGCCAAAGGTCTCAACGTACAGAACGCCATCATCGACGGCGAAGTCGTCGTCTTGAATGAGGCTGGCCTTTCGGATTTTGCCGCGCTGCGCAAGGCAATCACCAGGCGCCAGCACGACCTCTATTTCGTCGCGTTCGATCTGCTGCATCTCAACGGCCACGACTTGCGCGACATGGTACTTGAGGATCGGCGGGAAATCCTGGCCGGCCTTATAGGGTCTGATAGCCGCATCCAGTTCAGTGAGACCATGCCGGGCGAGGCTAATGCGATCTATCATCTGATCGACGCGGCCGGCCTGGAAGGGATGGTATCGAAGCGTCGAGAGAGCAAATATCGCAGCGGACCAACCACCAATTGGCTGAAGACCAAGTCATTCACCGAAAGCGAGTTCGAGCTTCTTGGCGTCGAACGCGAGCGGGGTAAGCCGGCCTTCGCCCTGATGGCCGAGCCGGAAACCCGCAAATATGTCGGGAGTGCATTCGTCAGCGTCAACCGCGAGATGCGGGAACGACTTTGGAAAACGATCCAGGAACAAGCCGGGCCACCGCCCAAGGACATGCCAAAGCGGCCGGCAACGCAATGGGTCAAGCCGGGGATCAAAGCCCGCGTGAAGCACCTCAGGGGAGAGGAAGATCTAAGGCACGCTTCGCTGCAGGACTTCTGGGATCAGGATTAGGGTAACTGCCGCGTTTGACCTTTGGCGAAGCCGCCTAGGCTTCTCGCAAAGCAGAGTTGAGTTGTCGCAACCCTTTGGCGAATAGCCTATGCTTTTCGAAGATTGCTAGCTTCTGCGGGTAAGTGATCCGCACCTTGGCCTTGCGCCCGTTGCATCTGAAGTGCGCGATCGTTCTTAGGGCAGAGCCTTTCCTTACCGCCGGATACGAGCAATCCGGACATTCGAATGTGAGTCGTCTCAAGGGAACCTTTCCGGCGTTGCGCGCTTGTTGAGCATGCGTTTCACAACACCGTGAACGACAACAAAAAAACGCTGGAACCAAAAGGAATCCGCCATGGCGAAAGAAAAGACATTGGATGATCTCTTACTCGATACGCTCAAAGATATCTATTACGCGGAAAAGAAGATCCTGAAGGCGCTTCCCAAGATGGCGCGCGCCGCCACATCGGCCGATCTGAAGGCAGCCTTCGAGAAGCACAAGGACGAAACCGACGGTCATGTCGAGCGCCTGCAGCAGGTT
>NZ_JBVVQD010000074.1:0-6302 GCF_055811755.1 Mesorhizobium sp. WSM4840
TAGTGCAAACACCCGTTCGCGCGCCTTCAACGCATTGAACTAACAACGCTTTTAGAATCTCACTGTTGAGGTAGGGCTTGAGGAAGAGAATGCCAAGCTGAAGCGGAATGATCGAGCTGCGCCGCCTCGACTACTTGCCGGCCCCTGTCTAGCCGGGGACGATTAAGTTCGCCGTTCGCCTTGGGCGAGCGCCATAGTGTTGCGACGGTCAAGCCCGTGCGATGCGGCAAAGTCGATGTCTTCGATGCAAGCTTCGGGAAAGCGCAGCTCGCCTATGTCGAGCAGGTTCTGGTTCCCACCTTGTCGCCGGGCGACGTCGTTGTGATGGACAACCTGCCTGCCCACAAGGCGGCCGGCGTTCGAAGTGCGATCGAGCAGGCCGGCGCGAGGCTCATGTTCCTGCCGCCATACAGCCGGATTAAACAGGACGCGCTCTAACCTCAGCCTCGTCAGTTCTACGATCGAGGCCAAACCAAGGCATCGGTACTCGATGCTCGATCTCATTTAGCTAACCAATCTGTCTGCTGCTGGTTCCGGCCGATTGGAAAGTGGCATTTGAAGCTATGCTCGGCGTCGTCCCATCTCGCTGCAGGTTCGGGGAAAACCCGGCTGCAGATTTCCTGCGCGTACTGGCACCGCGTGTGGAACTCGCAGCCGGTTGGCCGTCTCAGCATGCTCGGCACCTCGCCCTTGATTTCGATGCGGTTGAGAACGGCATCGGGATCGGGCACCGGATTGGCCGAGAGCAAGGCCTGCGTATAAGGATGGCGGGGATGATCGAATATGTCTTGGGTTGAGCCAATCTCGACAATGCGACCGAGATACATGATCGCCATACGATCGGCCATGTGGCGGACTACGTTGAGGTTGTGGGTGATGATCAGGATGGCGATCCCGAGTTCATCCTGGAGGCGAGCAAGCAGATTAAGCACCTCGCCCTGGACCGACACGTCGAGCCCAGCTGTGGGCTCGTCGGCGATGATCAGGTCTGGGTTGAGTGCAAGGGCACGAGCGACGCCGACGCGCCGGGCCTGACCGCCAGAGAGCTGGTGGGGATAGCGGCGCCCAAAGTCCGCCGGCAAGCCGACCGTGCGCAACAGACGCTCCGCTTCGGCACCGGGATCGCGATTGCTCACGCCGTGTATGCGGAATGGCTCGGTGAGTAGCGACTGCACTGTCAGCCGCGGCGAGAGGGAGCCCACGGGATCCTGGAACATCATCGTCATACGGCGCAGGTAGGACTTTCGTTCGGCCGCTTTGGGGCCGATAAGTTCCGGCCCGTCGAAACGAATGCTGCCGCCAAAAGCCGGCTGAAGGCCGATGATCGTGCGCGCGATGGTGGATTTGCCAGATCCGCTTTCGCCGACGAGGGCAAGCGTCTCGCCCTTGCGAATTTCAAAGGAGACGCCGCACACAGCGTCAATGAAAGGGTCTGACGTGCCCGTTGTGAGCGCCTTCAGCGACCCCATGGTGCGGAAGCGGACGCGCAGGTCCTGGACACTCAGTAGCGCACTCATGCCGCAACCATCCCAGTTCGATCGAGTAGATGGCATCGCGCGATCTGGTCAGCAGCGACACGGTATTCGGCAGGCGTCTCATGCACGCAGCGATCGAAAGCGTGAGGACACCGCGGGTGGAAGATACATCCCTTTTTGCTCCCGAGCAGACTGGGGACCTCTCCCGGGATGGTCGGCAAATTGCGCGTCCGTTCTTTGATCCGTCCAGGGTCGCACTCAAGCAGCGCCCGAGTGTAGGGATGGCCAGGATTATGGAAGATATTGCGTACGGCTCCCTGCTCCACCACCTCACCCGCATACATAACGGCAACGCGGTCGCAGAGTTCGGCCACCACACCTAGGTGGTGGGAGACGAATAGGATGGAGCAACCGATCTCCCTTTGCAGATCCTTGAGCAAATGGATGATCTGGACTTCCAACGTTGCATCAAGCGCTGTGGTCGGCTCGTCGGCAATAAGGAGCACCGGTTTCACCAGAAGTGCCATGGCAATGCAGATGCGCTGGCGCATGCCACCAGAGAACTGATGCGGATAGTTCCGAATGCGGCTTTGCGGATCGGGAATTCCGACGCGCTTGAGCATGTCGACGGCACGATCGCGCTTTTCCCTACGGGCTCGCTGTTCGTGGTGCTGGATATCGATCATCTGGCTTTCGATTGTCCGCACCGGATTGAGTGCAGTCATTGGGTCCTGGAAGATCATGGAAATGCGATCTCCCATCAGACTACGTCGCGCCTGGGCAGTCAGTGTGAGCAGGTCACGTCTTTCAAATACGATGCTGCCGGCAGTAACCTGAGCGTTTTCTGGAAGTAGACCCATCACAGTATAGGCAAGCGTGGATTTGCCGGATCCACTCTCCCCGACGATGCCGACTATCTGTCCGGTCGGCACGTCCAGCGAAACGTTGCGCAGTGCGTGAATACGTCCGCGTGGCGAGCCGAAGTCGAGGTTGAGGTTCCGAACTTCGAGAAGCGGATGGGCGGACATTGGCGGTGTCGGATCCTCACGTCTCATAAGTCTTTCCGCAGCTTGGGATCGAATATGTCACGCAATGCTTCGCCAAGGAATGTGAAGCCCAGCGTGGCGACCACTATTGGAATGCCGCCGGCAAAGACCAGCCAGGGGGTTTGATTGATATAGCTATAGCCATCATTGAGGATAGCTCCCCAGTCGGGCGTGGGTGGCTGCACACCCATGCCGAGAAAGCTGAGACCCGCTTGGACGGCGATGACCGCGGGCACATCCATGCTCACAAGAATAACAAGCGGACCGATCACGTTTGGCAGCATGTGAACGGTGAGGATGCGCGTCATGCTGGCGCCCATGCTGCGCTCCGCGTCAATGTAATCGGAGTTGCGCAGGGCTTGCGTTTGGGTGCGCACGACACGCGCATAGATCGGCATCGATGTTATTGCGATGACCAGGATCACGCTCGACATGCTGGGGCCAAGAAGCGCGATGATGGCCAACGCAAATATGATCCCGGGAAAGGAGCGGATTGTGTCGAAGAATAGTAGCAGAAGGTTGTCGAGCCAGCGCTGCCCGAACCCTGCTATCAGGCCAAGCACGAGCCCAACGACAAGCGAACTGCCGAGCGATGCAAAGGCAACGAGAAGCGGGATGCGGCCGCCCATGATGGTACGCGAAAAAGTGTCACGGCCAAGTTGATCCGTGCCAAGAAGAAAATCTGCTGAAGGGCCCGCCAAACGAGGCCCGACCATTATGCGGATTGGGTCATGTGTGACGATGAGCGGACCAAAGATCGCGCCCGCCACCACCACCAAGACAAGCACCGCGCCAAGCATGCCCAGACGGTTTTTAAGTAGTTGCCGCAGGAATGATCTGAGGGCACCTGGATTGCGCCTTGCGGGAGCTTCTGTACCAATCGTGTCAAGGCTCGTCATGAGTCAGAGCTTTTCCCGAGCCCGCGGGTCAAGGCTTGCATTGACCAGATCGGACACCGTTGTTGAAATGACGATTAGGAAGGTGGTGACCACGACAACGCCCATCACAATTGGATAGTTGCGCGTATTCACCGCCTGCACGATCAGCGCGCCGATCCCCGGTCTTGCGAACACCACTTCGACAAACACCGCTGCCGACAGCAGCCATGCGATCCCTACGCCCAAGATGGTTACCGTTGGCAAGATCGCAAGTGGCAGTGCGTAGCGGGTAACAATGCGCCATTCCGAAATCCCGAAAGAGCGAGCCATGCGGATATGGTTCTCACCCAGCGCTTCGAGCATGGACGCGCGCACCAGTCGAGAGATGTAGCCTACCCACCCAATTCCCATTGCAAAGCTCGGCAGAATCAGGTGGACGAGCCCGTCCACAAAGCCTTCTCCCGGCCCAATTGCCGGCAACCAGCGGAGGGCAACGGCAAAGATCAGCAGCGCGTAAACTGCCATGACAAACGAAGGAATGGCGATGGTCGCGACCGCGATTACCCCAACCGCTTGATCGAGCAAGGAATTGCGCCGCATGGCAGAGTAGCACCCTAGCGGCACGGCGATAGCGGCGGCCCAAAAGATCGAGACGAGGATCAACTCAATCGTGTAGAGCAGTTGCCCAAACACGATGTCGGCGACAGGCCTCTGGCTGAACACGTCATGCCCGATATCGCCGCGAAGCAGGCCGCCGAAGAAGGTAGCGATCTGCACGATGAACGGCCTGTCGAGCCCCATCTGCTGATGCAGCTGCGCCTTCATTTCGGGGGTAGCACGCGGGCCGAGCAGAACAGCCGCTGGATCGCCCGGCAGCGACTGGATCATCAGGAACAGAAGTGTCACCGCGGTCACGATGATCGTGACCGCGAGGACCAACCTCTTACAAAGATAAAACAACATACCTCAGCCCGACGATTAATCAGAGGCCGGCTTGAAGTCGACATATAAAGGGTGGCCGTCCGGACGGGTCGCAGCCTGCACCTTAGTCGTGTGGTACACGACAGGAGTACCACCATGTGTCAGGAAACGGTAGGCGCCCGACTCCTCCAAGAGGTCCTGCATCTCGTAATAGAGCTTTGCGCGCTCGCTTGGATCCTCAATTGTGATTGCCTTGGCGTTGAGCTCGTCAAAGCGGTCACTCCTGAAGCGCTCCCAATTCCAAATGCCCACTTGGGCTTTCACGTACCAGGCCGTGTAGTAGTAAGGGTCAGGCAGACCGGCGTAGATTTGGATATAGAGTTGCAAGTCCTTCCAGCGATCGCCTCCCGATTCCTGACCGATCGTCCAGAAGGAACTAGGGTCCTGGACATTGACTTGCACAGTAATGCCAATCTGCGACAACTGGGCCTGAATCGTCTGGGCAATTATCGAAGGAATGCCACTGTTGTCGCAATCGAGGGTTAACTGCAGGTCGCTGACTCCGGCCTTTTCCAGGAACTCCTTGGCCTTGGCAAGGTCGCCTTCCGGTGGAACGAGCGCCTTCTCGCGATGTCCGATAATACCTGGCGGAATAATCCCGGTTGCCACGTTGGCCTGCCCTGCATACGCGGCGTCCAGGATCTGCGGCACATTGATGGCCCATTGAATTGCTTTGCGGACATTGATGTCCTTCAGCTTCGGGTTATCCATATTCATGCCAAGGTAGACGTAACTGAGCGAGGGATGCTCCTCAACCTTTGTATCCGGCGGTGGATTGCTTTTGAACGTCGCCAGTGAATCGAGACCGATTGTCGCGAAATCAACATCGCCGGCCTGGTAGGCGCGTTCCCTAGCCTTAGCGTCGGTAATGGGTACGATGCGGATTTCATCAAAGCCGGGCTTTGGTCCAGACCACTCGGGATTTCGGATCAACAGAGTGTATTGATTTTGCTTCCAGTCCGCGAGCACATAGGGTCCAGAGAACGCCGGCGGTTTCATGCCGAAATTGCCGCCGCCCTTGGTCGCCTTCATCACCGCTTGCTCGGAAACGATATGACCGGTGGCATAAGGGAAGGTGACGGTCCAGACCGGCACATAGGGCGTCTTGAACACGAAAACGCCCGTATGATCGTCCTCAATCTCGACATGATCGAATGAGCCTAGCTCGGACATATTAGCCGCCTTGTGCTTGATGATGCGTTCAAATGAGAACTTGACGTCCTTTGCAGTCATCTCACCATAGCCGCCGCTGAATTTGATGCCTTTCTTCAGGTGGAAGCGAATATGCGTCGGATCGATTTGCTCTATCTTTTCCGCCGCCTCCAGATCCCAGCCCCATTCCGAGCCTGGCTTAAAATGCGTAAGCTTCGAAAAGAGGCAGTTCATCACATCTATTTCGAAAGTCACGGTGTAAAAGCCAGTATCCAAAGTCGCAAGATCCGCCGGAGCGGCGACCTTGAGTACTTTGCCTTCCGCCGCCCAGATGACCTGCGAGAGAGGTATACCGGTAGCAATGATACCACCGCCCAAGGCGGCTCCTCCCTTAAGAAGAGTGCGGCGGTCGATATTCTGGATAACATCTTTCATGGTGTCCTCCCATTTCCTGTTTAATAAGCTGCTGCGAGTTCGGCCATCAGTGGATTAGAGGGGCGGCGAATTCTCTTCGAGGGCGATGATGTAAGTCAGCACCCGCGGACTGTACCACTTCTTCTTTCACACCGGCCGCAAGGTATTGATGGCGGCGAACTTCATCCATGCTTTGGTTCTTGTTAGGCGAAGACGGCACTTTTGTTAAAACGGGACACCCAGCCCGCGTTAAGTGCGCAGGGCCGGCGCCAGACGCTCACTGAGCACCGGCAAGCCCGGTCACTTCCAAACGACCGAGGCTACCCGCATGAAGTTCTCGCCCATGATTAGTTTGA
>NZ_JBVVQD010000075.1:0-2500 GCF_055811755.1 Mesorhizobium sp. WSM4840
GAGGCGGGCCGTTTTGTGGATTTGGTTGCGGGGACAGGATTTGAACCTGTGACCTTCAGGTTATGAGCCTGACGAGCTACCGGGCTGCTCCACCCCGCGTCAACTTTGACGGCGAATGCCGGCCGGGCAGCCCGGACTTTTTGGTTTGTCCGTCCTCGAGGCCTTCGGCCTTTGCGGGCGGACGGGGCGCTGCTCCACCCCGCGTCAACTTTTCAAGCAAGTCAGCGCTTTACTTAGGTACAAGTTCCGCCAAATGAAAGGGCCGCTTGCGCGGCCCGAGCTCCCGTTTGGCGGGCCTTTTGGTAGAGAGAAGATTTGGATTTTGACAACGTGCGTTTTGCAGACCTGGCAGCGACCTACTCTCCCGCGTCTTGAGACGAAGTACCATCAGCGCTGGAGCGTTTCACGGCCGAGTTCGGAATGGGATCGGGTGCAGCCGCTCCGCCATAACCACCAGGTCGGCAAAGCGCACGTTGCTCGAGAAGCTTTTTGAGCGAATAGCCAATAGTGAGTAGCGAATAGGGAACCCTATTTTCTGCTCTCTCTGAGCTGTTCGCTGGTCTTATGTGTGCCTTTACCGTTCTTTTGGTCTTGGCGCCTTCGAAGCGAAGCTTCGCAAGGTCGACCGACCGTCGGCGCCGATGCGCCGCACCCACGTAGCGCCGCCCGCAGGGCGGAACAAGCGTGAGTGAGAACAGACCATCTCGGCGCAATCCGAAGGATTGCGCTGGCGATGGGCATAAGGAATGAGAACGATCAAGCCGATCGAACTATTAGTACCGGTAAGCTTCAAGCGTTGCCGCTCTTCCACACCCGGCCTATCAACGTGGTCGTCTTCCACGGTTCTCAGGGAATACTCGTTTTAAGGTGGGTTTCCCGCTTAGATGCCTTCAGCGGTTATCCCGTCCGGATATAGCTACCCTGCTATGCGGCTGGCGCCACAACAGGTCCACCAGAGATCCGTCCATCCCGGTCCTCTCGTACTAGGGACAGATCCTTTCAATATTCCTACACCCACGGCAGATAGGGACCGAACTGTCTCACGACGTTCTGAACCCAACTCACGTACCGCTTTAAATGGCGAACAGCCATACCCTTGGGACCTGCTCCAGCCCCAGGATGCGATGAGTCGACATCGAGGTGCCAAACAACCCCGTCGATATGGACTCTTGGGGGTCATCAGCCTGTTATCCCCGGCGTACCTTTTATCCGTTGAGCGATGGCCCTTCCACGCGGGACCACCGGATCACTATGACCGACTTTCGTCTCTGCTCGACTTGTCAGTCTCGCAGTCAGGCAGGCTTATGCCATTGCACTCAGCGAACGATTTCCGACCGTTCTGAGCCCACCATCGCGCGCCTCCGTTACTCTTTAGGAGGCGACCGCCCCAGTCAAACTACCCACCATACATTGTCCCGGACCCGGATAACGGGCCGCGGTTAGACATCCATAGTGATAAGGGTGGTATTTCAAGGGTGGCTCCACCTGAGCTGGCGCCCAGGTTTCAAAGCCTACCACCTATCCTACACATGCCACTACGAATGCCAATGTAAAGCTATAGTAAAGGTGCACGGGGTCTTTCCGTCTAACCGCAGGAACCCCGCATCTTCACGGGGAATTCAATTTCACTGAGTCTATGCTGGAGACAGCGGGGAAGTCGTTACGCCATTCGTGCAGGTCGGAACTTACCCGACAAGGAATTTCGCTACCTTAGGACCGTTATAGTTACGGCCGCCGTTTACTGGGGCTTCGATTCAGAGCTTGCACCCCTCCTCTTAACCTTCCAGCACCGGGCAGGCGTCAGACCCTATACGTCGTCTTGCGACTTCGCAGAGCCCTGTGTTTTTGATAAACAGTCGCTACCCCCTGGTCTGTGCCACCCTCCTCCACTTGCGTGGAAAAGGGTCACGCTTCTTCCGAAGTTACGCGTGCAATTTGCCGAGTTCCTTCAGCATAGTTCTCTCAAGCGCCTTGGTATACTCTACCAGTCCACCAGTGTCGGTTTCGGGTACGGTCTATAAGGAGGAGCTATTTCCTGGAACCACGCAGCAGCCCGTTCAATCCGATAAGATTGGACTACCTCAATGATCCGTCACTTCCTCCAGGCCCACGAATATTAACGTGGTTCCCATCGTCTACGCATTTCTGCCTCGACTTAGGGGCCGGCTAACCCTGCTCAGATTAGCTTTAAGCAGGAACCCTTGGACTTTCGGCGGGGGAGTCTCTCACTCCCCTTACGTTACTCATGTCAGCATTCGCACTTCTGATACCTCCACCACCCCTCACGGGTATGGCTTCATCAGCTTACAGAACGCTCCGCTACCGCTCGTGATTGCTCACGAACCCTAAGCTTCGGTGTATGGCTTGAGCCCCGTTACATTTTCGGCGCAAAGACCCTTATTTAGACCAGTGAGCTGTTACGCTTTCTTTAAATGATGGCTGCTTCTAAGCCAACATCCTGGTTGTTTTGGGATCCTCACATCCTTTCCCACTTAGCCAT
>NZ_JBVVQD010000076.1:0-6118 GCF_055811755.1 Mesorhizobium sp. WSM4840
GCGGGCGCGGCAACCGGATCGTGACCTCTACCTCACCGCGCGCGCCCATCCCGCGCAGCGGGTTCGTTCTCCGGCCCCCTTTCGGACGTTCGGAGGCGATGGCGAACACCTCCCGCACGAGGCCGAGCAAGAGGCAATCCGAGAAATGGTCGCGTTCCGGGCTCCGGAAAGCCCCCTGAGCGACATGGCCGACACTGCGCGCGGGCCGGAATGCGAAAATGGGGCCATGGTTCTGATCAGCAAGTTTTGGTAATGAGATCAACGGAAAAACGTGACAGCAGCATCAATTCCGTTCCCAAATCGCTTTCGCGAATTCGCCATACAGAGGGGCCCACGGACATTTTCCATAGTGGGAATAGTCTTCCAGGATTTCGGCTCCCGGTCCGATATCATGAAGCGCTAAGCTTTGAAGTTTGGTTGGGTCGTCGACGGAGTTGGGGGTGAATGAATGGTTGGTGAATTGTGCTCCATCCAGGATCAAAATAAGCCGGTTAAGACCACTCGGGTAGTAGCTATAATGCAAAATGGCGTCCAGAAGCCCATTGACAAGAACGGTACGGGGCAAGGAGTCAATAGCTTCGTATTGATCTCGCTCTATCACCAGCACATCTTGCGAACGCGCCTGCCACCAAACTGTCCCCTTAGGGATGAGTCGTCTCGCGAACACACCCCAACCATGCAAGGCGCTAGCGCGAACTTCCGTCAGCTCGCTAAAAGGATTATGGGCAAAAACAATTTCGTTTTGCATCAGCAAACTCCTGCGTAACGGATAGTTCGTTGGACTCGGGAAATCGACGATGCGGCTCTACTATCGTAATTAGCAACTTGCTCCGAAGGGAGGGCTTGTGTGATGCATCATTACTGTATAGTCGCTTCGGTCGGGATCATGCCGTCGATAAACCGACGCCTCGGGTCAGAGGATCATGTGCAGCGCCCTTTGTCAAAGGCCGCTCCGCTTCACCTTCTGCCTCTCTCGAGGTCAGCACCTGTTCCAGCCGCGCCCGTAGGTGCGGTGCACGTTCGAGCAGATATGAAAACTGTTCGCGCTGCAGCGATAGAAAGGTGCATGGGGTGAGCGTTTTCACACTCGCGGTGCGAGTGACATTTTTAAGCAGTGCAATCTCGCCAAAATAGTCGCCGTCCCTGAGCAGGGCAATCCGTGTTTGTTCAGGCGTACCTTCGGCCATTGCAATGCCGCGGAGGCTGGTGATGCCCGCTCTCTGCAATGACCCGATGATCGGCATGACGGTTTCAGCAAAGCACGACGACCTCGATGGGACGGCTGACGCTCAATATCCTGCTGTCGTTCGCGCAGTTCGAACGCGAGGTGATTGGCGAACGCATCCGCGACAAGTTCGCGGCGTCGCGGCGGAAGGGCATGTGGATGGGCGGCAACGTCCCGCTCGGCTATCGCGTCGAAAATCGCAAACTGGTCATCCAGGAGGAAGATGCCGCAACGGTCCGCATGATCTTCGAGCGGTTCCTGTCGATCGGATCGGCAACCATTCTGGCACGCACCCTGAATGCCGACGGCGTCACAAGCCGCGGTGGCAGGCCAGTCGACAAGGGCTATCTCTACAAGCTGCTCAGCAACCGGGTGTACATCGGCGAAGCCGTCCACAAGGGCACGAGCTATCCCGGCGAGCACCAGGCGATCATATCGCGAGACCTCTGGGACAAGGTTCGTTCGATCATTGCCGAGACACCGCGCAAGCGGGCAGGGCATTGCCGCGGGCAAACACCGGCATTGCTACGCGGCCTGATCTTCGCCCACAACGGCTATGCGATGACGCCAGCACACACGCGGAAGAAGGGTCGCCTCTACCGCTACTACGTCACCACCAGCGTGCAGAAGCTCGGACCGGAAACCTGCTTGGTGCGACGGTTGCCAGCAGGCGAGATCGAGTCAGCCGTCATCGACCAGCTTCGCGCTCTGCTCCGATCGCCCGAGATGATCGTGAAGACTTGGACCGTGGTGTGCGAACAAGACAGCGACATCAGCGAGACCGAGGTGCGTAACGCACTAATCCAGTTCGATGCGCTCTGGGACGAACTGTTCCCGACCGAGCAGGCCCGCATCGTCCAGCTTCTGGTCGAGCGCATCGACGTCGATGTCGAAGGCATCTCCATTCGTCTTCGAACCGAAGGGATCACCAGCATCATTGCCGAGCTTCGGCCGAACCTGCGGAAGGCGGCCTGATGATAAATCACGAGATCAATCGCGACGGCACCACCCTGACCGTCTCTATCCCGCTCGCCATCCGCAAGCGCGGCGGCCGCAAGGTCATCGTCTCACCAGCCGGCGCCGAGCCATGGGTGCCGTCACGCCCACGCATCGACAACACGCTGCTTCGAGCTGTCGTGCAGGCGTTCCGCTGGAAGCAGCAACTGGAATCAGGCCAGTTCGCGACGATCAGCGAACTGGCAGAAGGGGAGACCCTCGACAGGTCGTTCGTGTCTCATATGCTCAGGCTGACGCTACTCGCGCCGGATCTGATCGAGGCAATACTTGATGGCAAGCAGCCGCGCACAATGGAGCTTCAGCCGCTGATGCGCGGGCTGACTTGGATTGGAAGCGGCAGAGGTACAGTAACGTACGCTACTGAACGTCCGTTTTGACCCATATCTGACTTGCGCTGGCGACAAGACGGTAGGCAGCTTTGCGCCGCGTAACGGACATTCCGATTACCTGAAAATCACTGCAATCCGCGCGATTGGGCTGTAGAACTGGATTCCAGCAACCCACTCTTTGCTGACTTCGCTGTTTGCAGGTCATGGAGTTTCTGGTTCGCGGCACGCAGTCTTCCACCCAACACCCGGCAGATCTGCAGCAGAATACCCGGCCGCTGCCGGGCAAGGTCCTCGAAATGCGAACGCTCCAGCACAAGGCAGCTTGCGTACCCGACCGCAACTATATCCGCCGAGCGCTCACCTTCGCCGAACAGCGCCATCTCTCCGAACATCGAGCCGGGTTTCAGCGTTGCAAAGTCGGTGAAGCCCGAAGGACCGCGCTGTCTCACTTTGACTTCGCCTTCAAGGAGGACAAAAAGCTCCTCGCCATGCGCGCCCTGCTTGACGATAACCTCGTCGGATAGGTAGTCGGTGCGCTTCATGACCTGTTGCACCGCATACAAATCGTCGAGCGAGCAGCTTTCGAAAATTGGCACATTGCGCAGGAAAAGCAGGCGGTCGAGCAAACCGTGTTCGGCATTCGGCATATCGGACTCCAATGATCGTGCAGCCACAGCGGCCCGGCGTAGCCAGGGCAACGAGGAGGTGCTCATGGCATCGAGCACGGTTTTGATAGGCAGGGTCTTGCCACGCTTGGCCGTATCACCGTCAAGCAGTGGGATGAGCGGCGTCACCAACCGCCGCTGGTCGACGGCGGTAATTGCCTCTGCCGCGCGAGCACGCATACGCTCATCGCGGGCGCTCAGGAAGCGCCGGATATAGCTGACCGTCTGTTTGTGGCCGAGGGCAGCAAGCGTCACCAGGACCTCGTCGATCGCGGCCTGATTGGCCTCTGCCATTGCAATTCTGGCGATCGCAGCCCAGGCGAGGTTGCTGTCGGGCACTGCCTGACGCCATTGGCGATACCTGTTAATACGGGGGAAGGCATCTTTCTGCAGATAGCTGAACAGGGCTTCGGTGGCGCCTACGTGGCCGAGCACCTCGATAACGGCGAGGCGGACGGATGGATTCTCATCTCGCAGCATAGGCAATACCGCTGCCACGGAATCCTTGCGGGCGACCAATGCCGCGATTGCGACGCGGCGTACCGATTCATCCCGATCCGTCAGCCCGACAGCGATACGCTTCGCCGGCCAGCCTCCTCGCACCGCCAGTTGATAACCAATCACTCGTCGTCCCGTGTCGTTGGAACGGACGGCTTCCTCGAGCAGGTCCTGGGGCAGACCAGTACTCCCGGGCTTGGAATAAGGCAGGGCAGCGATCGTCTTGACTATGACCTCTTCAAGCGAAGCATGATTGCGAATGATGCTGACGAGCATCGGCGTGAACGCGTCGTCGCACCGCGCGGCGGCGATTGGCAGCAGTGCCGTGGCTACCTCCAATTGAGACTGGACCATCGTTACGAGCGCTTGCGCCGCTTCCGGCGATTTGCCGAGGCGTGCAGCCAAATCGAGCGCGATCATCACCGGTGCCTGATCCCGATCCTCGGGCAGGGATCGCCCCACTGCCACAAGGTACTGGGCGATGCGGACGCGGAGCACCGGTTCCGCATTGGGCCAGAGTGTCAACAGATCTGCTGCATGCCGGTCGCCTCCACGAGCCAGGGCGATGACCGTTTCGTCGCCCGATGTCGTGAGTTTCTCGGTGATTGGTTCGAGGAATGGTCCTATCGAGGTATGGGCAACAATACGCAGAGCAAGTTCGGTCGCAGTTCTGTCCTGTCCACTTAGCATCACGACGAGGTCCGCACTGTTGCTCGCGGCGACGGCCGATGCTTCGCGTATCAGGAACTCGTCGCGATCGAGATCAACAGCCCCCTCTCGCAGTATCCCTACAAGCCCGCTGACATAGCGCCAGCCGATACTCCATCCGCACGCGAGGAAGCAGAGGCTAAGAACAACGCCGAGCACGCCGACACCGAAAAGACCTGCGAATTGCGCCACCACCCAGACCAGCAGCCCGGATACGGCCAATGCCATCGGATAGATCAGGCTGTCGTTGAAGGCGCGCAGCCGGCTTGCAAACCGCCCTGGAACTGCGTTGTAGTTGATTGCCGTGACCGGCGCATCGATATTCTTGGAAAGACCATCATAGACGACGTGCGCAAACATCGCGACCGGCAGCGCCGGACTGGCAAGCATGGCGATGAAGCTCACTCCGCACGCGGCTGGGAAAACAAGGTTCATGCGCGCGATGCCGAGCCGTTGCATCAGCGGGCTGGTCAGCCACAACCCGATCGCCATGCCAACAAAATTCAGGGCGCCGCTCATCAGTCCGAAGAACTTGGCAAGCGACTGTTCGTCCGGAAAACTGTCGGTGTAGATGTTGAAAACCATATACTCGGCGATGCATTGCGTAACAATATTCAGGAAAAGTGCGGTTGAAAGCAGAATCGCTATTAAAAATCCCCGCATCATGCTGCCTATGCTGCGAAGGTTTTCAAGTATTCCGGACTCTCCCTGCTCCTCCCTTTCGCCCGCCGGCTTCCAGCGGAGAGACAGCCAGGCCAGATGCGCGAGGCAGAGGCACAGTATCAGCGGCATGCCGAAGAGCAGCCAGAAGGGCGATACGAAACCTGCAAGCAAGCCGGCGAGGCTGCCACCCACCATGCCCCCTGCGGACAAGGCGACAGCGACACGCGTCGAATAGCGCGTCATTTCGCGCGCAGTCAGATAGTCGATCAACACCACTTGGAAGACGCTGTAGAGCAGCGACTCCAACACGCTGATTCCCGCGTAGAGCGCATAGTCCGCTGCCGTACCGCCAAACCCGCTGGCGAGGATCAACAATGCTGTCATCACAATGACGGCGACCATGAACCGCTGCAGCAGGACAACACGGCTGCCGCGGTCGATCATCCGGGCATAGACAACCCACGCGGGAATCGAGACGAGAGCGAACACCATGTAGTAAATCGCGATCCCCTCGCCGCCTTGGGTCGATAGAAACCGGGCAGCCGCCAAGGAGGAACCGAAGGTGTTTGCGGTCGCGAGCAGGAAGGCGCTCAGTACGAGATGCCCGATGCGATCGTTGGGAATCGGCAGCCTACGAAGCCAGCGAAGGAGCATTTCGATTCCCGAGGGGGCACTCATGGGTTGGCCACTCGAAATCTTTTCCGCCTTGGGTCAAACGTCGCATTCATGAATAGCTAAGTTGCGCCAATAGGGTCTCTTGGAACCAGACCATTTCATTGGCGCGAAGGATAGTGCCTTGCGGTAGAAGCACTCCCAGAACGCACGACGGGAACCGGTGACCGGCAAATGTCACCTTTGGGTCACTCACGACATCGGAACTTGGGAGTTGAACGTCCGCTATCAGCCTTCCTACACCACAAGCGGACCTACTGCTTCCGTGAAGATCCTATGGGGATGAAAGGCGACCAGCGCTCTGCCAGAGTGAAGTTGCCAAACATCACCTGGAGGTCAGC
>NZ_JBVVQD010000077.1:0-5749 GCF_055811755.1 Mesorhizobium sp. WSM4840
TAGTGCAAACACCCGTTCGCGCGCCTTCAACGCATTGAACTAACAACGCTTTTAGAATCTCACTGTTGAGGTAGGGCCACGGGTAAAAAAGCTCGTGCTCCGCGAGCCCTTGGGCGTACTGTCGTCGTGCTGTAAAACCACCAACGACGACACTCGGCCTCGGCAACGTGTCGCCAGCCGAGTTCGCAACGAAACCCAGGCTGGAAAACAAGCGGCCCGAGGCCCTGAAATGAAACCATGACTATCCTCAAGCAGGAGGACATCAGCGCCTCAGCCATGGTCCAGACCAATTAACAAAATAACTTATATTAACGATTTTAACAAAATCTACACGTTCACGACACTTCCAAAAAAATAAACTTAACATAACATAACTTGATGCCGTCTGAGAATGGAGTAGAGATTTGACGGTTCCCGTCTGCTGAAGGCGCCTTAAGCGGCAGCTTTGTATTCCAGTAAGCAGAACAACGCAAATGACTGTAGATTAGAGACTATGGACAGTGACGAATGACTACAGTCTCAACACTTCGAAGGTTCGCAATCGTAGTTTCAGATCAGTTTTCTTTGGTCCCCTCGACGGAGTGTATTTCGTTGGTGGCGCGAGGAAAATCGTCGTGGGAAATAGGAAAACTCTAATCCTCTCTAGCTGCAGCCCGCGGCTCGCGACAACTCGCGGACCGAGGTTATTTCGCATCGGTGACCCCGTTGTCCTCCTTCATGCTCAGCGGCGGCTCGGCCTATTGTCTGATACTAAGAACCGACCATTCGTCAAGGCGACACCCGCGAGCCAGACCGCGCAGACAAAGTGGCACACCAAAACTCGGTGGCCTACACTCGTACGGCATGGTCACGGCAGCGGATTGGAGTGCAGCGTGACCGAAGACTGCAAGGGGAGTTTTTAGTGATGAACATCGGTGTTTTGAAGGAAATCAAAGAAGACGAGCGGCGTGTCGCACTCCAGCCGATCCAGGCGCAGGCTCTTTCGCGCCTCGGTCACAACATCTATGTTGAAATCGGCGCCGGGGAAGGGGCTGGATTCTCGGATGCGGATTATCAGGCCTGCGGGGGGAAGGTTGCGATGAAAGATGAGGTTCTCGCCCGGGCGCGGCTCCTCCTCAAGGTGAAGGCACCGCTGCGCTCAGAATATTCTGACTATGCTCCGCATCACATCCTCTTCACGTATCTGCATTTTGATGAGAACATTGATCCTCGGGATATCTCTGAACTCATCAGTAGAGGGTTTCTTGGAATTGCTTACGAGTGGGTGGGAAAAGGTGGCCGGTACCCATTGCTTGAGCCGATGAGCCAACTGACTGGTTATCTCTTCGCTCAGCGGGCGTTGGAGTTGTGCTCCAAGGAAAAAGGAGTGTTCTGCCCGCGAAATGAGAACCTTCTCCCCGGAGGGCGGGCTCTGATCATCGGAGGCGGCAATATCGGTCTGTCCGCATTCAAATACTTGTCGGACCTCGGGGTTGCCTTGACCGTTGTTGTCACTCGAGGCCGCGAGGATTTCAATTGCAAAGCCAACGCGCGTTTCGAAACCGAAGGCGTCGACTACATCGGCGCAACGGGCACTAACCTGATCGTCATGAATAACAACGATCCTTCACGCACTCAGGACACGATCGCGGCGGCATTGCCGGAGATCGACATCGTCCTCAACTGTGCGGTGCGTCGCTCCGATCTTCCGAAGCGGAGAATGGAGTACCTGATCGACAGAGGCATGGTTGGAGCCATGCAGAGAGGCGGCATTCTGTGTGACTGTACTGCCTGTGATCGCGACTTGGTCGAAACCTGTACTTCTTCTGCATCGCTCTACCACTCGTATCGCGAAGAAAATATCGTGCACTACAACTGCGATCATATTCCGTCAATGGTGGCTAATACGGCGACGCGGCTGCTCACAGCGCGAACTTTCGCTTACATTCGTTACATCGCCAGTCTCAAATCTTTGCAGGCCATCACTGAAGATGAAAGCCTGCGTAACGGAGTCTGTTGCTACGGTGGTCACCTGACCCACGCGCTGTCAGCGGAGAAGAAGGGCTTGCCGTATCGGCCGCTGAGCAACGTTATTGAAGCGATGTCGCGTCCCATGTAGGCGTTGGGAATATTCAAAATGCGCACCAATTTACAGTATGTCGATGATCGCGTAATCGGACCCCGCATTTCGCGTAAAAGGGACTCCGGTTTGGGGTGGTGAAGGGCACGCCGGTGAGCGCCCAATATCAGGCGGAGCTGGTCGGGGTTGCACAGCCTGATCGGGCGCGGATGATTGGCTTTTGGACTTCAGCTTTGAGAGCGGCTTTTGAAGCGCCAGGATTGGTTTCTCGACGATCTCGCAATGATGTGCCTGTTGAGCAGCGCTGCACCATGATCACTTTGCAGGGAGGCATCTTGTGAGCGGAGAAGGCCCGCGCTTTGAGGGCGTGATATGGGACAGTCATTCGGAAATCATATTTAACGATGCTGTCGAGCCAACATATCTGCAGCGCTACATTGATTCTGGTGTGACATTGTTGACCCTCAATGTCGGTTCCGATGTCAGTCCGTGGTCCGAATGCATCAAGAATTTGTCGGTCTATCGAGCGGCTGTTGCAGCCCGTCCACACAAATGCGTCATTGTCCGCAGTGAAAAGGATATCCGGCAGGCCAAGACAGATGGCAAGCTAGCTATTGTGTTTGACATTGAAGGGATGAGTGCCCTCAATGGCTCCTTAGAGATGTTGAGCCTCTACTATGATCTTGGGGTTCGGCAGATGACGCTTACCTACAATAGGAACAACGGAGCCGCCGCCGGATGTCATGACGAAGACCAAGGTCTCACCAAGTTCGGTAGAGATATTGTTGAGCAGATGAACAGGCTAGGAATGGTGATCGACTGTTCCCACGTTTCTTACTACTCCTCGATGGAGGCAATCCAGCTATCAGAAAACCCCGTCATATTCTCTCACTCAAATTGCAAGTCGATTTACGATCATGAACGTAACATCTCCGATGAGCAGATAATAGCGTGCGCCGCAAAGGGCGGAGTGAGCGGTGTCACCGGTCTAGGTATCTTTTTGGGAACGGGTGACGCCAGCGTTGAAGCCTTGGTCAGACACATTGATCACAAGGCGGATTTGGTTGGCCCCAAACACATTGGTATTGGGCTGGATTACTTTCCAGACTGTAAAGACATGGTGCCCTCATGGAACACTGTTTATTGGCCGAATTCCCAATATCCAAATGGGCCAAATCTCGGGTTCATGGACCCAGAAGCATTTCCGCAAATCGCCGACACTCTAAGTATGCGCGGATACTCCGACAGAGACGTGAGGGGGATAATGGGAGAAAATTTTCTTCGTGTCGCAAACCACGTCTGGAAGTGAGCATTGTGGCTAAGCGCAGAGGATGCTGACTAGTGGTACATCCGGTAAGTCCTAGAGCTCGCTGTAACAGGGCAAAAACAGGCAGCTTCGGCTGGATGCCACCGGCGCTTGCCCCAAACGAAGGGTTGGTGGACATTCCAGTAGGTCGGTGGTCGCGTGAGTGATCTCGTCGCGGATCTCGAACCGCCGGCCTGCCATACCAACGAAGGCAGAATCTTCCGCCAGGGCTCAATCCGGTTGCGGGTACTCGCTGCGGATCCATACACCACGAGACGAGTGCGGCTGCTCCTGCCCATACGTGACGTTGAAGCGCGGGAAGTCGATCAGTTCGGCCGCCATCATAAAGCGCGCCGCGCCCGCGTGCCAATCATGCGGCCTTCGTCGTACTTCGTCGTATGCGTACCATCAAGCGGAATCGATGTGGCGTATTTCGCAAAGCCGGATAGGAGTCGGCCAATCCCGCGTAGGCGTCACATGGCGCCGGCTGGCAACGCATCGGTGGAACACCTTCTAGGATTGCGGATAGAAGCGATAGCCATCAGCAGTTCAGCCGTGTCTGCAGCAGCCTCACGAAATAATTAGCGACATCGGCAGCGAGGCGCGCTCATCAACGATGGTACAGCCGGGCGCTGTGCGTTCTTGCCTGTGCGCTACGCGGATGATTTGTGGTTCTTGTCTCCGGGACGAAGGAAGATGCCCACGCGGAAAAGACCGCGTTGGCGGAAACCTTCGCCGGACCACAGGCCTCGAGTTGTCATCGGAAAAGACGAAGGTCACGTCCATGACGGACGGGTTCGAGTTCCTCGGATTCCGCTTCGGCATATATTGGGACAAACGCTATGGCTACGGCCCGCGCGTCCAAATCCGCAAGGCCAAGGCCGGTGATCTTCGTCGGAAAGTCAAGCAACTGACAGGTCGCAACACCTCGCCCAGTCTTGGCAATAAACTCAAAGAGATCAATCCCATCCTGCGCGGATGGGCGAACTATTATCGTCACTGCGCGTATGCAGGCCCGGTGTTCACCAGCCTTGACCGGTACACGGGCATGCGAATCTGGCGGTGGTTGCGAAAGAAACGCCCAAAAGCACGAGAACGCGGCTTATGGGGAGCCTATCAACCGAGCAGTCGCCGCACAACGAGACGGCTCTGGCGCGAGGGTCCGATCGAGCAACATCTGCTCGCCTGGACACCCGTATCCCGGTTTCGTCTTGCATGGATGGAAACGCCTGACTTCGCCGTGTCTTCTGGAGAGCCGGATGCGTAACGAAAGGCGCAGTCCCGTTCGGCGAGAGTTGCGCCTTGCAAGCGCGTTGAAGTCAGCCGTCTGAGATGACGGCCGCGGCAAAGCCTAGCGAGCAGCCGCGAACCTAGTCTTGCGTGGCGTCCGGTGACGGCCGTTGCGAAGCGTAGACAGGGAGGTTGTAGGCCGGAATGAAGTGAACGGGAATATAGCCCCGAAATCGAACGTGATCGGAGTAGCCGACCCTGTCTCTCAAAGGGGAAGGCGGAATCAAAGGCCGCGTTTTCGCAAGCGGTCTGAGGTGCTCCCGGGGTTCGTACCGCCAGCATGCAACCGAAGGCATTGACGGGAACAAGGGAGATCCATCCGGCTCAAGCGTAAGCTTGTAGGACCTGCCAAGCCGATGAGGTGAGAAGGGGCTGATGGTCGGGTGGAAGTCAGACTGACTGATAGTACTCCGAGGACGGGAGAGCCGGCCACAAGGGGAAGCGGTCAGCGGTAGTTGAATTGTTCTAGGGCGACATGGGCTCCATTCAACGCGAGTCACAGCCTTCTATTCAAAGAGAAGATCAGCTGACCATGGAAACGAAACTTGAACAAATAGCAGTGAAAGCTCGAAGTGAGCCAAAGCTCCGCTTTACCTCGCTGGCCCATCACATCACGCGCGAACGAGTGCAGAGGAATCTTCTACAGATACCGAAGCGCTCCGCCGCCGGGGTGGATGGACAGACGGTGGAGGCGGCGAGGAAGAGCTTCGACGGATGGATTGGGCCGATGCTCCAGTTCATCCACCGCCAGGGGTATCCCGCGCCGAACATTCGGCGGGTCTACATCCCCAAGCCCCGCAAGACGGAAAAGCGCCCTCTTGGCGTTCCGACTGTCTCTGACCGGGCACTGCAACGCACCACGGCTGAGGTGCTGTCGGCCATCTATGAGCAGGACTTCTTGCCCTGTTCGTTCGGCGGGCGGCCTGGGTTGAGTGCCCATCATGCCCTGGCGACCCTCAACGAGGTCATCGCAGGTGGCAAGATCAGTTGGGTGCTAGAGGCGGATTTGAAGAACTTCTTGGAACCATTGTCATAATACCCCCTGGTTCATGAGTTGTATTCGAAGAGGGTGGGAATGTTGTCTATGGTCTTGA
>NZ_JBVVQD010000078.1:0-4331 GCF_055811755.1 Mesorhizobium sp. WSM4840
TCCAACCTATCTCAGCATGGTGCGGGAGCCGCGGTGAATACTTCGCTCGGGTGTTTGTCAGATTTCCAGAAGGTAACGGCGCTGTCCCTGTGCGTGCCCTCAATCTGCTCGTCCGCCACGTCGACGTTGCAAGGCATGGATAATCACTTCGTAAACGCTTCCGATCTCTTCGTCGATGTCGCCACTGGCGATGCCTTGTGCACCCGCGGCCTTCATGGCGCTATCAGCCAGGTCGGTTACTACCAACACTGGATCACCGATCGCGCCCTCAGGCATATGCTAGAAATCCAGCGATATAGAAAATCAGCGCCGCGCGTGCTCATGACGCTCTAATATTGCTGCGCCGATTCGGTTCCGGCACTAACATTTGATATAGGCTGGGTTCGTATATCCGCGTACACGGCCCGTATGGGCAAGATCAAAAGCAATCCCGACCCCGCCTCCGAGAACCACTCGTATGAGGTTGAATTCTTCGCGCAAAAGCATGGTCTCTCACTGAAAGCTGCGAAGGTCATTCTTTATTCTAACGGGCCTTCGCGGACTATGTGTGACGCGGCGGCGAAGGCGTTCGTTGCGGCCGTTGCCGCGACGCGCAATGAACAAGAAACACCTCGCCTCCCCGTGAATGCTCAGAATGCTCGAGGTCCGGAGACAGTTCGCAGGTAGAGGCTGAGTTCCCTCGGTTCGAGCGTTCTCTTTTGCTTTGCGACTGGGCTTGGCTCATTGCCCTCGTCGCGCGGCAGAGAGTTCTGCCTACGACTCAGACGCTCAGGTCACCCTTGCCAACATGGATGCCGGCCTCGTCGATCTGATGCCTTCTCTGGCGCGGTTCGTGCCGCCGGCAAGAACGCTCGACAAGCATGTCTATTCGCCGTGGACTGAAGGCCGGCTCGACGCGATGCTCAATGGGTCAGGGATCGACACGCTGGTCATCACCGGCGGCGAAACCGATGTCTGCGTGCTTGCCACGGTCCTCGGCGCCATCGACCGTGATTTTTCGTGTCGTCCTTGCGACCGATGCCATCTGCAGTTCGGTCGACCAGATGCATGACGCACTGATGGAGCTCTACCGCTCTCGCTTCAGCGAGCAAGTCGAGGCGGTGAGGATTGAAGAGGTTCTGGAGAACTGGCGCTAGCCGAAGGCTCCGTGGGAGACAAGATCATGAGAACCATATTTCGGGACAACGGGCTTACGATCGCCCTGGTGGCGATGTTCCTGTTCAGCGCACTCGGCATGATCTGGTCGGGGCATTCTGCCTACAATGAAGAACTTCGTGAGCATGGCTCGGCAGCGATCGGACTGTTGGCTTATTTGAAAAGCGGCGACTTCCTCTCGGCGCTCTTCGAAAACTGGGAAAGCGAATTCCTGCAGATGTCGGCCTATGTCATGCTGACTGCAATGCTGTTCCAGCGCGGTTCCGCCGAGTCTCGTGATCCCGATGATCCCAACCGGCCCGAGGACGAACTTCCGACCGCCACCCGCAGGCGCAACCCGATCCTGTCGTGGCTCTATTCATACTCGCTGGGCTTGGCGCTGGCCCTGCTGTTCATCATCTCATTTGCCTTGCATTGGTGGGCGAGCCTGGCGGCCGCGAACGAGGAGGCGCTTCGGCACGGCGGCGAGGTTCAATCCCTGGGAGACTATCTTCTCGACGCCCAGCTATGGTTCGAGTCCTTTCAGAACTGGCAGTCGGAATTCATGTCGACGGCCGTCCTGGTCCTGCTGTCGATTTTCCTACGCCACAAAGGGCTCACCGGAATCAAAGCCAGCCGGCGCGTCAAACTCCGAAACCGGCGCATGAGTCTCCGCGTGCAGGCAACGATCGCTATGCTTCGGCAATCAGGCGGTGCCGGAAACGGTCGCGAAAGTGGTCGTTGAAGAACCGGCCCTTTACGAAGGCGTTTCGGAACGCCGCATAGGTCTCCGGCGGCACAGCCTCGTAGTCATAACGCCTGCCGCTCGCGACGAACCACACCGAGAGAACCCTTGTCTCCGGATCGTACTCGGTCTTGCGGATTGACGTTGATGGATACACGATAACGGCCTCTATACGAGCGGCATTGGCATGTAGCGGGTGATCACCGTGTCCTGCCGGAACCGCCGTTCTAGCTCTGCGCGCCGTTCGCGCCAGTCCGGCAGGTCGATATCATCCACCATCACTTCGAAGATGACGATATCATCTTTGCTGGACTGCTCGCCATCCTGCCAATGACCTTCCGCAAGCGCCTGCAGATAGGCCATGACGCCTTCGAAACGGCTGGCCAGGGTCTTCCTTCACACGGTCGAAATCTTTCCGGCCAAATGGGCGACCGGTGTCGTCCGCGCGAGGAAGCAGGATCTGGACGAGGTGCATGGCGACTGCTCGCTGAAAAGCGGTTACCAATTCCAAAGAACGACGCGTTCCCTTGCCTGGTCGGAGCCGCTTGACCTTCGCGGGCCGGCGAGACAGCCGGCGAGCGATTTGCGCCGCCCGCCTAGCGCATCAGGCCCGCTGCCCGCAGGGCATCCTCGATGATCTTCTTCACGCCGGGCTGGCCCGATTCCGGGTGACGCGGGAACTGATGGATGGCAGTCGACTGTGGGGGCTTCGTCTTCGCATTTTCTATACCTGGCGCCGGTGACTGGGGTAGTGGCGGTTGGTTGACGGGCACTTGCGGCCTCGATTTCCGGGAGGCGCTTTCCTCCGTTGCCGAGATCCCCCAGAACTGCGCGATCTCGCGTGTGGAGGAGATGCCGACATCAAGCATATAAGGTCCCGGAGCGCCCAGGCCGTTGCCGAGCGGCGTGCCATGGCCCATCCCGGCGATCATGTTGATTTCGATCAAGGCCTCTCCCGCGCCGTTACGCCAGACTTGCTTTGCGTGCGATCCGGCAACTTCGCGACGCGTCGGCGCTTTCTCAAGCCGGTGGACTCCCCGCCATTGGCCTGCGATCGCTTCCGCGTTGGAAGGCGAAACCGTGTGGTCAGCAGCACCGTGCCAAATCGAAATCCTCGGCCACGGTCCCTGATGATCCGATGCGCCGCGGAGGGCCCGTTGCAAATCCTGTTCCGAAGGACCGCCGTGGCCCCGCATGCGATCGAAGGCCTCCGGGATTGTCGTTGCGCTGCCGTAGGGCAGGCCGGCGATTAACGCACCGCCGGCAAACACTTCCGGATAGGTCGCCAGCATGGCCGCCGCCATTGCGCCTCCGGCCGAGAGGCCGGTGATGAAGATTCGCCTTCGGTCGAGGTCGTGGGTGACGACCATCGTCTCGATCATCTGGCGAATCGAAAGCACCTCGCCCGAACCACGCTTGGTGTCGCCAGGCTGGAACCAGTTGAAACAGAGGTTCGGGTTGTTGCCGCGTTGCTGTTCGGGAAAGAGCAGCGCGAAGCCAGCCTCGTCGGCGAGTTGGGACCAGCCGGAATGATGGTTATAGCCGACCGCGTTCTGTGTGCAGCCATGCAGCACGACGACGACTGCGGCGCCCTTGAATAGGTCATTGGGAATGTAGACCTTCGCTCCCAACCCGCCGGGATTGGTACCGAAGTCGGCCAGCGTCCGGAGTTGGTCTGACGCACCGAGGTCGGCGGGATGTACGGCATGTCGCGCCTGCAGCGCGGAGAGGCGGGCGATGGTGTCGGAGATTTCTCGCAATGGGCCGTCCCTGTTCTGACGCCCGGAATGGACGGCAATCTGTGCAACGCGTGGGCAGCAATATCGTTGCTGCACTGCACAATAACAAGAGAGCGTGGCGGGAGATAGAGTCCGGCCGATCCTCTCGGTCGGCCGGGAGTAGACGTCTTCAGCCTCGACTTGCTGTGAGATAGAGCGCGTCTTCTTCGTCGTCGCGCTGCTTGCCGCCTAACGCTGCTGCTGCGCTGGCGATGAACGCACCGATGATGAGAGAAAGCGCGCCAACCAGCGCGAAGGTGGCGCCGGCTTTTCTAGCTGTGTCGGCTGCTTCCTGTGCTTGGACTTTGGCCGCCTCGACCTGAGCAAGCACCGCATCAACCCGGGCAGTAGCATCCGCTTGCGACAAGCCAGTGCGAGCGGCCACGAGTTGGCCTAGATAAGTCTTGTCGTCGGCCGAGACTTCGCCGGCCGCCGCACTCGTAATGAGGATGCGGGAAGCTTGTGCGGCTGCTGTCGCATCGCCCTCCGCGCCCGGCGCCGCCAGCCTGGAAGGATCGGTCGGGCGGAACAGCGCATCGACGAAATACGAAGTCGCGTCGCTGCCTCCGTCGTTCCCGGCGTTTGCGGTCGCCCCTGCTCCCGAGGCCACTGTCGAGGCCGCCTTGACGCCGGTGCCGATTGCCGCGGACAGCGCCGAACCGAGCACGAACACG
>NZ_JBVVQD010000079.1:0-3621 GCF_055811755.1 Mesorhizobium sp. WSM4840
TGTCGCGCTGTATTTAAAGGTGAGACTTCTCGCCTAATGATATCAAGCTCTTAGCCTTGTACTTAAATTGAGAATTTGCATTTAATTTGAGATTCACGCTTGGCTCGCTGCAGTTAATGTGAGATTCTGACGGTCTAACGTTAGCTTGGATTATTCGCAGGCAGCATGGGCGACGACAGCAATGATAATGGGGAGCGAGCTCGGTGGAACGAGGCGTGCCGTCGCGAAGAGGCAATCCGCAAGCTCGTGGAGCGCTATCCAAAAGGTCTGAGCGGTCAGGCTGTAGCGGATCTGGCTTGGGAACTGGACCTCAGCCGGGCCACTCTCTACAGGATGATCAAGCTGTTTCGAGCAGGTGGCACTGTGAGTTCACTGATGGACCGCAAGCGCGGTCGGCGCCAGGGACATCGCGCCCTCGACAAAGATCGAGAAGCCCTCGTGCGACGAACGATTGAAGGCTTTTATCTCAAGCCGACACGCCCGTCCTTCTCGCAGTTGGTTCGGCAGGTCCAAATCGCCTGCGCAGCGGCCGGCCTTACTCCGCCAAACTGGCGCACCATCAAATCCCGGGTTGAAGAGATCGATCTACAGGTGAGGGGGCGTAAGCGCGGCGAGAGCGAGGTCGTCAAAGCTACAACCGCTACGCCAGGTGCCCTTTCGGCGTCGCGGCCGCTTGAACTTGTGCAAATCGATCATACCAAAGTTGACGTATTCGTTGTCGACGAAGAAACGCGTCTGCCGCTCGGACGGCCCTGGCTGACACTGGCGCTGGACATCTTTTCTCGGATGGTAACTGGCTTCTATCTGACCATGGAGGCGCCGTCGCGACTGTCGACAAGCCTCTGCATACTGCACTCCGTGTTCGACAAGACCCCATGGTTGCAGGAGAGGGGTATCCATGAAGCGTGGCCCGTGGCCGGACTGCCGGGAACCATACATGTCGACAACGGCGCGGATTTTCGAAGTCATGCGTTCGAACGTGCTTGCCGGGACAACGGCATAAGGATCGATTGGCGTCCGCCTGGAACGCCCCATTTCGGGGGCCACATCGAACGGTTGATCGGCACGCAGATGGGCGCGGTTCATCTGCTGCCAGGATCGACCTCAAGCAACATCGAGGAACGGCGCGAATATGATCCCAAACGCCATGCGACACTGACACTCCGAGAGCTTGAGCGCTACATCGCACTCGAGATCGTCGGACAATACCATCATGCTATCCACGGCGCACTCCGTCGGCCACCGATTGCGGTCTGGCGACAGCAGGAGAGTGAGTTGGTGTTGCGCCTGCCGAACGATCGTATGCAGTTTTGGATCTCCTTCCTGCCGGAGGCAGAGAGAACGTTGCGCCCGACCGGCATCCATCTTTTCAATATCCGCTACTGGTCGCCCGCCCTGGCCGCCGACATCGGGCGGGCCAAGGCCCGCCTGATTGTGAAATACGACCCGCGCGATTTGTCGCGCGTTTTTGTCAGGCGTCACTTCGGCAGCTTTGTGGAGGCTCGCTATGCCGATGTGACACTCGCGCCGATTACGCTGTGGGAGGCGCAGGCTGCCCGGCGCAAACTCAACGCTCAGGGCAAACGCGAAATTGACATGCACGTCCTTATTCGCACTGCGCTTTCGCAGCGCAAACTGATCGAGGAGGCGAAACACAAGACACAAGGGCGCCAACGGCTTGCGAAAACGAATGTGGATGACGATGAAGTGGGCTCGCTTCGGGGCGTCGATTCAAGCAAACCTGTTCCCTCCGTCGAAGATCTGGATTGAGCCCCTTTGAGCACGGATAACGTCCATCTGACGCAGGCGGCCAAAGACCTCCTCGGCGAGCCCGACATTGTGCGAGTTCGCGCGATTCAGGCTCGCCGATGGATTTTTTATCCGCGCGCCAAGCAGGCACTCGATCGTCTCAACCTGCTGGTCGACCATCCGCGCGGCACGCGCATGCCCTCGGTGGCCATCTACGGCGACAGTGGCATGGGCAAGACGATGATCATGGAAAAATTCTGCGAAAATAACCCCTCCCGTTTTGATCCGACGACCGGCGTTCAGGCTATGCCGGTTCTGGCAATCGAGATGACGGGGAAGCCAGGTGAACGCCGTTTATATGCCGAGATCCTGGCTGCACTTGGAGCGCCACAGGCACCCCGCGCCGACATCGTGCAGATGGAGCAGGCGGCGTTGCGGCTTCTGAAAACCGTCGGCGTCCAGGTACTGGTGATCGATGAAGTACATAACATTCTCGCCGGCTCGTACCGCGAGCAGCGGGTCGTGCTGAACACGCTGCGATTTCTCAGCAATCGGCTTCAGATCTCACTCGTTTGCTTCGGAGTAATCGAAGCCCGCGAAGCGATAAGCGGCGACGTACAGCTTGCCCGCCGGTTTGGCGAGCTGACCTTGAATAGGTGGGCGGCCAACGAACAGTTCGAAGCGCTAGTCTCGTCCATTTTGCGGAATATGCCGCTTCGCCGACCGACGGTGCTGACGCCGAAATCTCTACGCCGAATTCTGCAGATCAGCGGCGGCATCACTGCAAATATTTTTCACGCGATCACGACCCTCGCAGCCGAGTCGATCGAGAGCGGTATAGAGCACATCACGGATGAAGCGGTGGAAAGTTGGCGCCCGCCAGTCAGCGCTGAAACAGCCTACGCATGATCCGAGAGCTCGGCGGCACAAGGCCGCTTCCAGTCATTCTCAAACCCGTCCCAGATGAGCTCCTGTCGTCGTGGATCACGCGCCATGCCGATTTCTACGGCGTCTCGCCGCTCACAATGCTTCGCCATGCCATTCCGGCGGCAACATCTTTGCGGCGAACCGATACAAACCTGGGGCCAACCGCCGCCGTTCACATTGCGAGGTTGTTTCGGTCCCAATCTTCGACAATCTTGGCAATGACCACATCTGGGTTCCCAAAATCGGCAGCGCGGCTCGTCGCGCCACGCGCTATTCAATGCTGCATCGCCTGCGACGAGCAAAACAGATCGCAAGGAGCGGCAAGTGCGGTACAGCGAAGCTGGATCGAGGGTTGGCGGATAACCTGTCCCGTTTGCAGACAACGGCATCAAGAGACGAGGGAGGGTGCCTCTGCCCTCGCAAGCACGTCATCGCCGTTCGAGGATCCTTGGGTAGATGCTGTCCATGGCGAGCGGCTCATCGATCAGTCGCTGAGGGGAGCAGCATCTGTCGGTTGGGTGTCGCCAATCGATATCGTCCGGTTACTGCTCGTCAGACGATGCCCGAAGCCCTTCCATCATCAGGCATCGATACGCCATTCCACCATCCTTGGCGCCGTCGTTCCAGGTTTCGATGAGCTTGTCGCCGAACAGGGACTCCCAAGACCTACGATTGCAAGACCCATCTTGCCTATTGGACTCCGCATGGCGCTGCTCGCTGGTGTCTCAATCGTCTATCAGGCAGGTCCGGCGTTAGTCTCCGAGCTCAAGCGCCAAACGCTTGGCGCCCACTATACACGGTTCGATGCCATCGGCGCCGGCATGTCGGTTTCGAGAAACTCTCAGCCGCTGCAGGTGAATTGAGACTCAGGGGCATTGAATCTCATGATTAGGTACAGCGGTCGCGATAAGTCGGCGCAATCTTACATTTAAGTGCAGTGCGACA
>NZ_JBVVQD010000080.1:0-3353 GCF_055811755.1 Mesorhizobium sp. WSM4840
TTATGGGCAGATCCAGTAATGGGGAGCTGGCGGCGACTTGATCGCGCTCTTGTGTCCGCCGCCGCCAACCCGGCTCACCATTACGAAGGGCGCTTGAGGAGCGCGATCAGCCTATCGGACGGCTGGAACGCGCCGCGCCGGAGATGCGGTGGAACGATCGATTCCATGGCGTCGAGCTTCTCTGTCGGATCACCACGCGTGTAGATTTCAGTGGTCGTCAGAGTGGCGTGTCCTAACCACAGCGACACCTTACGGATGTCCTGCGTTGCTTGCAGGATGATCATCGCGCATGTGTGCCTGAGCACGTGAGGCGAGATGCGTTTCTTGTCGAGGCCGGGATGCGCTCGAGCGGCAGTCGCTGCATGCTGTTTGAGCAGATAGGCGAAGCCCCATCGGCTCAGCGGCTCTCCCCGGGCGTTGACGAACACCTCGGGTGCTGCAACCCGCCCGCGAACGGCGAGCCAGGCGCGCAGGGCAGCGGCCGTGGTCTTCCACAAGGGAAGCGTCCGTTCCCGCCGTCCCTTGCCCAGGACACGAATGCTCATCGACGACAGGTCGATGTCCTCGAGCTTCAACCCCGTCAGCTCGGACACGCGCAGACCCGCGCAAACCGCCAGATGCAGCATGGCCCTGTCGCGGATGCCATCACGCGTGGCGGGATCCGGAGCGTCGAGCACCGCTTGCAACTCCTCCCGCAGGAGATAGGGGACCAGACGCCGATCCGTCTTCTTGAATGGGATCGCCAGGACGCGGCGGATATGCTCCAGGGCTGCCGGCTGCCTGTATTCGAGGAAGCGGAAGAAGGACTTAATGGCCGCCAGCCGGACATTGCGCGTCACCGGCGCGTTTTTGCGCTTATCCTCGAGATACTCCAGGAAGGCGCTGATGAGGCGGGCGTCGAGTTGTTCCAGCGTCAGCGTCGATGGCGAGACTTTCAGCCTCTTTGCAGCGAACATGAAGAGCAACTGGAAGCTCAGGGCATAGGAGTCGCGCGTATGCCGACTGACGCCCCGCTGGCGGGCGAGTGTCTCATTGAGGAACGCTTCGATGAGGGGGGCAATCGGCGTCATGATTGCCTCCCTTCGGTAATGAACCCTTCACCGGCCGCGGCGACGTCGCGCATGAGGTCGGCGGTGGCCTCCAGGTACCAGTAGGTCGCATAGATGTTGACGTGACCCATGTAGGTCGCAAGCGCCGCCATATGCGCGCCGCTTCGGCTTCGATCTGCCGGACTGCCTTGCAGCGCACGCACCGCAAACGTGTGCCGCAGATCGTGCAGACGCGGGCGGCGCTTCGCCGCCGGTACGATACCTGCCCTGTCAACCAGCCTGTCGAAGGTCTCTTTGACAGCAATGTAGCGCAGCGGCAGACCACGCGCGTCAACGAACACCGGATCAGTCTCGGAACAGGGCCGGCGATGCGCCAGATAGCCCGTCAAGCCCGTTACTGCCGTGTCGTGCAGCGGCACCAGGCGGGTTTTCCGGAACTTCGTCTCGCGGATCAGCAGGCCGTCGCGCGTCACGTCGGCGACCGTCAACTTCAGCGCTTCGGAGATCCTCAACCCGGTGACTGAGAGCAGTGCGATCAATGTCGCATAGGTCCGTGAGCGCAAGCCGCCTTTGGGTCGAAGCCGAACGGCGGCCTCGATGAGGCGATTGATCTCCGCTGCTGAGTAGATATGCGGCGAGCGCCGCGTCTTGCGGGCGCCGAAGTGATTAACCGGCGGAAGCTCATGCCGGGCGTCTTCAACCCGGACATGACGCACAAAGCGGCAAACGGCTTTCAGTCGGGCATCGCGTTGCGCGACAGACGGTCCCCGCGCCGCCCAATCGATTGCGGTTTGCGTGTGGACATGCGTTTGCCCGCGCTCGGTCGCAAAGGCGGCAAAGCTCCTGAGCAGGTATTCCGCATTCAGCATTGCGAATCCAGTGGCACGGCGGAGCGCCAGATAAGTCTCGATGGCCTTCAACATCAGAGAACCTCCGGCCAGGGCTGCGCGATTTGCTTCAGGAGCATGACATCGGCCTTGGCGTAATGGGCCGTCGTGTCGATGCCTCGGTGCCGCAGGACCAACCCGATCTTCTCGAGCGGAACGCCATGGCGCAGCATCTCTGTCGCCGCCGTGTGTCGCAGGACGTGTGCGCCCTTGACTGGCGCCACGATGCCGGCCCGCTGCATGAGGCGTTTCACCACCGACGAGATGCCGTCACCGTTCCGGAACGGTCGAAACGGCGCGATATTGCGGAGGAACACGTGATCGCTCGGGCAGGTCGAAGGGCGGCACGCGAGGTAGGCGGCGATCGCATCCCCGACGTCTTGCGGAAGCGGCAGACGCACCTCGTAGCGCGACTTGCCCGAGACCCGCAGCGAGCCCGTCTCCCACTCGATGTCGTCGAGGTGGAGTTGCGCCACGTCGCCGGCCCGCAGCCCGAGGCGCGCCAAGAGCAGGACGATCGCGCGATCACGCCGACGCGCAACGACTTCGCCATCGCATGCCGCGATCAGCCGGTTCACCTGCTCCGCCGATAGATATCGCGGCAAGTCGGCAAGCCGCCAACGGGCATAGCCAGGAACGACATCGGCGAGACCCGCTCGGCAGCGGCCTTCGACAGCAAGATACCGCAAGAACGCGCGCAGGCTGGTCGTCAGCTTCTCGACGGTTCCATTGCCGCAATGGCTCGCGCGGTCCAGGAAAAAGCTGCGAATGGCGGCTGGTTCCCACCTTTCTGGATCGTCCCCGAGTGCCGCCATCAAGTGGGCGGCGTCGCGGGCGTAGAGCTTTATGGTGGGATCGGACGCCCCGCGGTGCTTGCGCAGCCACACTTTGAAGTGAGCCACCAAGCACGGCTCGGCACGCTGCAATGCGGCAGCGGCGGACTCGCAAACGCCGATTTCGACAAGGTGCTCGCGAAAGAGCCTGGCGCCGAAAATGGTGTGGTGGTTGCGACGCCCTCCCATGGCGCGCGGACATCGACAACTGCGCAAGTGCTCGCTGAACATCGCCAGATCAATGTCGTTGGGCATTGCCCCTTGCCGAGCCACGACATGGCCGAGGTGCGCCGCCGCCCGCAAATATCGCGCGGCCGTGCCGGCACTATAGCCCTGCCGCTCGAGCGCGGCTGCGAAACCGTCAAGGTATGGTCCGCTTGGTCCGCTCCGCAGATGCCCCAGCAGCTTCGATGCCGAGAAGTAGGTCTCCAACATATTCGTCTCCGTTTGTGACCGGCCATCGATGGCCGAGCCGACGGAGGCGCAGGACCGCGCTGTTATGGAGACAAAAAGCGCAACAATTCACCGAAAAATGTCAATGTCTGCACCCCAGCTCCCCATTACTGGATCTGCCCATAAGGCAG
>NZ_JBVVQD010000081.1:0-3095 GCF_055811755.1 Mesorhizobium sp. WSM4840
ATAGACAACATTCCCACCCTCTTCGAATACAACTCATGAACCAGGGGGTATTATGACAATGGTTCCAAGCAGCCCTTAATGTCCCCCTCAATAACCCAAGGGTACGGCATCCGGCTCCGCCGCCTGTCCTTGTCGCGCTTCTGCGGCAAGGCAGCTCGACGGATATACTCCAAGGCGCCATGCGTGCTCCGTCCGGGCCTGAACCCGTAGGAGACGTGCCAGAACTGCGCCTCGAAGATCGGCTCCAGAAGTGTTTTGACCGCGCCTTGGACGACGCGATCCTTGATCGTGGGAATGCCCAAGGGCCGGAATTGCCCCGGTTTACCGGCCTTGGGGATGAGCTTGCGCCGCGCAGGGCTGGGCCGATATGCGCCGGAGCGCAATTCTGCCTGAAGCCCTTCGAGGAAGCGATGCTCACCCTTCTGCCGGATGCGCCCCACGGTCATCCCGTCGATCCCGGCTGTGCGTCCGCCTCGGTTCGAGGCTACGCGTCGCCAGGCGTGACGCAGCATACGCAGGTCGGTAACCCAACCCCACATGTCTCGCCACGCGTCTTCGGAATTTGCCTTACTCCACTGATAGAGTTTGCGTTGAACGCCGAGTACCCAGGCCTCGTCGGCCCAGTGATCCATGTCCACAGATCACTCCTCCGTCGTACAAGTCTACCATCTTCCTGCTTCCCTTCGCCTTGTGCGCGGCTTTCCCGCACTCCGACTACTACGGAAGCTCCGCCCTTGGTGTCGTCCATCTCCGGCCGTCGCGGCGAGCCCAGTTCCGTACTGGGCAGACGATCCAAGTTCCCGTGTTCCGATCTCCAACCTTGGTGCCCTTAGGCGATGAGCTCTACCCCGCGCGATACGGTGAATGGGTCAAGGAGCGGCTCCCATCCCGGACGCAATCGCTGCGCCCAGCAGTAAGGATAGACGAGCCTTACCGCTTCTGATCGCTGTCGGTGCCTCCACGCCATTGCGCGATTCAGAGGCATATCTGTGTTACGAGGCTTCAGTCGCTCACTTCGTTGTCTCGCCATAGGCACTGCGGTAGCCCGGCCTGCGGTCAATGGCCCGCATCCGGTACAGTTAAGGCCGATCTGCTTATGTCACCCAACCGGCGACGCCCGGTTGAGCTTCTCGACCCCCTTCCATCCGCTGCTCCTGCGGTCAGGGCGGCATTGCAGCCGCCGGTCGGAAATCAGCAAACTCGAGAGATGATCGCTAACTCATGTTCACCTCCCGCGCCTTCACGGCGCACCGTCGATCCACAGGTATGGCCAGTCGCCCTCGATCGGCCGGTCGAGGAAGGCCTTCACCTTGCCGTCGATCTCCTCGCACAACCGGCTGACCTGGCTCTTGGAGATGCCGCTCATGCCCATCGCCTTGACCAGGTCGTCGACCGAGCGCGTCGAGATACCCTGGACGTAGGCCTCCTGGATGACGGCGGTCAGCGCCTTCTCGGCCATGCGGCGCGGTTCTAGGAAACCGGGGAAATAGGAGCCCTTCCTGAGCTTGGGGATGCGCAGTTCGACGGTGCCGGCGCGCGTCTCCCAGTCGCGCTCGCGATAGCCGTTGCGCTGGGCCGTGCGCAACGGGTTCTTCTCGCCATAGGCGGCGCCGGTGGCGGCGCCAACCTCCAGCTCCATCAGCCGCTCGGCGGCAAAGCCAATCATCTCGCGCAAGAGATCGGAATCCGGAGTCTTCTCCACGAGCGCGCGCAGCTTCATCATGTCGTCGGTCATCGATGGCCTCCGAATCAGGTGGTGTCAGCAACCCGACCTTACCGGCGAACTGTCGATGACCACCGCAAAGCCGCTCGCTCGCTACAGCGCTATCGAGGGCGCGCTCGCGAGCGGCTTCGCTACCGCCGAGCTACACCACCTGTGGGGAGTACGTCATGCCAAGCTGATGATTGCTTGTGGGTGCAAGTCCCATCCGGCCAAAGCCGTAGCGGGCAAGCCGGGACCGAGTCTTGCGGGCGTCGCGGTAACGCGGGGTCTGAAGTGTAGACAGGAGCCATGCGGGGTGCGGGAATGAGCCTCGAAAGGTGGATGTTCGCGGAGGCCGAGTGTGTTCCCTAGTCACGAAGGCAATATGAGCATCGTCGTTACGCGAGACGATGCCGCTCCGCCGGGGTCGATGGCCGGATCACGCATGGAAGGTAATTATCGGAACATGAGAGGCCCGACCGGGTCCGCTGGAATGGTCTCCAGCGGGGGACAGCGGCAAGGTACTGCCAGAGCTGCTGTCCGAGCTGAGGTCGGGAGTCGGACTGGTTCATAGTACCGGTGAAGCCGTCGAAGGAAACGAGACGCGTGGAGGGAAGGGACCAGCCTGAGGGGAGCCTGCGCGAGGAAGCCAAGGTCCGGACACAGAGCCGGGTTGCCTTGCCGCCGAACCTCGAGCGGGTGAACGCGGCGGCCAAGCAGGCTGCCCAAACCCGGTTTACGGCCCTGCTGCATCATGTCGACGAGGCCGCCCTGTATCGGGCGTTCCGGCGACAAAAGCGGCAGGCGAGTGCTGGGGTCGATGGGATAACCGTGGCGAAGTACGAAGAGAGACTGGAGGGTAACCTCCGCGATCTCTGCGAACGGGTCCACACCGGTCGCTACCGGCCACAGCCGGTGCGGCGGGTCTACATTCCCAAAGCCGATGGCGGTAAACGGCCTCTCGGGGTGCCGGCGCTGGAAGACAAGATCGTCCAAAGCGCGGTGGCCGAGGTGCTGAGTGCTGTCTACGAGGCCGACTTCCTGGGGTTCTCCTACGGCTTCCGGCCGGGGCGGAGCCCCCACATGGCGCTTGATGCCCTGCATACGGCGATCATGAGCCAGCGCGTGAACTGGGTGCTCGATGCCGACATTCGCAGCTTCTTCGACTCGGTCGACCACGAGTGGCTGCTGCGGATGGTGGCGCATAGGATCGCTGATCCTCGTATCCTACGGCTCATCGGGCTGTGGCTGCGAGCCGGCGTCCTTGAGAGCGGCGAGAAGCAAGAGACGGACAGGGGCACCCCGCAAGGGGCGGGCATTACTCCCTGAACGCAAAAGGTAACTTCGGTCGGAGGACGGCGCATTACCTTTGGAGGACGGCGGTTCGCTGCCG
>NZ_JBVVQD010000082.1:0-2780 GCF_055811755.1 Mesorhizobium sp. WSM4840
CGTCGGACTGATCACCCCGTGGAACTGGCCGCTTAGCCAGATCGTGCTGAAAGTCGTACCGGCGCTGGCGGCCGGCTTTCTGTCAACCTGTGCCTTCTCATGCAGACGATGGAAACAGCCAGCCCAAGTGACGCCATGTGTCCGGTAGCCAACATCGATCAACGGCAGCTCTTAAAGGCTCGGTTCGTCGCGGCGCCGAAGTAGGAACTGCGAGCTACCTTTACAACACAAGGGAGGACGATCATGGCCATGACCTCGAAGGGTGCACCTGGCGCCGCACTCCCAGAGGCAGGGCGGGCAATCACAGGAGATCCCCAAAAACCTCAAGGGGAGTGGGAATGCGGGATCGCGTCCCCCGGCCAGCAGTGTGAGCCGCCAACGTCCGCCGATCTTTCGGTGCGCTACAAGCGGGCCGCCGCGCTCGCTTCTCCAGCGGAATCCGTGGTCCCTGATGCGTTCCCCAATTTCCGTTGGCTAGAATCGGATCGGCTTTTGGCGTTATCCGAATCGAAGTGCTTGGGTGCGTTCAATGTGAAGGATGGCAAAAGGGTTGAGCCCGCGGAATCGCCAGAGCCAAAAGCCAATTCGAATGGGGATCGAGCCATGTCGCCAGACGGTACCGTGCAAATTCTGCGCGATGGATACGATTTGACGATGCTCGAGACGAGTTCGGACTCCCACTATCGTCTGACGCACGATGGGACCTATGACATCGCCTACGGCCTGATTGGTGATAATGGATCCGGCCCCCTGACACGGGAGCGCCGGGTTCTGCCTGTCGTCGGCAAGTGGTCGCCCGACTCGCGCTACTTCGTCACAGTCCGCGTAAACCAGCGTGGACTCCGATCTCTCCCATTCGTAGTTGGGTCGGCTCCGGACGCGGTGGGGCGCCGGATACCGGAAGTACATTCGTATCGGTACGCCCTTCCGGGCGACACCAATGTGCCCACGGTCACCTTGATTGTCGTAGATCGCCGGACGCGCACAATACGTGAGCTGCAAGTTCCCCCGCTGCATCTGGCGATCTGGAGAGCCGGCGGGCAGGAGCTTGTCTGGACGGAAGACGGCCGCTATTTGTTCGTCGGAGCGGAGTCCCGAGACTTCAGAACTCTGACGGTCTACAGGGTGGATCCTCAGACTGGGGCTCCTCACAAGGTTCTGGTCGACCGAAACGATAGCGGCAAGCCACGGCGCCTTATCAACATCTATGATGATGGTGCTCAGACATTCGCGCCTGTAGGAAATGGCGGCCAGCTCGTCTTGTTTTCTCAGCGGGATGGCCGAGAACATCTATATCTGTACGATGTGGCTTCTGGAAAGCTCGTTCGGCGATTGACCTCGGGTGCTTGGTCAGTTGTCGATCTGACGGCAGTTGATGCGCGTGAGCGTGCGGTGTTCTTCTCCGCTGCTGGTCGAGAGCCGGGACGTGATCCTTACCTACGGCATTTTTATCGTGTTTCGCTCGACGGTGGTCAGCCCGTCCTGTTAACGCCAGAGGACGCCGATCACGAAGTCCATCTCTCGCCGAAGCTTGACGCTTTCGTGGACGTTTACTCGACATTGTCGCAGGCCCCGAGGGTTGTCCTAAGGAAGAGCACTGGCGCCCTCATATCGGAACTTTGGCGGACCGACCTCACGCCCTTGGTGCAGCGCGGCTGGGTTCCGCCGGAGCGTTTCAGCGTCACGGCTGCCGATGGCCAGACGGTCCTACATGGTACGCTTTACCTACCATCGGGCAAGAACGGATGCCGCAAGCTCCCTATCATCGATTCGATTTACGCCGGGCCGCAAAGGTATAATGCGCCCGTCCGGTCCCCGGGCGAAGGCGCAAAGGGCGCCATGGCTTTGGCGCAACTCGGTTTTGCAGTTTTCGTGCTCGACGCCCGCGGAACACCGCTGCTCGACCGTGACGCTCGGGACGCGACTTGGGGACCGAACTTTGGCTCACCGGATGTTGTTGCGGCGGATCATGCGACCGCCGTGAAGCAACTCGCCGCGAGATACGATTTTCTCGATCCGGAACGGGTCGGGATATACGGGCACAGTTGGGGGGGATACTATACCGTACGGCTGATGGCCCAACGTCCTGACGTCTTCAAAGTCGGCGTCTCATCCGCGGCACTTCATGACAATTTCGCAGCCGATTTTTCATACGATGCCTGGTTTGGAATGCCTGCTGAATTCCCCGACTCCTACCAATCCCAGTCGAATTATCCCCTTGCGGCTCAGATTAAGGGGCACCTCCTGCTTGTGTCCGGTGATGCGGACGACCTCGTTCATCCATTAAACACGATACTGATGGCTGGGGCCCTTGCGAGAGCAAATCAAAACTTTGATATGTTGATGCTACCCGACCTTGATCATACCACGACCGGAACCAATGGATATGTGACGAAGCGCAGGTGGGATTATTTTGTGAAGCATCTATTGGGCGCCGAGCCGCCGACCGATGTAAGAGTTCCTGACGGTGGCTAAGGGTGATCAACTGACCTGCTGCCGGAAAACTGGCTCTTCCGTATTACTTCGTGCGGTCATTGAGCCGCCGATCATCACGAGGTGCGGCGTGGCGGTACGAGGCAGCTTCAATTTACCGGTTTAGGCAGTGTGTGTCGGAAGGCTGGGATCTCGGATGCGACCTTCTATATGCCCAGCGCGAGAAGTATGCTCGGCTGATAACCTCCAAGATGAAGCGCCTCAGACAGCTTGACCCGACTTGAACAGTAGCGGCGGAACAAGCTGGCAACTGGCTCTGTAAGCTGTTGATTTTGCTGATGCGGGTT
>NZ_JBVVQD010000083.1:0-2748 GCF_055811755.1 Mesorhizobium sp. WSM4840
AAGGAAACATCTTCAGACTGCCCGTCACCAGGACCTTCCGACATCGGTGACGATCACACGCGCGGGCCATGCCTTTGAAGGGCGGGCCCTGGTTGCATACAGCCGGTTCAAGCGCCGCGGCACACCGTTGCTGCTCGTGGAATTGCCGGACGGCAGCCGGACCCACATGCCGGTAGCGTGGACGGATCTTGGCGCTGCCAACGGCGTTGTCGCCGACCTGCCGGCCCGTCCCACCGACCTTGGCCGGCTCACGGATTTTCTCAATCTGCGCATTCTGGTGGACGCTTTTCTGAAGCGGGCCGGCGAGTCGCCGCCCGATGATAAGGAGGAGCGGCATGCAACGACAATTGAAGCTGACCTTTCCCGACGAAGAAAGCGACCGGCGGCCCGACCCGCCTGCCTGGGAAAGGCTGGACGCCGAAGCACGAGCGAAGGCGTTGCGCCGGCTCGCCCTGATGATCGCTCACATGCTGATGGCCAGGGAGGCGGATCATGACTGAACACAGCAAAATCACCGCCGCTCACCAGGCCCGCCTGGCCGTTGTTTACTTGCGCCAGTCGAGCGCCTCGCAGGTGGAGAACAACCGTGAATCGACCGAGCGGCAATACGCGCTCTCCGGCCGGGCGCGCGAGCTGGGTTGGCCAGCCGAGCGCATCGTCGTCATCGACGAGGACCTCGGCCTGTCCGGCTCCGGGGCCGTGGTCCGCGCCGGCTTTGCCCGGCTGACCAGCGAGGTGGCGCTGGCCCGGGTCGGCATCGTGCTCGGCCTGGAGGTCTCGCGGCTGGCGCGCAACAATGCCGACTGGCACCGGCTGATCGAGCTGGCCGGGCTGACCGATACGCTGATTGCCGATGCCGACGGCATCTACCACCCGGCCCTGTTCAACGACCGGCTTTTGCTCGGTTTGAAAGGCGCCATGAGCGAGGCCGAGCTGCATGTCCTGCGCGCCCGCCTCAATGGCGGCATCAAGAACAAGGCGGCACGCGGCGAATTGCGCCGTGGCCTGCCGATCGGCTTCGTCTGGGGCGAGGACGACGGCGAGATCCTGCTCCACCCCGACGAGGCGGTCGTCAATGTCATCCGCACCATCTTCGCCCGTTTCGCCGAACTGGGCTCGGCGCGCCGCGCCTGGCTGTGGCTGCGCGCGCAGGGCATGAAGTTCCCGCTGTCGCTTGGTGGGCATCATGAGCTGCGCTGGAGCGAAGCCAGCTACCATGCCGTTCATTCCGTGCTTGCCAATCCGGTCTATGCGGGCGCCTATGTCTATGGCAAGAATCGTCGAGAGACGGTGCTCGACGAAACCGGCGCGCGGCGCAAACGGATCCGCAAGCTGCCGATGGACGAATGGCAAGTGCTGATCAAGGACCATCATCAGGGCTATATCGACTGGCCGACCTTCGAGGCCAATCGAGAGCGCATGGCGACCAACACCCGCCCCCGTCCCCATGCCGAAGCCGGGGGAGGCTCTGGCGGCGCGGTGCGTGAAGGCGGCGCCCTGCTTCAGGGCATTGCCCGCTGCGGTCATTGCGGGCGGCGCCTGCGCACTCATTACCGTGGCCGCACCGCGACACCGGGCTATCATTGCGCCGGTAAGGTCATCGCCGAGGGACGCGGCGTCTATTGCCTCAATGTCGGCGGCGTGCAGATCGACGAAGCCGTGGTCGCGGCCTTCCTGGAAGCGCTGGAGCCGGCACGCCTGGCCGCCACGCTGGCGGCGGCCGAGCGGCTGGAAAACGACCGCGAGGCGGCACTCAAGCAATGGCGGCTCGATGTCGAGCGGGCGCAGTTTGCCGTTGACCGCGCCGAGCGCCGCTATCGCGCCGTCGATCCCGACAATCGCCTGGTCGCCCGCACGCTCGAGCAGCAGTGGGAGGAGGCCCTGCGTGCCCTGGAGGCGGCCAAGGCTGAACTGGTGCGGCGCGAGGCGGAGCGTCCGCGTGGGCTGTCGGCCACGGAGCGGGAGAAGCTGCTTTGCCTCGGCGCCGATCTGGCGAGCGTCTGGCACGCGCCGACCACGACGGCGCGTGACCGCAAGGAGCTCTTGCGCACGCTGATCGAGGAGGCCACCCTCCATGTCGACCGCGACAAGGCGGCGGCGCAACTCGCCCTGCGCTGGAAGGGCGGCGCGCTGAGCCACCTCGCCGTCGCCCTCCCGCGCTCGCGGCCGGCGACGGTGCGCACCGACGAGGATACGCTGACGCTGCTGCGGCGGTTGGCGCCACATTACCCCGACGCCGTCATCGCCGGCATTCTCAACCGCCAGGGCCGTCGAACGGTCTATGGCCACCGCTTCGACGCCAACCGCGTCGGCAATCTGCGCCGCTACTGGAAGATCCCCGTCTGCAAGGCCAAGTTACCGGCCGCCGACGGCGACATTGTCACCGTCCGTCAGGCCGCCATCGCGCTCGGCGTGGCGCCCTCGACCCTCCACCGCCACATCAACGACGGCCTCATCCAGGGCGAACAGATCACGCCTGGCGCGCCATGGCGCATTCGCCTGACCACGGACCTCAAGGCCCGCTTCCTCGCCACGCCCGCCGACGGCTTTGAACCCATCCGCGACGCCATGGATACTCTCGGCCTGTCGCGCCAAAGTCTGTTGCAGCGAGTGAAGCGCCGCGAGCTGGAAGCCGTTCATGTCGTCCGTGGACAGAGAAAAGGTCTATGGATCAAGACCATAGACAACATTCCCACCCTCTTCGAATACAACTCATGAACCAGGGGGTATTATGACAATGGTTCCAAG
>NZ_JBVVQD010000084.1:0-2555 GCF_055811755.1 Mesorhizobium sp. WSM4840
AAAAGCGCAACAATTCACCGAAAAATGTCAATGTCTGCACCCCAGCTCCCCATTACTGGATCTGCCCATAAGGCAGGTAATGGGCGTCGCCCATTACCTGCCGCAACCGGCATTGCCCCAAGTGCCAGGGAAAGGCCTGCCGGGAATGGCTCGCCGCACGGCAGGACGAGCTCCTGCCGGTTCCCTATTTCCACGTGGTGTTCACGCTGCCGGCCGAGATCGCCGCGATCGCCTTCCAGAACAAGGCGGCGGTGTACACGATCCTGTTCAAGGCGGCCGCCGAGACGCTGCGCACCATCGCCGCAGATCCCAGACATCTCGGCGCCGGGATCGGTCTCATCGCGGTGCTGCACAGCTGGGGCCAGAACCTCACCTATCATCCCCACCTCCATTGCATCGTCCCGGGCGGCGGCATCTCCCTCGATGGAGGGCGATGGGTCGCCTGCCGGCCGGGGTTCTTCCTGCCCGTGCGTGTGCTGTCGCGCCTGTTCCGCCGTCTCTTTCTGGAGGAACTCCGAGCGGCCTATGATGAGGGTCGGCTGGGCTTCTTCGGCGATCTCGCCTACCTGGCAAAGCCTGATGCCTTCGTCTGCTTGCTCGCCGAGGTTCGTCGCTATCAATGGGTCGTCTACGCCAAGCCGCCCTTCGGCGGGCCGAAGCAGGTGCTGGCCTATCTCGGCCGCTACACCCATCGCGTCGCCATCGCCAATTCCCGACTGATCAGCACGGCCGACGATCGGGTCGCGTTCCGCTGGCGGGACTATCGCCAGCGCGGCAAGACCAAGGTCATGACGCTCGACGCGCACGAGTTCATCCGTCGCTTTCTCCTGCACACGCTGCCCGACGGTTTCCATCGCATCCGCCACTACGGCTTCCTCGCCAACGGCAATCGCGCCGCCAAGCTCAACCTGTGCCGCAGGCTGCTGGCCGGATCGCAGCAGAACAATCTCGAACCGGATGCCGAAAGCGCCGCTGTCGCCGCCGAGCGCCTTGCGGCGGCGCATCGCTGCCCCTGCTGCGGAGAGCCAATGATCACGCTCGCCATCTGGCGGTGCGGCCAGGCACAACCGCGCCCCTTCTGGAACGACACCTCATGATCACGCCGGGTGCGTCCACATCACCCGGGTCGGTATCCGTCGCCATGCGCGCCGGCACCTCGACCCTTGGCCCGCCGCACAAAGCCGCAAGCAGCCAGCCCGGCGATAGAAAGCACTGCAGCCTATCCGACGGCTCGCGCCATCCCGGTTCCGTCTTCCACCGTACCATCCTTCGCTGTCGCCGCATCGTGAACGCCCTTCACCAGCCTGGCACCGACGATCCCGACCGCTCCTCCAGGCTACAATCCCCATAGCGCCAGACCGTCCCGCGGCTTCGTTCAATCCGGCTTGCAATGAGGTCCGACAACCAGCCGGCCCGCTCCGTCGAGCATGCGGACCTCATAGAAGCCTCCAGATTCCCAAAGCGGCAGAAAATTGATTCAAGGCTGGAAATGGAGACCCAGCCTTTGATTCGATTGATGTTGAGCGACAGCCAATGGGAGCAAATCGCGCCGGAGCTGTCGGGTAAAGCCGGTGATCCCGGCTGCAGCGGGCGCGACAACCGGCTATTTATCGAAGCCGTTCTTTGGATCGCGCGCACCGGCTCGCCGTGGCGTGATCTGCCGGAGGCGTTCGGCAAGTGGTTCACCGTATATACGCGCTTCTGACGCTGGGCGCAGAAGGGCGTCTGGGAGCGTATTTTCAAGACCCTCAGCGATGATCCCGATTTCGAATATGTCCTTATCGACGGCACGCTCGTCCGGGTCCACCTGCATGGCACCGGCGCAAAAGGGGGACTCAAAATCAGGCCATAGGCCGCTCGCGTGGCGGCCTGACCACCAAAATCATGGCCTTGGTCGATGCCCTCGGCAATCTCATTCGCTTCGTCCTTTTGCCCGGCCAGCGTCACGACAGCATCGGGGTCGAGCCTTTGATCGCCGGCCTCGATTTTGAGGCGCTCCTCGGCGACAAGGCTTTCGACAACAACTGGCTGCGCGCCAACCTGAATGAACGTGGCGCCGTGGCGGTCATCCCGTCCAAAGCAGACCGGGCCGGGCGCATCCCTCAGATCGTGCCCACTGGCGTGGTGTAGCTGACGGCATTGGACGCCGTGCTCTCCGGCATGGGCCGGACTGATCAGCGCGCGACTGCCGGCAGGCTGATGAGCGGATCATCGCTCATCTGGCTGATGGTCTCAAGCGTCATGTAGCGGGCCCGCTGCACGGCCCATTCATCGTTCTGTTCGAGCAGCAAGGCGCCGACGAGACGGACGATGGCGTCGTCATTGGGGAAGATGCCGACGACCTCGGTCCTGCGCTTGATCTCGCCGTTGAGGCGCTCGATGGGATTGGTCGAGTGGAGCTTGGCACGATGTTCCTTGGGGAAGGTCATGTAGGCGAGCACGTCGGGCTCGGCGTCGTCCATGATGGTGGCGAGCTTGGGCACCTTCGGCCGGATCTGGTCGGCGACGGCGCGCCATTGCGTGCTTGCGGCCTCGGGCGTTTCCTGGGCGAAGGC
>NZ_JBVVQD010000085.1:0-2384 GCF_055811755.1 Mesorhizobium sp. WSM4840
TCACTATCGATAATCACCTCTTATCGATAGTGATTGTTTTTGCGGCGCAAATCAGTCATTTTCGGCCCCAAGATGGCCGCCGGCGACGTCCCGCGCGGCCGAGAATGACGCAAGGCGCGGCTTTCTACCGCGCAAAAAGGGCCCACCGGCATGAGCGAAGAAAAACCCGTCCGCCTGCCCGACCCCGCTTCCGTCGAAACCGTGCTCGCAACTCTGGAGGCGCGGTCGGCCGACGCCAAGCTCGCCCCTGCCCTCAACACGACCTTTCCGGGCTTTGCCTTCACCGTCGCGACGATCGACGATTTTTATTGGTGCAGCCCTCACGCCGTCGTCGCTGCCGACGGCACCCGCCGCGGCGATCATCGCGCCTGGATCGAGAGCGAGCTGGCCGAACTGGGCGGCGATCTCACCGCCTTCTGGCACCGGCATCGCCAGGCCGGAGAAAAATTCGCCGAATGGCGCGGCGCCAGCGCCTTCGCCTTTGCGCCGACCGGGCCGGGCGTCGCCGATTTTTTGCAGATCTCGCTCGGCCGCGAGATCGAGTTTTTGGCCGGTCCCCTGGTTGATCCCGACTACCGCCCCAACAGCATCGACCATCTCCTCCAGCCGACCTGGGTTTCTCGCGATTCCGCTGCCGAGGCGCAGCAGCTCGCAGGACCAGTCTACCGGCTGCGCGGCCGCGCCGGCGGCGGCATCGTTCACATGAGGAGTTTCTTGGCGCGCCGGGCGCGCATCGGCAAGGAACAGCGCGAGGCAGGCCGTCCCGAGCTCGAAAACCGCATCATCCGTGAGGTCGGCCCCGACGGCACGCGCGACACCGCGTTTTTAGACGCCAATCCGGACTGGTTCGATTTTGTGCCGCGCGAGAACCGCCTTTTTGCCGACTGGCAGCGGTCGAGCGCTTGCGGCCACCGGATTTTTGACCATTGGGCCTTCGACGTCCACGATCTCGAAGATCGTGGCCGGCGCGAGATCGGCTTTATCCCGCGGCCGCTCAAAATGCCCGCCGGGAAGCTGGCGTTGGAAGAAGGCATTTCGGTGCACCGCCTGATGGAGCGGACCGAGGCGATCGACGCCGAGATTGGCCTGCCCTTCGCCTGGTTCTTTCTGATGACGCACGGGCACTGGGTCGATCCGGACGTCGGCCACACCATCGCCGATGGATTGCGTGCCGGCCGCGTGCGCCTGCCAGACCGCGATGCCGCCGTGCTGCTCGCCTGGGTCGACAAAAAATATCTGTTCTGAGCCGCCGTCATGGATCTTCGCCTGCCAAAACCCGCATCCGACCAAAAACTGCGCCGTGCGGAGGCGCTCGACGCGCTGGAGTCGGTGCTGCCATTCGACCGCCGCGATTTTCTGGCCGAAATCCTCACCGACGACGATGTCGCCACACTGCGCCATCTCGCCAAAGAAGGCATCGGCGAGAATTCCCTGCGCGCCCTGGCCTCGGATCTCGGTTACCTCGAAGCATGGTCTCTGGCCGCGACCGGTTTTTCGCTCCCCTGGCCGGCGCCGGAGGCGCTGCTGATCAAATTCGTCGCCCATCACCTGTGGGATCCCGCAAAACGCGATCTTTTGTCCACGCACGGCATGCCCGAAGAGGTGGCTGCAGCGCTCAGGACCCAAGGCCTGCTGCGCGCCGACGGCCCGCACGCGCCCTCCACCGTACGCCGGCGTCTGTCCAGCTGGTCGACGCTGACCGGCTGGCGCGGTTTTGTGGGAAAATTCAACGCGCCAGGCCTGCGCAGCGCCATAAAACTCGCGGTGCGCGCCAGCGCCCGCCCCCGGGGCCGCAAGAGCAAAAGGGCGGTGACCGCCGATATTTTGACCACCCTGCTCAACACCTGCGCCGGCGACCGCCTCGTCGACGTGCGCGACCGCGCTCTTCTCATCACCGCCTTCGCCTCAGGCGGCCGCCGCCGCAGCGAAATTGCTTCGCTCCGGTTCGAGCAGATCGTCGAAGAAGTGCCGGTACCCGCCGATCCCAACGCTCCCGACTCTTTGGACAAACTGCCGTGTCTAAAAATCCGGCTCGGCCGCACCAAGACGACGCAGGCCGACAGCGACGCCTTCGTGCTGCTCGTCGGCCGGCCTGTTCTGGCCCTGAAAGGCTGGCTCGAACGCGCCGGGATCACCGAGGGGGCTGTGTTCCGCGGCATCGATCGCTGGGGCAATCTCGAAAAACGCGCGCTGACGCCGCAGGCGGTCAACCTGATCCTGAAGCGACGCGTCGCCGAGGCCGGGCTTGATCCGATGGCATTTTCCGCCCATGGCCTGCGCTCCGGCTATCTCACTGAAACCGCCCGTCGCGGCATTCCGCTGCCCGAGGCGATGCAGCAGTCCCAGCATCGCTCCGTGCAGCAGGCGTCGAACTACTACAACGA
>NZ_JBVVQD010000086.1:0-2248 GCF_055811755.1 Mesorhizobium sp. WSM4840
CATTACTCCCTGAACGCAAAAGGTAACTTCGGTCGGAGGACGGCGCATTACCTTTGGAGGACGGCGGTTCGCTGCCGGTCGGAGGCGTAGTCGGTTGCGTCGGGATCGAGTGACGGATGGTGATGGTGTCGTCGTCCACCAAGACCTCCTTGACCAGCAAGCGGGCTATTCTCTGGCGGTTACAGATGTCCAAAGTCTCTGCCGATTGCCGCAGGCGCTGGAGGAAAGCGGTCAACGTCTCGGCCAATCGCAGGAATGACATCCGGTCGGCGGCCTGATCGCGGATCGCCTGCAACTCGGCTCGCAGTCCCTGTTCGCGGGCCCGCAGTTCGGGCATGCGGCGCCGCAGTTCGTCCAAAGACAGGAGATCTTCCTGGTAGGCGGTCAACAGGCGTTCGATGCCTTTGCCGACGCGCGTGAGGTCGCGTTCGACAGCGTCCTGCCGTTTCTTCGTCGGCTCGCTCGCACGGGCCGCATCAAGACGACGGTCAAGCTCAGCAGTAATAAGCCCAGGATCCTCGATCAGCCAAATGACCTCCTGCCACACGATGTGGTCGAGCAGATCCTGGCGGATCGGGCGGCTGTCGCAAACGGAACCGCTGAGATGGCGCCAGCCATCCGAACCCAGGCAGCGGTAATAGTGGATTTTGCGGGCCGAGCTACGGGTCGACGTGCGGTAGAGCGCGTAGCCGCATTTCTTGCATGACACTAGGCCCTGCACGAGGCTGGGCTCAATGGTGCGGCGCGGCGCGAAGCGCTTGTTGTCGGCCAGGCGTTCCGCCGCCAACGCGAAGGTCTCTTCGCTGACAAGGGCGGGGACCGGTATCTCGATCCATTCCTCCCGCGGCCGCTCGTGCGCACAGGTCTTTTCGCCATGAACCGCCCGACCCGACAGGCGGAATGGCTTCGTCACCTTTTGCCGTGGCCCGACTTTCGTCTTGTTGAAGCAGGCGGTGCCTTTGTAGGCGGGATTGCGCAACATGCCCCACACGACCGAACGCTCCCAGCGGGTCACGCGCTTGCGTGTCGGCGGGGCCATTTCCCGCAGCAGCCGGGCGATGGCGCCGATGCTCAGGCCCTCGACCGTGTATTTGTCGAATATCAGCCTCACCACTGCCGCCTCGGCGGCGTCAATCTCGTAACGCGCCGGCGTTTCGGGCGTCTTGCGGATGTAGCGATAGCCGTAGGGCGCCCCACCGAGCACGGAGACTTCGCCAGCTTTGGCGCGGTGACGCTTTCCGCGGCGGGAGCGTTCCAGAATCTGGGCCCGTTCGTACTCGGCGATCATGCCCTGGAACTGCAGCATCAGCTGATCTTCCGGCGTGCCGGCATGCGGCGCTTTGATGAAAATGGTCTCGACACCATGGCGGGCGAACTCTTCGGTCAGAAGGACCTGATAGGCATACTTGCGGCTCAGCCGATCCGGCCCGTGGATGAGGACCGCTTGGATTTGGCCCTCGGCCGCGAGGTCACGCAGCCGCTCCAAGCCGGGCCGCAGCAGGCTGGCGCCGCTGAAGCCTTCGTCCTCGATCACCCATTCATCGGGGACGCTGAACCCCTGCTCGCGGGCGAACGCGACCAGCGCCGCTGTCTGGCTGGCGATCGTGTTCTCCTCCTTCTGCTGGTCGGAGGACACCCGGGCATAAATCGCGGCGATCTTCATCGCTCCCCTCCCTTATCCGCGGTCCAATGCCGACGACACGGACCCGCTCCGGGACCAGAATCCCGTAGACCTGCTCCAGCTTGATGGTGAGGAGACGGTCAAACGCATGCTCGAGGTGGACGCTGCGATCCTTGGTGCCGCACCGGTCAGCCATTGCCGCCGGCTTCGCCGAGGAAGGCGCGCAACGCCCGGCTGACCAAGTCGCTGATTGTCGTCGTCTCGGCCGCCGCCCGCGCCCGCACCGCGTCGACCAAACTGGGCGGAAGCTTGAACGTCACCGCCGTCGTCGGCTCGGCCACCGGCACCGGTCGCTCGAGCGTCTGGGCCGCCTCGATGTACCGATAGGCCTGACGCCGGGACAGGGTGAATTGGCGCGACAACAACAAGGCAGCCTCCGCCACGGTCAGCCCACGCGCGAGCAACCCATGGGCCGCATTGAGACGCTCCGCTTTCTGCGAATCGGTTGATCGCGACATGTGACATATGTATATTACCTCTTGAGACGCAAATCAAGTACGGAGCGGGAACGATCGAGCGGGATTGTCCGATCGAACTCGAAGTTACCTTTTGCGTTCAGGGAGTAAT
>NZ_JBVVQD010000087.1:0-1886 GCF_055811755.1 Mesorhizobium sp. WSM4840
GATTCTCATGCGGATTAACCATCAGATTCTCCTCCAACCAGTCTTAAGGACCGCAGGTTCTTGGGTCCTACGCGCTTTTGCCAGCATCGCCGAAATAGGCTTCCTCACTTTACTAACGTGATTAGACTTTTCCGGGCTGATCCAGGCGCTACCATCGGCCAGCGCCAGGAGTTAGTGTGTTGGATTCGCGTCAGGGTAGATAAGAAAACCGCCAAATATCTGGATGTGCGATCTGTGTCCTCTTGAAAGGCTTTGGATCACTGAATTCGCTTTCCTTGAGCATGGTATTCATGTTCACCCGCCGGGTCGGCTTCCAGCTAGACTAAGACTAATGCCATCAACGATTGCGGCATCACTCTAGGCTCGCTGTGCCAGGCCGACTGCCGCAAGAAATAGAACATCGACCGAAGAAAGAGGACACGGCGCTCGCCCGTATCGTCACGGCAGTCGTCTATTCGCCCGAACAGCCCTAACACAGGGGCGTGGCGGTCAACGAAGTCGATCCGAGTTACCGAACCTGGCTTTTGGAAAGGGATGCCAATATCTGCGAAGCAGAGCGCGTAGCAGCCGAACGACGGCGAGACGTCATTCGAGACGGAAAGGGTCTCGTTACCGAAAGCTATTGCTTTATCTCTGTGATCGACGCGCTGAAGCGTCTGTAGTTCGCACTCCGGGGAACTCTATTAGGTTAGGCCGTTGACTCATAAGACGCCTTGATCCAGATGCAATGATTTCTTGAACCCGGACCCGGAAGTGGCTTGTATACCAAAGTTGTCGATATCACTTTGAGAACAGCCGAGGAGCGGCCACATCTATGAATCTTGGCGGCGACGAAAAACGACCTGAGTGCGTCGAGTTCTTGCTGCTCGATCTGTTCTCCATGATGTCGGTGACCTGCGCGATTGAGCCGCTTAGGGCGGCCAATCGACTTCTCGGATTCGAGGCCTATAGCTGGCGCTTCTCGTCGGAAGATGGGTCAGTAGCCCATGCCTCCAACGGAATCTCCGTAAATGTGAACGAGCGCTTCGGCAGTTCCGATGCACCCGAATACCTGTTCGTCTGCGCCGGCATGACGTTCGTCGCGAAAGACCAGACCCGGTTGAATGTCATGTTGAAAAGGCGGGCACGCGAAGGGTGCCATATGGGCGCGCTGTCCATGGGTACCGTTTTTCTTGCCCGCGCAGGGCTGCTAACCGATGCGCGATGCACCCTGCACTGGGAAGGGCAGCCGGCTTTCCGTGAGGAATTTCCGTTCATTGAACTAAGCAATCAGCTCTACGTCATCGACAGGAACAGGTACACGTGCGCTGGCGGAACCGCCTCTCTCGACATGATCCTGCACATCATCACACAGGCACATGGCGAGGTTCTGGCACGGTCTATCGCCAACCAGTTTCAGGTCGAGCGTATCAGGACCGGCAATGTCGAACAGCGATCGGGCAGTTCGGTCGGCCTCGACACGCTGCCTCCGCAACTGGCGCAGGCCGTCGGACTTATGATGCGCAACTTCGAGAAGCCTTTGAGCACCGGTTCGATCGCCCGCACCTTCGGATTGAGTGTCAGGAATCTCGAGCGTCTTTTTCAGCGGCATACGGGTCACCCGCCTGCCCGCTACTACAAGATCCTTCGGCTCGAACACGCCCGGGATCTTCTGCTGCACACCAGTCTTGCAAATGTTGATATCGCCATTGCGACCGGGTTCTGCTCGAGTTCCTATTTCTCAGCCTCGTATGCTGAGCATTTCGGACACACGCCGTCTCAGGAACGTCAGTAAAATCCGAATTGGTGAACCCAGCGCGATATGTCGGCCGCCTTGCGGACGTTCAAGAAGTTGACGGAGTTCCTTCCGCTTCTGACGCAATTCCGACACTGAACACCCTGACTTA
>NZ_JBVVQD010000088.1:0-1881 GCF_055811755.1 Mesorhizobium sp. WSM4840
GCCCTACCTCAACAGTGAGATTCTAAAAGCGTTGTTAGTTCAATGCGTTGAAGGCGCGCGAACGGGTGTTTGCACTACATTTGGCGGGTTTGGGCCGCCACTCAAGCGGCCTGTTCGCGGATATTTTGCGGCAGGGCGACGCCGACGGCCTGGAAGACGGACCCGACTTGGCCTTTCACGTGGGTTCGGGTTGTGATGCGCTTGCCATCCTTCTCGATCGTGGCCTCCTGCAGCCGGTCCAGGTCGCGCAGCAGATCGCCCCATTCGACGCTGAAGCCTTTGGCGGCGCAAAGATCCGCCAATTCCTTCTGCAGCAGCAGAGCCAGGAACGAGCAGAACACGTGACCGCGGATCGCCTCATCCGAGCTGTGATAGATTGGCCGGGTGCGCATCAGCGCCTTAGCCCGGCGGAACAGAACCTCCACCTGCAGAAGGTCGCGGTAGCGAAGGACCGCCTGCAAGGGCGTGATCCTGGCGTTGGTCCTTAAGACGAAGATCCCGTCATAGCGGGCCTCTTGGGCCAGCTTGCCGAGATCGATCTCGAAGGCGTCCTTGGTGACAGACTTCAAATAGCGTCGATAGGCCTTGTTGCCGATCAGCGCCTTGTCGCCTTTCTTCAGCTGCTTTTGCAGTCCCTCCACGATCGCCTGGCGATCGGCCTTGTCCTTTTCGGCCTCGGCTTCGTTGCGGCAGACGATGTAGCGCTGGCCGGAGAGCTTGACCTGTTTGACGAACAGCTAGGTCTCGCCCTTGACCCGCTCGACCAAAAGCGGCGTAAACGGCTGCTCGTCGTTCATCACCAGATCGCGCACGATGACGCTGGAGCGTTCGCGGGCGCCGAGGATGTATTCCAACTTCCGCGCCTCCAGCGCCGCGATGCTCGCCGCCGAGATCATGCCACGATCGGCCACCACGCAGACCCGTCCCACCTTGAAGCGGTCGCGCAGCCGATCGACGATGGGCAACAGCACCGTGAGGTCGGCGGTGTTTCCAGCAACCATCTCCGTGCAGATCGGACGGCCCCGCCAGCACCATCTGCTTCAGATCGGGGCGATAATCCTTGGAGTGGCCATGCCGGCCTAAACTCTCCCCGCCTTCTCCGTAGAACGACAAGGTGGTTGTATCCATGAACACCAGGGACAGATCAGTGAACAGGTCGCGGCGACGATCGAACAGCTGTTCCTCAATCAGATCCTTCACGCACCTTGGACCCAGGCCTCCTTCGGCTTGTTCTTCGATCTCCTCGCCCAGCCAGGCCATCGCCCGGTAAAGGTGATGCAGCTGAAGGCCCTCGATGCCGCCGATCTTGTAATCGGCCATCCAGTTCTCGCAGGCCCGATCTGACCCCGACACGAACAGACGGTGCAGGACGCTGACGAACACCGCCCGCTCGACGGCGAACTCAAAGCCGCGGATTTTCAGCAGATCGCCTAGAACCTCTGCGATCCCCAGCCGCTCCCATAGACGGCTGAACAACAGCGGCCCGCCGATGCGCATCGCGCTCAGCACGCCGGTGTCGATGTCATTTAAGATCAGGCTTCGTTCGCAGTGTCGGCCCAGCGACTCCACCAGCCGATCGAGCGCGCCGCTGGCCTGCAGCTGATCCTTCCGTCCCAGCGGCCGGATCAGCCGCTGGCGAACCCGGCCGCCCTCGCGCACGCTTTCGGCGAGATATAGGTAGCGATGGCCTCGCGCGACTTTCTCGACCACGAACATGCCGGGATTGTGCCGTTAGAATCGCTAAAGATAAATCAAAACAATAAGTAACCGATAAATGTTTTCACTACAAATCCTGCACGCCGAAAACCCGCATCAGCAAAATCAACAGCTTACAGAGCCAGTTGCCAGCTTGTTCCGCCGCTACTGTTCAAGTCGGGTCAA
>NZ_JBVVQD010000089.1:0-1834 GCF_055811755.1 Mesorhizobium sp. WSM4840
CGAACGGCAAGGCTAAGTGTTCAAATTTGGCTACGATGAGAGCTTCGGCGAGTAGCTTCGCTCTGGGTTGGCATTCGCCTCGGCAGCGAGCCGCTGCTCACGAAGACGCGCGGTTTTCGCTTCACGATGACGCCGCTCTGTCTCGAGCGCGAGCTTCGCCTCGCGGTCGGCCCGCTCAAACTTCTCCTTGTCGACGCGCCGTTGAGTCATCTGCGAATTATCCTCATGACTAGCTCGGGATCAATGTCGATCGACCTGGTCAAATCGCCAACCATTCTCTCGGCAACTTCGGCCCACACATGTTCAGGCAGCCCTTCAGCCACCATAGCCTTGAAGGCACCCTTGATGACCGAATAGTCATGAGCAGAAACGGCGGCGCATTCCTCGCGTTTGTCCATCGCGGAACTCCTTTTAAGGGCGGGAGTACGATGTTCACTCTCAAGCACCGGCGCCCGTTCGATGTGCCAGCGACTCATCCACCGTGGGCCTTGAATGCCCGTCGGTCATTTGCATTTGATGTAGGTATCCCGGCGTCACACGTATTTGCGAAGAAGCTTGGTGCGGCCCCTTCTTCACGCTCCTAGCCGCCTGGCCGATGCCGAATTTAGCGTCGAATCTTTGCAGAACTGCTAGTCAGAATTCGTCAATTTGTAATCGACCTTTCGCCGCGACGGCTGCGGAACAACTCTTATGCGGGGAAGTTGGGCTTCACTGAACTCTAATCAAAGGAAGCTCCAAATGTTTTTGCGCGTGGACAAGTTACAGATTGAACTACCCGCTCCTACCCAGGTGGATCCCAACGCGGGTGCCGCCCTGCAAGAATTGCTCGGGGGCAAATACGGTGAAATGTCGACCCTGGGAAACTACCTTTTCCAAAGCTTCAATTTTCGTAGCAAGTCGAAGCTCAAGCCCTTTTACGGCCTGGTGGCAGCAATAACCGCAGAGGAGCTTGGTCACGTCGAGCTCGTCAGTAACGGCGTTGCCATGCTGAACAACGGCCCTGACCTCGAAGGCGCGGATGAGAAGGACGGCGGGGACATCTCAGGCGCACCTTATGAGGCAATGAAGGACATTCGCCTGGCTGGGGCATTCTTCTCCAATGCCGGCGGGGCCATGCCGATGAACAGTAACGGTTCGTCCTGGAACATGGATTTTGTCACGACGACGGGAAATGTCATCGTTGATCTGCTCCATAATTTCCACCTGGAATGCGGGGCCAGACTGCACAAGCTGCGGGTCTACGAGTCCCTAACTGATCCGACCGGCCGTGAGGTTTGCGGCTATCTCCTCGTGCGGGGTTCGGTTCACGCGCACGCCTATGCGCTGGCAATCAAGAACCTGACAGGCATTGAAATCGAGAAGATGCTGCCGACTCCAAACATCTATCTCGGAAACATTCCGGAGTGCCAGAAATACCTTGATGAGGGTTCGCACCGACGGCTCTATACATTCAGTCCGGAGGACTACAAGGACATTGCCGGAATATGGGGACAGGGCGAAACGGCGCTTCCCGGTGACCCGCCCGGCGAGCTTGAAGTCATCGAAGGTATGCCTGATGGAGGTAAGATACACCAATTAAGCGGCGTGCCTTCTGCCTTCACTCCAGACTACGCACCGGAAGAAATGATGGAAATTGCAGCCAAGCTCTACAAAGCTTCGCGCTGATTTCTTAGCGCGGCCTAAAACGGCCGCGCGTTTCACCGGACACCGCCATTCGCGCCAAAGTAGAAGCGCACAACAATATTGCAAAGCATGGATGCGACCCGCGCTACTCGCGAGGCTTAGGAGCATCAGGGGGAATCGTCATGTTTTGGCCATCGGACTGGTGCGTCTT
>NZ_JBVVQD010000090.1:0-1797 GCF_055811755.1 Mesorhizobium sp. WSM4840
GCCACCTTGTATGGGGCTTTCGCTGTCAAGGGGCCTTTTCAAGGCGGCCATCCCTTTGTTCGACGGTTTGGCGGCCATCCCTCCGTCCCGACCTGCTTTTGGAGGGAGCGTCGCGCGCAGAGCCTGTCCAGGATGCCGCTTGCGGCACCGGCGGAGCCGGCGCGGGCACGCGTCCTGGACGGGGTCGAGCCCGGCGCTATCGTTACCGGTCAGGGGCGTCATGACAGCCTCGCAATTGCAGCATCGGCTGGTTTCGGTCAGGCCGGCCGGCGGCTGGCGGCGCAAGGGCGACCTGAGGGGGAACCTGCCTGGCGTGGCGCCAGCGCGCCCACAACCTTGTATTCGGCGGATCGCGGCGATCCGAACCCATGATGCAGTCATGCGCATCGGCGGCAAGGCTCCTCGGAGGCGGTTCCCATTCTCTCCCGCGCGCATGGGATATCATGCCATAGGTGGCTTGCGGGTCACCGCCGCCTCGGATCGTCCTGGCATTGCTCCGCCGCGGGCGGATGGATGCCGGACCTGTTGTGGCGTGGGCTCCTTTAGCCGGTTTCGATCGTTCATGCCGCGGGGCGCAGGATGGCGCCAGCCGGCACTTCGCCGGCGCTCACATAGCGCCACAGCGCGATCAGCAGCTTGCGCGCCAGGGCCACGATCATGGTCTTGCGCAGGTTGCGCTGGAGCCCGGCGGTGCGCTGCGCGAACCACTGCGCCAGGGCGCTGCCCTTCTGGAACATCAGCCAGCGCCAGGCGAGCTGGATCATGCCGCGCCTGACCCGCGCATTGCCGGCCCGCGCCAGCCCTTTCTCGCGCCGTTTGGAGCCGCTCTCGTCCGGCGCCCCGGTGAGCCCGGCATAACGGGCCACCGCGCGACGATCGCGCAGATTGCGCGACAGGATCTCTTGCACCAGCATGTCGGCCGTCTCGATGCCGATGCCCATCATCCTGGCCAGCATCATCACCATGGGATGGGTGCCCTCCTGCGGCGCCTGCTTCAGCCGCTCCAGGCGTGTCGTCTCGATCTCCTTGAGTTGCTCCTTGATCAGCCGCAGCCGTGCCATGTCGCGGCGCAGCTCGGCCAGCGTGTTGGGTGGCAGCGGCACCCCTTCGGCGCCACGCAGCTGTTCCAGCCGCTCCGCCGCCTTCTTCAGCTTCACATTGAAGCCGCGGACGCCAAAGCGCGCCAGCGTCGCCTGCATCCGGCTGACAAGGCTGGTGCGCTCGCCAACCAGCGTCTCGTGCTCGCGATTGGCGCGCCGCGCGTCCTCCTCCTCGATCGTCGGGATCGCCACCATGCCGCAGTGCCTGGCCTCGCCGCGCAGCCAGCCGACAAACGAACGCATCAGCAACTGCGTGTCCAGCCGGTCCGACTTCGCCCGCCGGTGCTCGCGCGACACCGGGATGCTGGCCGCGTGGATCACATGGGTCTCGATCCCTTGCGCCAACAGCAGCCGCGCCAGCCAGAAGCCGTCGCGGCCAGCCTCGAACGCCACCGCAATGCGCGCGATCGTCTTGCCGGCCTTCACCGCCTCGTCGCGCCAGCGACACAGCAGCCTCAGCAGCGCCACAGGATCGGCACCCTGCTTCTTCAGCGGCTCGCGGCCAAGCCCGGGAACCAGCCCGGCCACCAGCCAGCTCCTGGCGCTCAGTTCAACGACCGCGACCAGTGTGCTATCCTGATCGAAGGCGACGAGGGACTTGCTCAGATCATTCTGGTGCATCGGGGCGCTCCATTCGTTGAGTTCACAGCAACGATGGTGCCACAACCCTCGCCGCCGCCCCATAGCTTCTCTCCCC
>NZ_JBVVQD010000091.1:0-1586 GCF_055811755.1 Mesorhizobium sp. WSM4840
AATGCGGCAGCTCCATTGCGATCGCGGCAATTCGGATCGGCACGGGGCGCCGCTCCGACCCTCAGGGCTGTCCCGGTCGGCACAAGCCATCGCTCAGCGGGGATCAAGCCATCGGCTTTCGGAATGACCGGCGACGCTTCGTCTCAACGACTATGCCGGTCGGGCTGTCGGCCGTATTCTTCGCCTTGAACACGGCGGTTCGCTTCGGTTTTGGTTTGGGTGGCGCTTGAGGCTCTGCCCTTGGCTCCGGCGTTTGCTTGGTTTCTTGCTTGTGCTTGCGGGCGCAAAGCAAAGCCTTGGCGGTCGCCGCGTCCGCATCCGAGACCAAGCCGGCCGGCTTGCCATCGAGATCGACCCGTGCGGCGCCGGCATCCAGTCTCGCCAGGTATTTGGCCATCCTGGTATACGCCAGCAGGGCTCTCCTCAATTCATCATCAGACAGTTCGCCGTCAAGCACCCGAATGTCATGATGGATGCCGATCTTGAGCGGCCTGGGCGCTTTCGGATTGAACGCCGCAGGCCACTTGGCCGATAGATAGCGGAAAAGCTGTGCAGGCGATTTGCCTCGGCTAGCGCTCAACATCATAAGCCTCGCCCGATTTGTTTTCGTTTTCGATTCGGACCTTCCTAGCACTGATATATGCGATGATTATGGAGAAATGGGCATTCATCCCGCAGAGCAAAGCAGCAGGGCGCCTCTTCATTCGGGCAGACGAAGTTCCTGGTGGACCGAGCAGGATCGGTACCAATCACGCCGAGCCGCCCCGATCGAGTTCATAGCAGTAGGGTCGGCGGTCTCTTGCCTCATATCTCCGCCAGCCCATTGAACCTTGGCAGCGTATCTGAAACGCCAGCAGCGAAAAGACTCGGCGGCCTCCGCCGTGCGCCCGTCGGCGAGTAGGACGCCGAAAGCGTCGCGGCTCCCCTCACCCGTTCGGCCGTTCCGTTCTACCAGGCGAGCGTCTCGTAGCGCGAAAGCTGCTCACGCGACCGTTTCGCGATCTCGGCCGGATCGACGCCGTCCTGGGACAGGAAACCATGCGGATGGCAGGCAAAACGGTTTCGCCGCAGTCCGGCGTCGATCACGAGAACCCGCGTCGGGCGCGGAGCAATCTGCAGGGCGGCGGCCATTCCGGAATAGCTGCCGCCGATGACGATGATGGAACCTTCAGCCAGGGCAGCTCAATTCGATGGTTGTGAGCGAACGCTTCGGGCCCCATTCGATTGCCCGACTCGGCTCATGCCGGGACGGGCTGTATTCTGAGGGTGTTTGCGCCATGTTCATGGTGGCCACCAGGAGATCGCCTCAGAAGCGGCGCTCAATCGGAAACATTAGCACCTCCGCGTCTTGTCGCGGCTGCTTGAACTCTTCGACGGCAACCGTCTCAATTAGCAGATCCAAGGCTTCGCGCCCCCTCCGACTCATCGGGTCATCGCCACGCAGGTAATGATACGCTCGATCTAAATGCACTCGCGCGGCGGAAAAATCGCTTGTCATATGACCCTCTCAGTTGCCGCCCGCGCTGGCCGTCTACGAGGTGAGGGTCGCGCAATCGTCAATATCCACAGACGGATTTGATTTAAAT
>NZ_JBVVQD010000092.1:0-1568 GCF_055811755.1 Mesorhizobium sp. WSM4840
CGTGAAGATCCTATGGGGATGAAAGGCGACCAGCGCTCTGCCAGAGTGAAGTTGCCAAACATCACCTGGAGGTCAGCATGCAAGCCAACACCACCAAAGCCCCGGCCGCTATCCGCGTCGATCTTGCCGCAATATTTGTCTCGTTAGAACTGTCTCGTTCAAAATGGCTCGTGACTTCGCTTTCGCCAGGTGGGGGCGAGAGAATGTCGAGACACCTCGTGTCGGGAGGCGACATTGCGGGTTTGCTCGCTCACTTCGCAGAGCTGCAACGAAAGGGGAAAGTGCGGACAGGACAGAGTTTCCGGGTCATATCAATCCAGGAGGCCGGTCTGGATGGATTCTGGATACATCGGGTCCTCGAACGCGAAGGCATCGAGAGCTATGTCGTCGACCCGGCATCCATTGCCACATCGCGTCGCCGTCGGCGGGCCAAGACCGACAGGATTGACGGGGAAGCACTGGTTCGAGCGTTGTTGGCCTACAACCGCGGCGAGCCTCGGGTTTGCGCGATGTTGCGAGTGCCAACGCCGGAGGAGGAAGACCGTCGCCGGTTGGTGCGGGAGCGGAAGGCGCTGACGAACGAGCGGATCAGGCACGTCAACAGGATCAAGGGTCTTTTGTTCAGCCAAGGTGTGTCCGGATACGAACCGTTGCAAGGCGATCGACGCAGATGCCTCGACGCGCTCATTACCGGAGATGGGCGTCCACTGCCGCCAGCCCTCAAGGCGCAGATCAGCCGCGAACTTGACCGTATCGAGTTGCTGATCCAGCAGATCAAGGATGTTGAAGAGGCACGCGACGCCATGCTCGTCGCGGCAGATGTGCCAACACCGGCCCTGCTGCTCAGCCTCAAGGGAATTGGTCCTGAGTTCGCGGCCGTCCTGTGGTCTGAGGGATTATCGCGCAAGTTTGACAATCGACGACAGGTTGCCGCCTACGCTGGTTTGGTGCCAACGCCCTGGCAAAGTGGGCAGATTAATTGCGAGCAGGGAGTCTCCAAGTCCGGCAATCCCAGGCTCCGGTCGACGCTTGTCCAGGTTGCGTGGCTCTGGGTGCGCCATCAACCCAATTCCGCACTCAGCCAGTGGTTCATGGCGCGAGTCATCCAGAATGGTGGCCGGTACAAGAAGACGGCGATCATCGCCCTCGCTCGGAAACTGTTTGTTGCGCTGTGGAAATACGTGAACGCCGGAGTCGTTATAGAAGGAGCTCTCCTGACGAAACCATCAGCGTAGACGCCAATCGATCATAACAATCTCCAGGACCGATCAGGCCTGGCAGATCCTCGGTAGACGAACCGACGAAACTCATGGCCTCAAACAGCCGCCGCTGAAGAATGGTTTCGTCTCTTGGGTCCGAATCCGCCGCAAGCGGGATCATGGAACAGGTGCATGCGCCCTGACCGAATATAAGGTGGACTGGGTTCGTTCGCGAACCGCGTCACGCAAACGGACTCATCGAATGGATCTACGGGTTGCCCTGGAGTACATGACAATGTCGACGTGATGCCCGTTTGTAGTTGACCATCCCCATATAAGAGTTTCGGGCGCCGGCAGGCGTACGAAAGT
>NZ_JBVVQD010000093.1:0-1471 GCF_055811755.1 Mesorhizobium sp. WSM4840
ACTGGATCTGCCCATAAGGCAGGTAATGGGCGACGCCCATTACCTGCAGCAACCGCCACTGCCCTAAGTGCCAGGGCGCGGCGGCGCGGACATGGCTGGCCGAGCGGGAAGCCGACCTGCTGCCGGTCGGCTACTTTCATATCGTGTTCACGCTGCCGGCCGAGGTCGCCGACATCGCCTTCCACAACAAGGCGGCGGTCTACGACCTGCTGTTCAAGGCGGCATCGGAGACGATGCTGACGATCGCGGCGGATCCGAAGCATCTCGGCGCGCGCATCGGCATCACCGCAGTGCTCCATACCTGGGGCTCGGCGATGACACACCATCCGCACGTGCACATGATCGTGCCGGGCGGTGGCATCTCGCCGGACGGAAGCCGGTGGATATCGTCGCGCCCGGCCTTCCTGCTCCCGGTGCGGGTGCTCGGCAAGCTGTTCCGCCGCCTGTTCCTCACCCGGCTGGTAGCGCTACATGACGCCGGCCGGCTCGCCTTCTTCGGTCCGATGGCGCACCTAGCCGAACGCCCGGCCTTTCTGCGCCACCTTGCTGCCGTCCGGAGGACGCGCTGGGTGGTCTACGCCAAGGCGCCGTTCGCGGGACCGGAGGCGGTGCTTGCCTATCTGTCGCGTTACACGCACCGGGTGGCAATCTCGAACCGCCGCCTCATCCGCTTCGATAAGAGCGGCGTCACCTTCCGCTACAAGGATTATCGCCGCGACGGGGTCGACCGGCAGCAGGTCATGACGCTCGCAACCGACGAGTTCATCCGCCGCTTCCTGCTCCATGTCCTGCCGCGTGGCTTCCATCGCATCCGTCACTACGGCTTGCTTGCCGGCTCCGCCCGCAAGGCCAGCCTCGCGCTTGCGCGCACACTACTCGCCGTCGCGCCGCCCGCCAGCAACGATCCATCGGCCGAACCAGACAACTTCCGCCCGTCATGCCCCTGCTGCGGCGGACGCATGATCGTCATCGAGGTGTTCGAACGATGGAGGCAGCCGCGCGGACCGCCACACGGTTCCCCGTCGACCGGGAGCAGCACGCCATGACCCGGCATGGAATGGTTCAGCCTTCAGCTGCAGGCACTCAGCCTCCGGCAACGGAGCGACGCACGTCTATGGTGATTATCGACGCCGACAGAGCCGCGTCCGGCCACGCGCCGAGCCGACAATACCGCGTGGCCGGAAGAGGACGCTCTCCGTCCGGATCAATCCGGGCGCTTCCCGACGGCGGTCGCGCCATCCCCGACACCAGCCGGAATCCGAAATCCCCATAGCCATCGCCTGTGGCCCGCGGGTTCCTTCCTCGGGGACTTTCGTACGCCTGCCGGCGCCCGAAACTCTTCACGTCAACAGAACGGCCGCTTTGTTGCGCCGCTTCCTGATAGCTGCCGGACTGCTTACGTGAAGATCCTATGGGGATGAAAGGCGACCAGCGCTCTGCCAGAGTGAAGTTGCCAAACATCACCTGGAGG
>NZ_JBVVQD010000094.1:0-1451 GCF_055811755.1 Mesorhizobium sp. WSM4840
CGCGGCCGCGGCGAGGCGACGGAGGTCTTCCAGCTTGGCAAAGTCGCGACGTCAGCATCGCCCCCTATGGACGTTCATCGCGCCCAAGCGGGCTGAGTAACATGCCACTTCCATGCCGCTGATCGGCGGCTTGAAGAAGCCGCCGGCTTTGGGAATGACTGGAGCCGGGTCACCTAGCGCCGTAGCTGATTTCAATTGGAAGCAGGAACGGTGCAAAGTCGCTGTTCCGGGCAACGTCCGCTTACGAGCCGCCAAATCGGCCCAGCAAGGACCGGTTTGGTGAAGGTTTTTCGATGCGGGCCGCGGCACGAGGGTTGGGGCTGGATCGACATCGGCCCGCGTTGGAAAACCTCCCAAGGGGGAAGCCGCGGGGTGTAGGGTGGATCCTATGGGGAAAGCGCGGGGCTGGCGGTGACCGGCGGGCACGACAGCAGCAATCGGGTTGGCCCAAAAGCTGCCGATGATGTGATGGGGCTTGGTTCTTGAGGCTGTCTGCCGTCGTGTCTCGGCGATTTTGCCGTGTTCGGCAAAGGCTGGTGCAAAGCGACATTATCCCGGTATGCAGGGCAGATCGGGCTCAGCTTTGGGCAATGTGACGGGCATCTCGTCATGCGGCCTTTTCCTTCGGTGGCGCACGGGATCTGGGCTGCTGGCCGCGACGGAATATCTCGACAATGTGCATCGGGCCGCCGCAGCGTGGACATGGCTGCCTCAGGGTGAGCGGGATGATCTCGGCGCTTGGCGCTTCATCCTGCGATGGCCTTTCCGCCCCGAGCAGTGTCCTGATCTTGGCGACAATGGCCTTGCGGCCTGCTCCGGCCAGCAGGCCGTAATGGCGGATGCGGTGGAATCCGTCGGGAAGCACGTGGATCAGGAAGCGGCGAATGAACTCGTCGGTGGCCAGCCGCATGACCTTCTGACGGTCACCGTTCTTGATCCGGTAATCCTTCCAGCGGAAGGTGACAGTCTCGGCATTCGCGCTGATCAAGCGGCTGTTCGAAATGGCGACACGGTGGGTGTAGCGGCTGAGATAGGCCAGCACGGCCTCGGGACCGCCGAACGGGGGCTTGGCGTAGACCACCCTTGCGACAGGCTAAGCCCTGGAAAGGAGAATGGAATGTAGATCCTGAAACCTTTCGAAGCGATCCAGAGGGTTCGACCCCCTCCCGGCAAAGGCGCAGCCCGCCAGCCGGAAGCGAGTCTTGCATGGGCGACGGCAACGCCGCTCGTGAAGCGTAGACAGCGGATGCTGAAGCCATGTGTCAGCCTCGAGATTATGTGCATGCGGAGGCCTTCGGCGTGGGTAGCCCGGGGGCAGCATCGTCGGAACCGCCAAGGGCGAGGTTCTGGCGTACTTCGACTCGATTCCGCACGCTCACCTCCGGGCGTTCCTCGACCAGCGAGTCACGGACGGCGTCATCCGACGGATGATCGATAAATGGCTGAACGCA
>NZ_JBVVQD010000095.1:0-1327 GCF_055811755.1 Mesorhizobium sp. WSM4840
TGCGACCCGCGCTACTCGCGAGGCTTAGGAGCATCAGGGGGAATCGTCATGTTTTGGCCATCGGACTGGTGCGTCTTCGGGCCAGCAGAGTCGCAAGCATCAGGACGACAATGACCGCAACCGCGGCGAGCAGCAGGAAGCCCAGGAAGGCAAGAATAAGCAGCAGAGCGGCGAAAATCGGGGCGGCAGCGGAAACTTCGCCAATGATCCTGAGCGTGCTTCGGAGGCGGGCCGGAAGGGCGGGAAGTCCTGATATTTCTACCTGATATTCTAAGAGACGAGATGAAAATACGGCCGTCGCTTGACGGGCCGTATTGCGTGCAAACGCTGTGGGCCGTGACCATTCGAGAGGCCGCCGGTAAGCAACAGCGCCAGCGTGAGAACGACGAGACCCGAATGCGGCCACTCCGTCTCGCATGCGCGGTCACGTCTTCGAGTTCTGTTTGCAGGCTCACGCAAGGATGCAACCACTTCGCGACGGTCGCGTTATGCCGATCTCGCAAAACGGGGTTCGCGCACGATGGGTAAGTTTCTACCGCTCTTGATCCGCTTTGTAGATGGACGCTTGATGCAGGTGTCATCGATCACCGAGGCTGAGCTAGCATTGGCTGGGCAATGGCCGAACAAAGAGGCAGACTTCTACAGGGAGGCTGCTCGCCTTCTCGTCGCAGCAAGGGAAGGAACCTGTACGCCGGATATCGCCTTCATTGCGTTTGAGAAGGCGGCGCGGCAGCAACGTCTGCTTAAACCCCGGAAGCCGAGTTCCGGTCTCCGCATATTGGATTCTTTGAGCGAATCGAACTAGGCGCGAGTTTAGCTGCGCGTGCTCCCGACTACCGTTAGTATGTCTAACGACTCCAATCTGATGTCAGGGTGAGTGACGCCTCGAAAATTTGCCGATCACCGTCGGTTCGGATTTTGACTGTGATCGTCACAAGATTAACATCCGGCATCTCGTCGTGTGCGATGTCGTGCAATATCCGAAGCGCCTCTGTTCTCGCTCGTTCGGGCGTCTCTAACAATTGCCCCTCGGTGTCCGTCTCTGGACCATCCGAGTCGTAGACGTCAAAATAAAAGTGCTGCATCTTCGGAAAACCCGACGCTATCATCGTGTTCTAATTCGGGTTGATCGCCATTGTTCCGCAGCGATGGCATTTCAGTATGATGGGGTGCATTGTAACAATTGTTAGTGTCCGCCATCTTCCGAAGGCCTAGAGGTCCGAAGCCGCGCAGTGCGCTTCCAAATAACCCTCGGCGATCGGCGTTCAGGCGCGATTGCTGGAGGCTAGGATGCTTGAGTCCCTATATCTCAACCTCGGCCAGCACG
>NZ_JBVVQD010000096.1:0-1298 GCF_055811755.1 Mesorhizobium sp. WSM4840
CTGCCGCAACCGGCACTGTCCGAAGTGCCAGGGCGCGGCCGCGCGGACATGGCTTGCCGAGCGGGAGGCCGACCTGCTGCCGGTCGGCTACTTCCACGTCGTGTTCACGCTGCCGGCCGAGGTCGCCGACATCGCCTTCCACAACAAGGCGCTGGTCTACGACCTGCTGTTCAAGGCGGCATCGGAGACGATGCTGACGATCGCGGCCGATCCCAGGCATCTCGGCGCGCGCATCGGCATCACCGCCGTGCTCCACACATGGGGATCGGCGATGACCCACCATCCCCATGTCCACATGATCGTGCCGGGCGGCGGCATCGCGCCGGACGGGAGCCGCTGGATATCGTCGCGGCCGGCCTTCCTGCTCCCGGTCAGGGTACTCGGCAAGTTGTTTCGCCGCCTGTTCCTCACCCGGCTGATCGCCCTCCACGACGCCGGCCAGCTCGCCTTCTTCGGCACCCTTGCTCGTCTCGTCGAGCGGCAGGCCTTCCTGCGGCACCTGTCGCCGATCCGGAACAAGCGCTGGGTGGTCTACGCCAAGGCGCCCTTCGCCGGGCCGGAAGCGGTGCTCGCCTATCTGTCGCGCTACACGCACCGGGTCGCCATCTCGAACCGACGCATCATCCGCCTCGACGAGAGCGACGTCACCTTCCGCTACAAGGACTATCGTCTCAACGGCGCGGACCGCCAGCAGGCCATGACGCTCGCGACCGACGAGTTCATCCGCCGATTCCTGCTCCATGTCCTGCCGCGTGGCTTCCATCGCATCCGCCATTACGGCTTGCTCGCCAGCTCCGCCCGCAAGGCCAGCCTCGCACTCGCGCGCGAACTGCTCGCGACCGCGCCTCCCGCCACGAACGATCCATCGGCCGAACCGGACGACTTCCGCCCGCCGTGCCCATGCTGCGGCGGACGCATGATCGTCATCGAGGTGTTCGAACGGTGGAGGCAGCCGCGCGGACCGCCAGGCAAAACGGCGACGAACCGGGAGAACGCCCCATGACCCGGCATGGCGAAGTCCAGCCTTCAGCCACAGGCACTCAGCCTCCGGCAACGAACCCACGCGCGTCCATGGTGACCATCGGCGTCGACAGGGCTGCGTCCGACCGCGCACCGAGCCGACGATGCCGCATGGCCGGAAGACAAGGCGGTCCGTGTGCATCAATCCCGCCGCTTCCCGGCGGCGGTCGCACCATCCCCGACACCAGCCGAAAATCGAAATCTCCATAGCCATCGGCCGTGGCCCGCGGGTTCCTTCCTCGGGGACTTTCGTACGCCTGCCGGCGCCCGAAACTCTT
>NZ_JBVVQD010000097.1:0-1272 GCF_055811755.1 Mesorhizobium sp. WSM4840
CCAGCTCCCCATTACTGGATCTGCCCATAAGGCAGCTGTTGTACGCGATCCGCCATTGGCCGCAGTCCGCGCAGGCCTCGACGTGACCACCTAGGGCTGCGGTGCGGCAGTGTTCGATCGCCGACATGACCTTGAGCTGCTGTAGGCTGAGCTGCCCTGCATGGGCGACCCGGTAGGCGGGCCCGGCAGCACGGAAGATGTCGGCGACCTCGATAGAGGCGCGCACGCTCAGCCGTCGGGCGAGATCTCTCCCGGCTTGAACAGGCCAAGCTTGTCGAGCGGACTGGTTACGGAGCGTACCGTCCGGGTCGCGACCTTGGCGTAGAGGGCCGTGTTGTCGAGCTTGGCGTGCCCGAGCAGGACCTGGATGACCCGGATGTCGGTGCCGTCCTCCAGCAGGTGGGTGGCGAAGCTGTGACGCAGCGTATGCGGTCCGACCCGCTTGGCGATGTCGGCGGCCTGTGCAGCCTCGACGACGATGCGATGGAGCTGCCGCGTGCTGATCGGCTTCATCGCGTGCTGCCCCGGGAACAGCCAGCCGTCGCGATGCATCACACCCTGTTGCCGCCCGACCTTCCACCACTGGCGCAGCAGGGCAAGCAGGTCGGCCGACAGCATGGCATTGCGGTACCGCCCGCCCTTGCCATGTTCGACGCGCAGCAGCATGCGCTCGCTGTCGACGTCGGTGACCTTCAGCGTCGACACCTCGGCGACGCGCAAGCCCGCGCCATAGGCGACCGACAGCGCGGCCTGGTGCTTGAGGCAGGTGGTGGCGTTGAGGAGACGGGCAACCTCGTCGCGGCTCAGGACCACCGGCAGCTTGCGCGGATGCGACAGGCGGACCAGCCTGCGCGCCAGGTCCGGGCGGTCGAGCGTGTGGGTGAAGAAGAAGCGCAGGGCCGACACGATGCTGTTCATGGTCGGCACGGGAACGCCGTCTTCCTGCTGCCCGACCTGGAACCGGCGCAAGTCATCCGCTGTGGCCGTGTCCGGCGATCGGCCAAGGAAGCTTGCGAACCGCCCGACATCGCGGACGTAGTTGCGCTGCGTCTCCTGGCTGAACCGCCGCATGGTCATGTCGTCAATCAACCGTTGGCGCAGCGGGCTGATCGGTGCATCGAGAACAGGATGGGGCATGGTCAGGCTCCTTGTTGAAGAAGCCTGTGATGCTCTGCCGCCGCCGAACGACGCTCAATGCGGGCGCGGCAACCGGATCGTGACCTCTACCTCACCGCGCGCGCCCATCCCGCGCAGCGGGTTCGTTCTCCGGCC
>NZ_JBVVQD010000098.1:0-1224 GCF_055811755.1 Mesorhizobium sp. WSM4840
GTCGTCCGTGAAGAACGCGGAACGCTTTGATTTAATTTAAGATTTTCGCCTGAATTTGGGTTTCGTTTTGCCGGAAATCGTGGCTTTGGGCGGCGATTTCCGGCAAAATGTTTGCATCTGCGTTGCGTGATTCGATGGCGTTTCGACCGGAGAGGGGAAGCAAGCGATGCGGCCGAAGGAACGGCGAGACAGTGGCCAGGCGGACCTGTTGCGGTCCCGGCTCGACCAGATCCTGAACATGGAACATGCACTGGTGAAGCTGGCGACGGCGATCGACTGGCGCTGCCTGGAAGAGAAGCTCGGCGAGGTCTACGACGATGGCCCCGGCCGGCCGCCGCTGCCGACGCGGCTGATGGCGGGGCTGGCGATCCTGAAGTCGATGCACAACCTGTCCGATGAAGGGCTGTGCGAGCGCTGGCTGGAAAACCCCTATTATCAGCTGTTCTGCGGCGAGGAGTTCTTCCAGCACCGCCTGGTCTTCGACCGCACCTCGCTGACGCGCTGGCGCCTGCGCATGGGCGAGGAGCGGCTGACGGCGCTGCTGCAGGAGAGCCTGGCGGCGGCGACCCGGCTGGGGGCGGCCAAGCCGGCCGACTTCCGCGCGGTGATCGTCGACACCACCGTGCAGGAGAAGGCGATCACCTTTCCGACCGACGCCAAGCTGATGCATCGCGCCCGCGAGCGGCTGGTCAAGCTGGCCGGGAAGCACGGCATCCGCCTGCGCCAGTCCTATGCGCGGGTCGGCAAGATCGCGCTGATCAAGCATCAGCGTTATGCCCACGCCAAGCAGTTCAAGCGGGCCAACCGGCAGCTCAAGCGGCTGCGCACCATGCTGGGCGCGGTGATCCGCGACATCACCCGCAAGATCGCCGGGCGGCCGGAGCTGATGGCGCCCTTCGGTCTGCCGCTGTCGCTGGCCCGCCGCGTCAGGGACCAGCGCCAGCGTGAACGCGGCAGGAAGGTCTACTCCCTGCACGCTCCCGAGGTCGAATGCATCGGCAAGGGCAAGGCCCACAAGCCCTATGAATTCGGCGTCAAGCTCTCGGTCGCCACGCCGCTCTATCGCAGCCGCGGCGGCCAGTTCGTCGCCCATATCAAGGCGATGCCCGGCAATCCCTATGACGGCCACACGCTGGCCACCGTCATCCCCGCGATCGAGACCTCGATCGGAGCCAACCTCACCAAGATCGTCGCCGATGCCGGCTACCGCGGCCACAACGCCCC
>NZ_JBVVQD010000099.1:0-1132 GCF_055811755.1 Mesorhizobium sp. WSM4840
GGCACGATTGGCCACGTCGATCATGGCAAGACGTCGCTGACGGCGGCGATCACCAAGTATTTTGGCGAATACAAGCGCTACGACCAGATCGATGCGGCGCCCGAGGAAAAGGCGCGCGGCATCACCATCTCGACGGCGCATGTCGAATACGAGACGGCCGCCCGCCACTACGCCCATGTCGACTGCCCCGGCCACGCCGACTATGTGAAGAACATGATCACCGGTGCCGCGCAGATGGACGGCGCGATCCTGGTGGTGTCGGCCGCCGACGGCCCGATGCCGCAGACCCGCGAGCACATCCTGCTGGCCCGTCAGGTCGGCGTGCCGTCGATCGTGGTGTTTTTGAACAAGGTCGACCAGGTCGACGACGCCGAGCTGCTCGAACTGGTCGAGCTCGAGGTGCGTGAGCTCTTGACCAAGAACGAGTTCCCCGGCGACGACATTCCGATCGTCAAGGGTTCGGCACTTGCCGCTTTGGAAGATTCCGACAAGAAGATCGGCGAGGATTCGATCCGCGAGCTGATGGCTGCGGTCGACGACTACATCCCGACGCCGGTTCGTCCGCTGGACAAGCCGTTCCTGATGCCGATCGAGGACGTGTTCTCGATCTCGGGCCGCGGCACGGTGGTGACCGGCCGCGTCGAGCGCGGCGTGGTCAAGGTCGGCGAGGAGCTCGAGATCGTCGGCATCCGTCCGACCACCAAGACGACCTGCACGGGCGTCGAGATGTTCCGCAAGCTGCTCGACCAGGGCCAGGCCGGCGACAACATCGGCGCGCTGCTGCGCGGTGTCGACCGCGAAGGTGTCGAGCGCGGCCAGGTTCTGGCCAAGCCCGGCACGGTCAAGCCGCACAAGAAGTTCGTCGCCGAAGCCTACATCCTGACCAAGGACGAAGGTGGCCGTCACACGCCGTTCTTCACCAACTACCGTCCGCAGTTCTATTTCCGCACGACCGATGTGACCGGCATCGTGTCGCTGCCGGAAGGCACCGAGATGGTGATGCCGGGCGACAACATCACCGTCGATGTCGAGCTGATCGTGCCGATCGCCATGGAAGAGAAGCTGCGCTTCGCCATCCGTGAAGGCGGCCGCACCGTCGGTGCCGGCATCGTCGTCACCATCAAAGAGTAAT
>NZ_JBVVQD010000100.1:0-1126 GCF_055811755.1 Mesorhizobium sp. WSM4840
CTAGTGTCCTGATTCCGAAGTTCTGACGATTTTAGCCTGTTGGTCGCCGGTTTTGAGGGTTGCGAGGCAGAAGCGTTCGATGGAGGCGAGAATGTCGGTAGCAGACTTTGTCCATCTGAAGGGCTTCGGATCGGCGTTGACAGCATTGATGTAGGTTTCGATGGCGGCTTCAAGTTCTCCGGTTGAGCGGTGAACGCCGCGCCTGATCTGCTTGTCGGTGAGGTCGGCGAAGAAGCGCTCGACCTGATTGATCCAGGACGCGCTGGTGGGTGTTAGATGGACGTGCCAGCGGGGTCGCTTGGCGAACCAGTTGCGGATGGGTTGCGTCTTGTGCGTGGCGTAGTTGTCCATGACCAAATGGATGTCGAGATCCTCAGGAACCGCCGCTTCGATCTCGTCGAGGAAGCGGCGGAACTCCGTAGAGCGGTGGCGCGGATAGCATTTGCCGATGATGCGTCCGGTGGCGATATCGAGCGCTGCGAACAGCGACGTCACGCCGTGGCGCTTGTAATCATGGCTGCGCCGCTCGATCTGGCCGGGCCGCATCGGCAGCACCGGTTGGGTGCGATCGAGCGCCTGGATTTGGCTCTTCTCGTCCACGCACAGGACCAGCGCGTGTTCGGGCGGTGCCATGTAGAGGCCGACGATGTCGCGCACCTTCTCGACAAACAAAGGATCGCTCGACAACTTGAAGCTTTCTGCGCGGTGCGGCTGAAGGCCGAAGGCTTTCCATATCCGATGGATCGTCGATGGCGCATGGTCGACCGCGCGCGCCATCGAGCGCAGACTCCAATGCGTGGCTTCGCGCGGTGTCGCCTCCAGCGTCAGGCGGATCGTCTCGGCAATCGCATCATCGCCGATCTCTCGTGGCCGACCCGGCCGCGGCTCATCGTAGAGGCCATCCAGCCGATCTTGGGCAAAGCGGCGTCGCCACTTGCCGACCGTGTTCTCAACCGCCCCGACGCGCTGCGCGATCACTTTGTTCTCAAGCCTCGCGGCCGCCAACAACACGATCTCTGCCCGCTGTGCCAGACCTTGCGCCGTTCGCCGCCGGCGCGACAGACCTTCAAGCTCCTTGCGTTCCTCGGCGCTCAAGTCGATGGTTGCAGCAACTCGTCCCATGCAT
>NZ_JBVVQD010000101.1:0-1086 GCF_055811755.1 Mesorhizobium sp. WSM4840
ACTGAGCACCGGCAAGCCCGGTCACTTCCAAACGACCGAGGCTACCCGCATGAAGTTCTCGCCCATGATTAGTTTGATGTGAGCATCAGAATAGCCGTGGCGGACTAGCGTTTCGGTGAGCCCCCAAAATTGTTCAGGCTGGTAGGTATGAAATTTCTTCCAATCCTCAGCCGTGTAGCCAGGCCAGTATTCCGGAAATTTGCTGAACATGTCCGGACCCTCTTGCACTGGTACCACAACAATGTCTGAGCCAATGCCGACGTGATGGATGCCGACCAGGTTGACCGCGTAGTCTATATGACGGAAAACCGTCTCGAAGGTTGCATCTTCGCCATTGAGGAATGTGCTGATACCGTTGATGCCGATCACCCCGCCCGTCGCGGCGCAGGCTTTCATCTGGTCGTCGCGGATGTTGCGACCGTGGTCGTAAACAGCTTTCGGGTTCGAGTGTGAAAACACAACCGGCTTCGTCGACAACTCGAACACGTCCATCGAGGTGCGGTAGCCCGTATGGCTACAGTCGACCAGCATGCCAACCCGGTTCATCTCGACCACAGCTTCTCGGCCGAGCGCGGTCAACGGAATATCGACGTCGTGGCAGCCCCCGCCAAACGCGTTGTTGATATTGTAGGCGAAGTTCATGTGGCGCACGCCCATTCGGTAGTAAAGCGAGATCATTTCAATGTTCTCGTCCAAAGCGACCGCGCCTTCCAAATCGAAGGAGACTGCTAGCTTTCCGGTAGCCTTGGCTTGCATGATGTCTTGCACCGTGCCCGCCATCATGAACCGGTCGGAATGCATGTCTATCCAGCGCCTGAGATGGGCTGCGCAACGCACGGTATCTGCCAAGGCATCACGTCGTAGCCGATACAGAAGGCAATATGACTGACACCTCCCTGGCGCCAACGGTCGAGGAAGCTCAGGTCCAGGTCGGCGAAAGGTGTTAGCCCGGCGTGAGCGTCCCGAATGACGGCCTCGCTGTGCAGCCGAGAGGCCCGCCCGGCAATTTGATTCTCATGCGGATTAACCATCAGATTCTCCTCCAACCAGTCTTAAGGACCGCAGGTTCTTGGGTCCTACGCGCTT
>NZ_JBVVQD010000102.1:0-1043 GCF_055811755.1 Mesorhizobium sp. WSM4840
GCTTTCTCAAGCCGGTGGACTCCCCGCCATTGGCCTGCGATCGCTTCCGCGTTGGAAGGCGAAACCGTGTGGTCAGCGGCACCGTGCCAAATCGAAATCCTCGGCCACGGTCCCCGATGATCCGTTGCGCCGCGGAGGGCCCGTTGCAGATCCTGTTCCGAAGGACCGCCGTGGCCGCGCATGCGATCGAAGGCCTCCGGGATTGTCGTTGCGCTGCCGTAGGGCAGGCCGGCAATCAACGCACCGCCGGCAAACACTTCCGGATAGGTCGCCAGCATGGCCGCTGCCATTGCGCCTCCGGCCGAGAGGCCGGTGACGAAGATTCGCCTTCGGTCGAGACCGTGGGTGACGACCATCGTCTCGATCATCTGGCGAATCGAAAGCGCCTCGCCCGAACCACGCTTGGTGTCGCCAGGCTGGAACCAGTTGAAACAGAGGTTCGGATTGTTGCCGCGTTGCTGTTCGGGAAAGAGCAGCGCGAAGCCAGCCTCGTCGGCGAGTGGGGACCAGCCGGAATGATGGTTATAGCCGGCCGCGTTCTGTGTGCAGCCATGCAGCACGACTACGAGCGGGGTGGCCTTGGATAGGTCATTGGGAATGTAGAACTTCGCTCCCAACCCGCCAGGATTGGTACCGAAGTCGGCCAGCGTCTGGAGAAGGTCTGACGCACCGAGTTCGGCGGTATGCGTGGCATGTCGCGCCTGCAGCGCGGCGAGGCGGGCGATGGTCTCGGAGATTTTTCGCAATGGAGCCGTCCCTGTTCTGACGCCCGGAATGGACGGCAATCTGTGCAACGCGCGTGCAGCAATATCGTTGCTGCACTGCACAATAGCAAGGGAGAGCGGCGGGAGATGGAGTCCCGGCCGACCCTCTGGGTCGGCCGGGAGTAGAGGTCTTCAGCCTCGACTGGCTGTGAGATAGAGCGCGTCTTCTTCGTCGTCACGCTGCTTGCCGCCTAACGCAGCCGCTGCGCTGGCGATGAACGCACCGATGATGAGAGAAAGCGCGCCAACCAGCGCGAAGGTGGCGCCGGCTTTTCTAGC
>NZ_JBVVQD010000103.1:0-1021 GCF_055811755.1 Mesorhizobium sp. WSM4840
CCACCCGATTGCGACGCTGGTTCTTCGAATGGGTTCCAATTCGCCCGCCGCTGGCAGGCTTGTTCGCGCCAATAGCCGAAGTTCCTGAGATCGAGCATCATGACCACATCGCCGCGAGCCGGCTGAGGGGAGGCGGATATGATGAGGATATGATAATCTAAAGTGGTGGCTATGCCTGTCGCGCTGGCGCTATTTAGGGAGGTCAAACCAAATGAGCGGTGGGCTGCAATTTGACGAAGAGACCAGCCGAAAGGTCGAGGCGCTCTATCTAACTCCGGACGTGGCCGCACAGCGGTGCCAAGTGTTAAAGGCTCTGCAGCTGAGGGAGGGTGAACGGGTTCTCGATATCGGTTCCGGCCCCGGACTCCTGGCCTATGACATGGCAGCTTCAGTCGGGCGTGAGGGCCGTGTGTGCGGCATTGATATCAGCGAAGACATGCTAGCCATGTCGAGAAAGCGCTGCGCCGACCTGCCTTGGACCGAATACCAGCGGGCAAATGCAACCAACCTACCGTATCCGGATGGTAGTTTCGATGCCGCAGTATCGACTCAGGTCTACGAATATGTTGCGGATATTCCGGCAGCCCTTGCGGAGCTTTATCGGGTAACGTGTCCGGGCGGTCGCGTGGTCGTTCTGGACACGGATTACAGGTCGTTGGTGATTCACACGGAGGACGAGGCGCGCATGGGGCGGGTGTTATCGGCCTGGGAAGAACATTTCGTACACGCCGGGCTACCCCGCATCTTGTCAGGGCACCTCCGCGACGCCGGTTTCACGATCCGACAGCGCAACGTGATCCCGATGTTCAATCCCGAATACCACGATAACACCTACGGCAAGCGTGCGCTGGGTATCATGGCGTCGTTTGCGGTCGGACGCAGAGGCGTGTCCCAGGAGGAAGCAAACGCCTGGCTTGCTGAATTCGCCGAGCTTGGCAAGCAGGGGAAGTTCTTCTTCAGCCTCAATCGTTACCTCTTTGTTGCCGACAAAGTTGCGGCTGCGTGACTGGGACAGTTCAAG
>NZ_JBVVQD010000104.1:0-1019 GCF_055811755.1 Mesorhizobium sp. WSM4840
CCGCGCATCACCAAGGACGGCGTCACCGTCGCCAAGGAAATCGAGCTTGAAGACAAGTTCGAGAACATGGGCGCGCAGATGGTCCGCGAAGTTGCTTCGAAGACCAACGACATCGCCGGCGACGGCACCACGACCGCGACCGTTCTGGCGCAGTCGATCGTCCAGGAAGGCCACAAGGCGGTTGCCGCCGGCATGAACCCGATGGACCTGAAGCGCGGCATCGATCTCGCGGTTAGCGACGTCGTCGCGACGCTGATCAAGAACGCCAAGAAGATCAAGACCTCGGAAGAGGTTGCCCAGGTCGGCACCATCGCCGGCAATGGCGATGCTTCGGTCGGCTCGATGATCGCCGAAGCGATGCAGAAGGTCGGCAATGAGGGCGTCATCACGGTCGAGGAAGCCAAGACCGCCGAGACCGAACTCGAAGTCGTCGAAGGCATGCAGTTCGACCGCGGCTATCTCTCGCCCTACTTCGTCACCAACGCCGACAAGATGGTTGCGGATCTGGAAGACGCCTACATCCTTCTCCACGAGAAGAAGCTCTCCAACCTGCAGGCCATGCTGCCGATCCTCGAGGCTGTCGTGCAGACCTCGAAGCCGCTGGTCATCATCTCGGAAGACGTCGAAGGCGAGGCTCTGGCCACGCTGGTCGTCAACAAGCTGCGTGGCGGCCTGAAGATCGCCGCCGTCAAGGCGCCGGGCTTCGGTGATCGCCGCAAGGCCATGCTGGAAGACATCGCCATTCTCACCGGTGGCCAGGTCATTTCCGAAGACCTCGGCATCAAGCTCGAGAATGTCGGCCTCAACATGCTCGGCCGCGCCAAGAAGGTGTCGATCTCCAAGGAGAACACCACCATCGTCGACGGCGCCGGCAAGAAGGCCGAGATCCAGGGCCGTGTCGCCCAGATCAAGCAGCAGATCGAGGAGACCACCTCGGACTACGACAAGGAGAAGCTGCAGGAACGTCTCGCCAAGCTGGCGGGCGGCGTTGCCGTCATCCGCGTCGGCGGTGCGACCGA
>NZ_JBVVQD010000105.1:0-1019 GCF_055811755.1 Mesorhizobium sp. WSM4840
CGCGGTTGGGCTCATCGAGCGCATGGGCGCCAGCGTCGCCACACCTGCCGAGGCACGGGCAATCCTCGGAGTTAAGAAGCGCGGATGAACGCCCTCAATGTATCAAATGTAGCTATATGTCCTGGAGGCGAAATGGCGTCGCAAATCGGAAGTTGTCTCGGCATTCTGGATCTCGAAAGTGGATTGCCGCCCGATGTGACGCCGCCAGAGCCCACATCGGGCTCGCTGCTTAGTTCGGCTACCTTCAACTTTCCCGTAATATCAGAAACCGTCGAAGGAGCTTGGGCCGATGTTGTGATGCAGGGCGATCCCGCGCTTGAGCCCGCGTTTATTGCGGCGGCGCGGAGGCTGGTTGAGCGAGGTGCAGTCGCAATCAGCTCGAACTGCGGCTCGGCCATTCGACATCAAGCGGCGGTGGCTGCGGCGGTAAGTGTCCCCGTGGTGATGTCAAGCCTGCTCTTGGTGCCCGCGCTTCTCCGCCAACTGCACCCAAACGCAAAGCTCGCTGTTGTCACAGCGGATTCGCGTGTGTTTCGAGATGATTTGCTTGGGCTCAGTGATCAGGCCGAGCGGGATCGGATCGTCATCGGCGGCATCGAAGGCGGTAAGTTTTTGGAAAACGAGTACATGCGTCCGCCACAACCGACAGCGGTCGCCGACATCGAGAACGATGTAGCTGCTTGCGTCGCGCGGCTCCGCGTCGCAAATCCGGACGTCGCTGCGCTACTGTTCACTTGTACTGGATTCCCGCCGATAACGCCGGCAATCCGTCGTATGACAGGGCTCCCTATCTACGACATCACAACCATATGTCGGATGACGCTTGAGTCTGTTGCCTGAGACGGCGCTGCGTTTGCGAGGCAACCTTTCGATCCTCGAGAGAGTATAAATGATTGAGCAGAAGGCACCATCCGATGCGTACAGGATCTCCAAGGTCACTTGCATCGGCGGGGGGCTGATTGGAGCTGGTTGGTTGGGCTGCTCATTTTATGAGGGCCGGTTTAGATGTCGTCGTCTAT
>NZ_JBVVQD010000106.1:0-1003 GCF_055811755.1 Mesorhizobium sp. WSM4840
CTTACGTCGCTATTACCCGTGAGATCACCGGCTATGGCGACCGGCCCTGGACGCTCGGCGCGTATTTCAAGACCAGTCAGATCGGTGACGAAATCGAGCGCGTCATGGGATCGGCCATGCTTGGACTTGGCGCGATGGCGGTGGCGGTCATCGTCGCGATTCTTCTCGGCAAGCGCCTGTCGCGCCCGATCCAGGCGATTGCCGGCCAGGCCACGCGCGTCGCCGATTTCGATCTCGACGGCGTGACCCCCCTGCCGCGCAGCAGGGTACTGGAGTTGGACAACCAGGCTTCGGCGTTCAATGCCATGCTGATCGGTCTGCGTGCATTCTCGACCTATGTTCCGCGCTCGCTGGTGGCCAAGCTGGTGCGCACCGGAGAGAGCGGCATCGCCGAACCGCGTGAAGCGGTCGTCACCGTTATGTTCACCGACATCGCCGGCTTCACCACGCTGTCGGAGCAGATGGACGCCGCCGCCGCGGCCAGGCTGCTGAACCACCACTTCGCGATCCTGTGCGGCGCGGTCGATGCACATGGCGGCACGGTCGACAAGTTCCTGGGCGACGGCATGCTGGCGTTCTTCGGCGCGCCGGATCGTCTGAAGGGCCATGCCGCCGCGGCCGTCCGCGCAGCCGCGGCCATCCGCGAGAAGCTGGACAAGGACAATCTGGAAGCGGCTGGCGAAGGCCGGCCTCCGCTTCATGTCCGTATCGGCATCCACACGGGCTCCGTCATCGTCGGCAATATCGGCGCATCCGATCGTGTCAACTATACGATCGTCGGCGACACCGTGAACGTCAGCCAGCGGCTGCAGGACCTCGGCAAGCAGCTCGAACCGGGCGCCACCGCCGCAATCGCCATTTCCGGCGAGACCGCGTCGCGGCTCGACGAAAGGTTCGAAAGGATCCCGGCGGGCAAGCACCGGCTGCGCGGCCGCGGCGAGGCGACGGAGGTCTTCCAGCTTGGCAAAGTCGCGACGTCAGCATCGCCCCCTATGGACGTTCA
>NZ_JBVVQD010000107.1:0-993 GCF_055811755.1 Mesorhizobium sp. WSM4840
CTCCCGAGGCCACTGTCGAGGCCGCCTTGACGCCGGTGCCGATTGCCGCGGACAGCGCCGAACCGAGCACGAACACGACCAGAAGCGTCGCCAGCGCCCAGGCCATGAATCCGTGCGCGGTATCCCGGAAGAACGTCTCGTCCGTATGAATGCCGACCCATTTGGCGCGAAGGCGCCCGGTCAGGTAACCCCCGAGCCCGGATGACAACCATTGCACGATGACCAGCCAGATCGCAGTGGACACAGCGAAGGTGGTGACGCTGGCGCTTTCGTTGGACCATGGAGACACCATCGTGAGCCCGAGGCCGGACCCGAGAAGCATCAGGATGAACGTCAGCGTCGAGGCAGCGAAGGCGCCGGCGATGATCGGTCCCCAGTTGACTGCGGATGACGAGGACTCGACCGGCGCGGCGACGTCGGTCGCCAGGATGGTTGATGCCATGGATTCCTCCTACCGCATGAACAGCGCGAGAAGGATGATGATCGGAATAGGAACTCCGAGCAGCCAGAGTAGAATGCCACGACCCATGATTGCCTCCTATCGAAAGACGGATTGTTGGAAGTAAAACAGCCACCCAACACAGTTGGGGTGGCTGGTGTGTGATCAGGCGGCCTTGGCCATTTCGTTGGCCGAGGCGTCCGCCAATCCGGTGAGCGCCTCGTCTGTCATAGACTCTTCGCCGAGCGTCTGTTCGATCAGCTTGGCGGCGTCGCTCATGCCCAAAACCTCGGCCCAGCGCTTCAGCGTGCCATAGCGGGTGATCTCGTAGTGCTCGACAGCCTGGGCAGCGGAGATCAGACCGGCGTCCAGTGCGGGAGTTCCCTTGAACTCCTCCATAATCTCCTCGCCCTCCTCGATGATGCCGTCGATCGCGGGACACGTCTTGCCCTGTGCCCGCTTGCCAAGGAGCTCGAAAACCTGCTGCAGGCGCTCGACATGACCGTCGGTTTCGTCCTTGTGCTTCTCGAAGGCTGCCTTCAGATCGGCCGATG
>NZ_JBVVQD010000108.1:0-938 GCF_055811755.1 Mesorhizobium sp. WSM4840
AGACTCGCTTCCGGCTGGCGGGCTGCGCCTTTGCCGGGAGGGGGTCGAACCCTCTGGATCGCTTCGAAAGGTTTCAGAATCTACATTCCATTCTCCTTTCCAGGGCTTAGCCTGTCGCAAGGGTGGTCTACGCCAAGGCGCCCTTCGCCGGCCCGGAAGCGGTGCTCGCCTACCTGTCGCGCTATACGCACCGGGTCGCGATCTCGAACAGCCGCCTCATCCGCCTCGACGAGAGCGGCGTCACCTTCCGCTACAAGGACTATCGTCGCGAAGGCGCCGACCGGCAGCAGATCATGACGCTTGCCGCCGACGAGTTCATCCGCCGCTTCCTGCTCCACGTACTGCCAAAGGGATTCCACCGCATCCGGCATTGCGGTCTGCTTGCCGGCTCTGCTCGCAAGGCCAGCCTCGCACTTGCTCGTGAACTGCTGAGCGTCGCCGCACCGTCCGACGATGACACCACGGGCGAACCGGACAACTTCCGCCCGCCATGCCCCTGTTGTGGCGGCCGCATGATCGTGATCGAGGTGTTCGAACGCTGGAGGCAGCCGCGCGGACCGCCACACGGTTCCCCGTCGACCGGGAGCAGCGCGCCATGACCCGGCATGGAATGGTTCAGCCTTCAGCTGCAGGCACTCAGCCTCCGGCGGCGAACCCACGCGCGTCCATGGTTATCATCGGTGCCGACAGGGCCGCGCCCAGCCGCCCACCGTCCCAGCAACACCGCGCGGCGGCGCAACGAGCCGGTCTGTCCGCATTCACCCCAGAACTTCCCGACGGCGGTCGCGCCATCGCCGACATCTGCCGAAATCCGAAATCCCCATAGCCGTCGCCTGTGGCCCGCGGGTTCCTTCCTCGGGGACTTTCGTACGCCTGCCGGCGCCCGAAACTCTTATATGGGGATGGTCAACTACAAACGGGCATCACGTCGACATTGT
>NZ_JBVVQD010000109.1:0-927 GCF_055811755.1 Mesorhizobium sp. WSM4840
CTCGTACTCGTCATTGAGCAGCCGAACCTGTTCGGGACGCAGCAGCGGCGCACCTTGAAACGAATTCTGAATGTTCCGGTCGAACGCTCGCGACTGGCTGTAGGAAATCGATTTGGCTTCAAACGTGTATTCACCGATGGCTTTGGAAATGTAGTTCGGAGTCTCGTCATCGGCCGTGGCCATGAACACTTGCAGTCCGGTATTGCTGAGAAAATTCTGCTTGCCAGCCTCTCCATAAGCCCCCGTTAGTGCCGAAAGGCTTTGGATGATGAGCATGAAACGCCCCTTGTAGCCCGCGATAGTCGTAATTGCGGTCTCGATCGCCTCCAGCTTCCCCAAGTGCTTGAACTCATCGAGCAGAAAGAGAACCTCGTGCTTTTCGTCCTGGCGGGGCAGCGACCGCTGTAGAATTGAAACGATTTGCTGAAAAAATAAGCGTATCAAAGGCGCGATCACCTCAAGGTCGTTCGGACCAACGCAAAGATAGATGCACGTTCTGCGACGGCGAAGATCATAGACCGAAAAGTCCGAGCGACTTGTAGCCGCCTTGACAGCCGGATCCGCCCACAAGTTGAGCCCGCCATCGCCGAGCACGGACGTGTAGGAGGTTAGGATTTTCGTGTCGTTCCCCGCCATGTCGTCGAAGATGCGTTGTGCCTCTTTGTTCCGGGTCTCCATGGCGAGCTGCGCGAAGAGCTTAAACTTCTCCCCCGGCTGAGCGAACAGATCATAGACGGCGCCGATTGTTGGCGTGCCCCGCTCGATGCAGGCAAGGATCCCCGCGACAAAGATATCTCGCGCGCCGCTGACGAAACCTTCCGCCCCCTCCCCCTTGGCCGTAATCAGGTTCGCGGCCAAGCGGCGGGCTTCGGTGAATTGCTGCTGTGGATGCAGTGCTATGAGATCCAACAGTGGATTGTAGCAGTT
>NZ_JBVVQD010000110.1:0-924 GCF_055811755.1 Mesorhizobium sp. WSM4840
CAAGTTGCTCAATCCAGTCGAGTCGCGACCAGTTTGCCGTCCATCATCATCGGGATGATTGCCAGCTTCTTTTCTTCCATGAATTCCAGATCGGCGCTGCCTTGATTGAGGTCCATCAGTTGCTCGACTTTTCCATCCGGATGAATGCGAAAGAGCGCCCCTGCGACCCAATCGGTAACCAGCCAGTTCCCTGCCCCGTCCGATTCTAGACCATCTAGATTTCCAACAGGCTCGCCGGACCCGATGTCAGAGATGGCCTTCGTCTTCAGGTCGACCGCGATCAGATGGCCGGGTGTCTTGGACGAAAAATCCGGCTGGATGTCGCGACCCCAGCCGGCGACGAGGAGGCGACCGTCTTCGATACGCAGACCGTTCGGATGCAGAAGATCCTCGCTCTCGAGCCAGACGGAGAGAGCATCATTGTCCAGAACATAAATCCTGTTCGCCAGCATGTCGGAAGCAAAGACACGACCCGCCTCGTCGACGGCGGGATCATTCAGGAACTGAGCGCCTTCGGCAGGCCACGTTCCAGTGATTTTACCGCTCTCGACGTCGACGGCCACAAGCCGATCGATGTCGGTGACGAAAAGCGTATCGCCTTGCATCACCAATCCCTTGGGCGCATTAAGGCCGGTCACCCACTCGGCTGCCTGCAACTTTCCGTCAGGCGAAACCTTCGAAAGGTATCCGACCCCATCCCTGCCGGCGGGGTCGCCAACAATGTTGGAGAGGTAGAAGATGTTCCGCTTGGCGTCGAAAAATACGCTCTCCGGGGCCTTGAATCCGTCAAGCGACCAGACCTCCTCCGCTTTCGCAGGTGAGCCTGCCACTCCTAGTAGTAGAATAGAAAATAGAACTGACTGCAACTTGATCATGATAACCTCCCTATATTGTTTTTCTTGTGTATCCGGGTAAGTGCAACCG
>NZ_JBVVQD010000111.1:0-887 GCF_055811755.1 Mesorhizobium sp. WSM4840
CTCACCTCCGGGCGTTCCTCGACCAGCGAGTCACGGACGGCGTCATCCGACGGATGATCGATAAATGGCTGAACGCAGGAGCCGTCGAAGACGGTCTTCTGCGCCGAACGGCCGAAGGATCCCCGCAAGGAGGTGTGGTCTCGCCCTGCCTCTCGAATATCTTCCTGCACCACGTGCTGGACGAATGGTTCGAGACCGAGGTGCGGCCGCGGCTCCGTGGGGGCTGTACCATTGCCCGCTACGCTGACGATGCGCTCATGGCGTTCGACAACATCGTCGACGCCCAGCGTGTCCTGGCAGTGCTGGACAAACGTCTTGGACGGTTCGGGCTTACGCTCCACCCCGACAAGACGCGTCTCGTCGACTTTCGCCCGCGAAGGACCGAGAGCACACGGCATCCGGAGACGGATGGCACCAACTTCGACTTTCTCGGCCTGACCCATGTGTGGGGACGGTCGCGCAGAGGCAAGGACATGGTGATGCAAGTCACGGCCAAGGGCCGTTTTGCTCGTGCGCTGGCTGCGGTAAGTGACTGGTGCCGGAAACACCGGAACTGGTCGATCCGCGATCAGCATCGCCATCTCTCGTCCATGATGCGGGGCCACTTCGCCTATTATGGCGTCGGGGGAAATGCTCGGCGATTGCGATGGTTCGCCCACCAGGTCGTGAGGATATGGCAGAAATGGCTATCTCGGCGAGATCGTCAAAGCGTGTTCCGATGGACCCGCCTTAACGAAATCCTGAAACGCCATCCGCTGCCGCCAGCCAGGATTCTCCATTCGTTTGCCACCGTGAGCGAAACTCTACCATGAGGAACCGGATGCGGGAAAACTGCACGTCCGGGTCTGTGAGGGGTGGGGGCAGTAACGCCCCCACCTACTCGGCAG
>NZ_JBVVQD010000112.1:0-853 GCF_055811755.1 Mesorhizobium sp. WSM4840
CTTCAGCGCATCCGGGGAAGCCAGCCGCTGGTCCGCCAGGATGGATCCGTCGCCATCCAGAATGAAGGCATGCGTGCCGAAGCGCGACGACAGTTCCTGCGTGATTTTGGACAAGTTCTGCAGTTCCACCGCGGCGATCACCCAGGCCTTCGTGGCGCCATCGCGTGACAGCGGCGCCGAGACGTTGGCGAACAAGCCATGTTCGTTGGCCACGAAGGCGCCCCACCGGCGTCCGTCGACCTGCTGGCGCTCTTCAAGAACGGCGCGCACTTGCGGCGATTTCTGGGTCTCGGCGGGGAGTTTCCGGATCGTTCCGGCAGGATATTTGGCGTCGTTGTCCCCGGTCACCGCCGCCCCCCTGCAAATCAGGTCGGGTGTGCAGATCAACATTGCGTTCACCCCCGGCGCTGCCGCCAGCGCACTGGCAACTGCCGCCGACATCGCCTCGTCGTCGATCTGGAACTCGCCCTGCTTGTAGAGCTGCGCGACGCCGTCCACGGCGCTCTCGGCGCGTCCCATCTCGGCGCGCAGCAAATCCTCCATCGCATCGATCAGGAGCGTCGACTGGGCGCCGAGCAGGTCGAAAGTGTTGCGAAGGTTGGCGCCGACCGACAATGCGAGCACGCCGCCGACCGACAGGAACACGAGGCTGCCGAAACTCATCGCCATGATGACTGCAATGGGGATGCGACGCCGCTTCTTTTCGGGGCGGACCAGACGCACTGGTTGTGCGGACGTGCTCATGCAGCCAATGTCATAATGCGCCACCGCATTGCAAGCCCGGTGACGGCTTTAAGGAGAGGACGCGCCGAAGCATTCGCACCAATGTGGCGCCGATGTTTCCAGCGCCGAT
>NZ_JBVVQD010000113.1:0-810 GCF_055811755.1 Mesorhizobium sp. WSM4840
ACTGCGATTCCGACTCTATGGACTCATTCGCACCGCCCGTGAATCCCGGCCCCTGCACCAAATATGCGGAAGATCCCTTGATTGTCGCCGCGCACGGGAAGTCGTAACGCCTTCATAGTAGCGGTGAAGACGGGGAACTGGGCTCACCGGGACCCGACGGAGCGAAGGGAGGCGTCATGTGTAGAGAACCGTTGACCTGAAACATGGGAGGGGGCTCTGAACCCCACAAACCTGTCTACGAACCGACAACGGATAGCCGAACTGGCGAGGACGAAACGGGGTGTGGCGCTGTGCTCGCTCCACCAAGTCATCGATCTGGACTGGATGAAGGAGGCCTACCGGCTGACCCGCAAGGATGGTGCCCCTGGCATCGACGGCGTCACGGCGGCGGACTATGAGGTGAACCTGGAGACCAGACTTCTGGACCTCCTGGAGCGCATCAAGTCCGGCCGATATCGTGCGCCGCCGGTCCGGCGGGCCTATATACCCAAGGCGGATGGGTCGCAAAGGATGCTCGGCATTCCGACCTTCGAGGACAAGGTGGCGCAACGCGCCATTACGATGGTGCTGGAGACCGTCTATGAGGAGGATTTCTGCCCCTGCTCGTATGGGTTCCGACCGGGCCGCTCGGCCCATCAGGCGCTCCGCAATATGCAGAACGTGCTGTGGGCAAAGCGGCTCTATTGGGTGATCGATCTCGACATACAGAAGTACTTCGACTCGATTCCGCACTCTCACCTCCGGGCGTTCCTCGACCAGCGAGTCACGGACGGCGTCATCCGACGGATGATCGATAAATGGCTGAACGCA
>NZ_JBVVQD010000114.1:0-800 GCF_055811755.1 Mesorhizobium sp. WSM4840
CTCGGCGATCGGCGTTCAGGCGCGATTGCTGGAGGCTAGGATGCTTGAGTCCCTATATCTCAACCTCGGCCAGCACGATGCCCTCTCCGATGCGGAAAAGGCTTTGTTGGCTGGCGCCATGTCGTTCGAGAAGGATTTTTCGACCGGACAGGACCTGGTTTCGGAGGGATCCAGGCCAACCAACAGCACGTTGATTCTTGAGGGCCTGGCCGCCCGCTATAAAGTGCTCGAAGACGGCGGGCGGCAATTCACCTCATTGCAGGTGCCGGGCGATTTTGTCGACCTTCACGCATTCCTTCTGAAAACGATGGACCACGGCATAGTGGCGTTGTCGCCCTGTCGAGTGATTATCGCAGAGCATAGCCGGCTGCGGGTCATCACAGAGGAAGCTCCACATCTGACCCGGCTATTGTGGCTTGATACTCTTGTAGACGGCGCGATCCACCGCGAGTGGATCGTGGCCATGGGGCGGCGGTCGAAGACAGCGCATCTTGCTCACCTTGTCTGCGAGCTTTTCGTGCGCCTGCAGGTCGTGAAGCGCACCAGCGGCATGAGTTTCCACCTGCCACTGTCACAGGCCGAGCTGGCCGACGTGCTTGGCCTGTCTGTTGTTCATATGAACCGGGTGATCGGCGCGTTGCGTAAAGTTGGGGTGATAAGCTGGGCGAACTACACTGTGACCATTTTGAACTGGCACCGACTGCAGGAAATTGCCGAATTCGATCCAACCTATCTCAGCATGGTGCGGGAGCCGCGGTGAATACTTCGCTCGGGTGTTTGTCAGATTTCCAGAAGGTAAC
>NZ_JBVVQD010000115.1:0-798 GCF_055811755.1 Mesorhizobium sp. WSM4840
CGCGGGCGTGGACAGGCGGCGCTGCACCTGGTCTCGGCCTATGCGACAACCCACAGCCTCGTGCTGGGGCAACGGGCGGTGGCCGACAAGTCCAACGAGATCACCGCCATTCCCTTGCTGCTGCAGGAACTGGCCGCGTCCGGAGCGCTGGCGGGTAGTCTCGTTTCCATCGACGCCATGGGCTGCCAGTCCGACATCGCGGAGACGATCGTCGATCTCGGCGGCGACTATCTCCTGGCCACCAAGGACAATCAGAAGACCGCCCATGCCGAGATCCAGCTCTATTTCGACGCCGCTCCCGTCGATGAGATCGATGCGCTCACCGAGGTCGAGAAGGGCCATGGCCGCATCGAGACGCGCCGTCATCTCGTCTCACAGCGTGTCGACTGGATGAGTGGCAGAAGGCGCTATCCCGATGAGCCGCGCTTCAAGGGCCTCAGCACCATCGCCATGGTCGAGACCCGCATCGAGACCGGCGTCGAGGTCAGAGTCGAGCGGCGATGCTACATCTCCTCTCGCATCCTCACTGCAAAAACCTTCGCCGAGGCCGCCCGAGCCCATTGGGGGATCGAGAACGGGCTACACTGGGTTCTCGACGTCCAGTTCAAGGAGGACCAGTCCCGCCTGCGCCGCGGCCACGGCGCCACAAACATGGCCATGGTCCGCCACCTCGCCCTCAACCTCATCCGAGCCATGCCCGGAAAACAATCCATCAAGGGAAAGCGAAAACTCGCAACCTGGGATACCGACTACCTGATGGCAGCTCTCCAAGCCCGTTAACCTGGACTCGTTGCCCTG
>NZ_JBVVQD010000116.1:0-777 GCF_055811755.1 Mesorhizobium sp. WSM4840
TTTGCCATCCTATCGAGCCAGGGCATTGAGGTCGATGGTTTCTATTTTCTGGTGTCTGAACCAGGCGTCGAAGACGCCGTCGGCAGCGGTTGGGCGGAAGGCGACGGATTTGCCGGCGAAGGCCCTGCACAGGCGCATGGTGTGGCCGAGGATGGAGACGAAGCCATGCTGCTGAACGCGGCGGACGAGATCGTCCTTGGCATAGTCGAACGGCTCGACGATTTCGCGATACTGGCGCTGCGAGACGCGGTAGCGGTCGAGCGGCACGGCGCCGCCAAGCGCGTCGTGCGGACGCACGGTGTTGTAGACGTGACGCCAGCGATCGAAGGCGTCCTGGGCCTTGGGGAGATCGGCAAAGGGCGGTCCCTGCAGCGCTTCGGCTTTGAGCGAGCGATGGAAGCGCTCGTCCTTGCCGAGCGTCTGCGGGTGGCAGGCCTGGAGTGGCTGACGGCGACGCCAGCCTCGATCAGCCAGACGGTGAGCAGCGTGAAGTTGTTGCGGCCGCCGTCGCCCCAGGGCGGGCCGTTGTCGGTGGCGATACGCCACGGCAGGCCGTAGCGGCGGAAGGCGGCGATCAGCCGGGCCTTCACGGTTGCGGTGGTCTGATCGGCGCAGGCCGACAGCGCGATCGAGAAGCGCGAATGGTCGTCGAGCACAGTGAGCGGATGCAGCCGACCGCCATGCAAGGCGACGTGGCCCTTGAAATCCATCTGCCACAGATCGTTGGGAGCTTCGTGCTCGAAGCGGATGAAGGGCTGCGCCCCGCCGCCCAGCGCG
>NZ_JBVVQD010000117.1:0-752 GCF_055811755.1 Mesorhizobium sp. WSM4840
GTCAAGGTCGTGCGCACGGCTCTCCAGGACGCGGCCTCGGTCGCCGGCCTGCTGGTCACCACCGAAGCCATGATCGCCGAGGCGCCGAAGAAGGACTCGGCTGGCGGCGGCATGCCTGGCGGCATGGGCGGCGGCGGCATGGGCGGCATGGGTGGAATGGACTTTTAATCCAGCCGATCTGGCTTCACATACGCGAAAGGGCGGCAGCGATGCCGCCCTTTTCTTTGAAGTCGGATCCGGCCGGAAATGTTCGGCGCGTACGCCGGCCGTATGGCCGTAGTAGCGATGGTCGTGAAAGCAGGACAAGGAGAGCGAGCGCGCGGGCACGGATGCGGCGGAGAGCCGCTGGCGCGTCGTGGCTTCGAAGACAATCAACGTATTCGAAAACCGTTCAAGAGTATGAGGGAGCGGTGGCGAAACCGTGCAATCAGCCTAGATTCGCACCACCCCCAAGTCGCCGAGAGCATGAGGCAGCAGCGACCGCTTGTCGTCGAGATCAACAGAAGCGTGGGCTCGTGAAGCGGCCACAGTCAATCTGGGCCGGCATCGACCTGACTGCCATCCCGAACGATATATAACGGTCGCAGCGGTGGCCAGAACGACTATCGGCATAGCGTCCGGCCCTCGTTCATCTCGAAGAAGGGATGACCGACCACTCCGTTTTTCGCCAGCACGAATGCGGCAGCTCCATTGCGATCGCGGCAATTCGGATCGGCACGGGGCGCCGCTCCGACCCTCAGGGCTGTCCCGGT
>NZ_JBVVQD010000118.1:0-749 GCF_055811755.1 Mesorhizobium sp. WSM4840
CCAGGACATCCTCGAAGGCGCGCCGTCGCTGCGGACGTTCAAGCGAAGGGCGAGACTCCGAACAGCCAGCCGTGCAGCCAGAGCCCGAACAATGCGAAAGCCACCAAGCCGATGCCCACAGCAATCAGGTCGCTACGCGGTCGCACGACCGCGGGTGCCGGATCGCCGCGTGGAATGACGGCAATGAGATCGACAATCGCGTAAACCAGAAATGCTCCGAAGACTAGGAGCGAGGCAAGGTCGCCATTGGCCAGGAGGTGGCCGATGGCCCAAAGGATGATGCCCACCAGCATCGGGTGCTTCAGCCGATGCTTGATTGAACCCGTGGGCAAGTAAGCGGCTGCCAGAAAGACGAATGCGGCGAGCACCAACACCGACGCGACATGGCGGCCCCAAGAGGGCGGCTCGTAGATCTCAGGCGCATTGGGCCGATAAAGACTCCAGCCCCAGACGATCAGCACGAAGCCGATGATCGATAGGAGCGAATAAAGTCCCTTCCAGCGCCGCTCGTTTGTGGCGATTTGCTCATCACGAAAGCTGCCGGCGGCGATCCGAACAGAATGGATTCCGAAGAAGATCACGAGGCCGAAAACCAGTACTAGCATAACACCTCCGAGGTTCGGCGCGTCGGCGGGAAGGAAGGCTTGCTTACGCTCTCGCTCGAGTTGCCGGCTGCATATGCGCAAAACGGATCCTGCGAACGAGATGGTCAGAGTAATATATCAGGGACCCGCAATCTTGGAATGGGC
>NZ_JBVVQD010000119.1:0-721 GCF_055811755.1 Mesorhizobium sp. WSM4840
GGCATGTGGGCGCGCGAGCTCGGGCGCCAGAACGGCGTCACCATCCCGCTGCATGCCTGCGAGCACTTTTACCTCGTCACCGAACCGATCCCCGGCCTGGCCCGCCTGCCGGTGCTGCGCGTGCCGGACGAATGCGCCTACTACAAGGAAGACGCCGGCAAGATGATGCTCGGTGCCTTCGAGCCGGTGGCCAAGCCCTGGGGCATGGACGGCATAAGCGAAGATTTCTGTTTCGACCAGTTGCCCGAGGATTTTGAGCATTTCGAGCCGATCCTCGAAATGGGCGTCAACCGCATGCCGATGCTGGCCAGCGCCGGCATCCACACCTTCTTCAACGGTCCCGAGAGTTTTACCCCCGACGACCGCTACTATCTTGGCGAGGCGCCGGAGCTTTCCGGCTACTGGATGGCGACCGGCTACAATTCGATCGGCATCGTCTCCTCCGGTGGCGCCGGCATGGCCCTGGCGCAATGGATCAATGATGGCGAGGCGCCGTTCGACCTGTGGGAGGTCGATATCCGCCGCGCCCAGCCGTTCCAGAAGAACCGCCGTTACCTGAAGGAGCGCGTGTCCGAGACGCTCGGCCTGCTCTACGCCGACCATTTCCCGTACCGCCAGATGGCGACCTCGCGGAACATCAGGCGCTCGCCACTGCACGAACATCTGAAGGCGCGCGGCGCGGTGTTCGGCGAAGTCGCCGGCTGGGAGCGCGCCAACTGGT
>NZ_JBVVQD010000120.1:0-713 GCF_055811755.1 Mesorhizobium sp. WSM4840
GCGATGACTTCGATGCCCGGATGACGTTTCAGCCATGACGCGACAGTGTTGGCATTTCGGTCCGGCAACAGATCGAGGACGCGGTTGCGCTCCAGATCGCAGATGATCGTTCCGTAGCGCTGCCCCTTGCGCCAGGCCCAGTCGTCGATGCCGACCACCCGCGGCGCGTCCGGGGGCTCGAACCCGGCTGAGCGGATCATCCGCAGCAGCGTATCGCCGCTTACCGGCATGGCGAGTTTGCGCGACAGGCGCGAGCCGGATTCGCCGCCGACCGCGAAGCCGATCACCAACTGGCTCTCACCGAGGCGGGCGGTGCGTCTCGCTCTCGGCTGCACCGTTTCCGGCAATCGTTCCGTAAAGATCCGCTGACGGCATTGCGGATTGGCGCAACGGAACCGCCTGGCGTGAAGCCGGATTTCGACAACCCGTCCCTGCCACGGCAGATCAGCCACCCGGCGCATGTAGTGGCTGTGGACGCGGCCGGTTCCGCAGCCGCAGGAGGGACAGCACGATTCTGTCGCCTTCGGCCGGGCTACAAGCACCACCTTGTCGGCCTGTGGGAGAATTTGGACAATCGAAAGCTCGGGCGAGACCAGCGAACGGAAGGCATGGAGCACGGGCGAATCACCGGCGTCGACTGCGATTCCGACTCTATGGACTCATTCGCACCGCCCGTGAATCCCGGCCCCTGCACCAAATATGCGGAAGATCCC
>NZ_JBVVQD010000121.1:0-697 GCF_055811755.1 Mesorhizobium sp. WSM4840
GAGGAACCGGATGCGGGAAAACTGCACGTCCGGGTCTGTGAGGGGTGGGGGCAGTAACGCCCCCACCTACTCGGCAGCGCTTCTTCCGGACCGGCGATAGGTGACGCAGGAATGCCGGCCGTTCCGCGAGATGAGCAATTGCGCCGAAGAAGGCGAGCCGGCCCGCATCGTGCAGCGCGACCAACCGGGAGAGGAACAGGCGGCGGAACAGCTTGCCGAGCACGCGCACCGGCAGCAGGAAGGCCGGGCGCGACGATACCCAGCACTTTCCGTCCGGCGCGATGCCGCCGCCCGGCACGATCATGTGCACGTGCGGATGGTGGGTCATCGCCGAGCCCTAGGTATGGAGCACTGCGGTGATGCCGATGCGCGCGCCGAGGTGCTTTGGATCGGCCGCGATGGTCAGCATCGTCTCCGACGCCGCCTTGAACAGCAGGTCGTAGACCGCCGCCTTGTTGTGGAAGGCGATGTCGGCGACCTCGGCAGGCAGCGTGAAGACAACGTGGAAGTAGCCGACCGGCAGAAGGTCGGCCTCGCGCTCGGCTAGCCATGTCCGCGCCGCCGCGCCCTGGCACTTGGGACAGTGCCGGTTGCGGCAGGTAATGGGCGACGCCCATTAGCTGCCTTATGGGCAGATCCAGTAATGGGGAGCTGGGGTGCAGACATTGACATTTTTCGGTGAATTGTTGCGCTTTTT
>NZ_JBVVQD010000122.1:0-677 GCF_055811755.1 Mesorhizobium sp. WSM4840
TGATCGCGGAGGCTCCGAAGAAGGAGTCGGCTGGCGGCGGCATGCCTGGCGGCATGGGCGGCGGCGGCATGGGCGGCGGCGGCATGGGCGGCATGGGCGGCATGGATTTCTAATCCAGCCCCTCAGCCTTCAGATACGGAAAGGGCGGCAGCGATGCCGCCCTTTTCTTTGAAGTCGGATCCGGCCGGAAATATTTGGTGCGAACGCCGGCCGTATGGCCGTATTAGCGATGGTCGCGAAAGCAGGACCAGGAGGGCGAGAGCGCGGGCCGGGGGCGCGGAGAGCCGCTGGCGTCGTGGCTTATTCGAAAACCGTTCAAGAGTATGTGGGAGCGGTGGCGAAACCGTGCGATCGGCCTAGATAATATTCGCACCTCCCCCAAGTCGCCGAGAGCATGAGGCAGCAGCGACCGCTTGTCGTCGAGATCAAACAGAAGCGTGGGCTCGTGAAGCGGCCACAGTCAATCTGGGCCGGCATCGACCTGACCGCCATCCCGAACGATAACGGTCGCAGCGATGGCCAGAACGACCATCGGAATAGCGTCCGGCCTTCGTTCATCTCGAAGAAGAGATGACCGACCACTCCTTTTTCGCCAGCAGCAATGCGGCAGCTCCATTGCGATCGCGGCAATTCGGATCGGCACGGGGCGCCGCTCCGACCCTCAGGGCTGTCCCGGT
>NZ_JBVVQD010000123.1:0-671 GCF_055811755.1 Mesorhizobium sp. WSM4840
GAGGAACCGGATGCGGGAAAACTGCACGTCCGGGTCTGTGAGGGGTGGGGGCAGTAACGCCCCCACCTACTCGGCAGTTGGATTTACGCAGCGGTGTGAGCCAGGCGGTGAAGGCGTCAGCCTCTGCGAGAGCTGGCAGATTACCGTAGAACGTCAGATCGCCAGCGCGATGGAGTGCCAGCAGCCCTGCGATAAACAACCGTCGGAACAGTCGGGACAGGACCCGCACAGACAGAAAGAACCCGGGGCGGCAGCCGATCCAGCGGGTGCCATCCGGCGATAGTCCACCTCCGGGTACGATGATGTGCACATGCGGGTGATGCGTCAACGCCGATCCCCATGTGTGCAGCACGCTGGTCATGCCGATGCGTGCGCCGAGGCGCTTGGGATCGGCCGCGATCGTGGTCAGCGTCTCGGCCGATGCCCGAAACAGCAGGTCATAGACAGCCTTCTTGTTCCAGTAGGCGATCTGAGCGATCTCGGCAGGCAGGGTGAAAACCACGTGGAAATACTCCACGGGCAGCAGGTCTTCGGCACGGGCGGCCATCCAGTCCCGCGCCGCAGGTCCCTGACACTTCGGACAGTGCCGGTTTTGGCAGGTAATGGGCGACGCCCATTACCTGCCTTATGGGCAGATCCAGTAATGGGGAGCTGGGGTGCAGACATTGACA
>NZ_JBVVQD010000124.1:0-655 GCF_055811755.1 Mesorhizobium sp. WSM4840
CGCCTTGCGGACGTTCAAGAAGTTGACGGAGTTCCTTCCGCTTCTGACGCAATTCCGACACTGAACACCCTGACTTAGGCTGATGGTTGTTCCGATTTAACGTTAGCCCCGCGATGTTTGGTCGACAGCGGGCGGGTCTTCACAACCTAAGACGGGATGGTCATGTCAAACGAACTCAGCTTTTACATCGATGGTGAATGGGTGGCCCCGGCCGGGCCCCGTCGTCTCGACGTCATAGACCCCTCAATCGCAGAGGCGTTCGCGGAGATCGCGCTGGGAACCGTCGAGGATGTGGATTACGCGGTCGCCGCCGCGCGTCGCGCTTTTCCGGGTTTCGCGTCGACGAAAGTCGTGCAGCGCGTGGAACTCATCGGAAGGATAATCGACATCTTCAAACGGCGAAGCGGTGACCTCGCCGTCGCTGTCTCGCGCGAGATGGGTGCGCCTCGTCAGTTCGCGCTCGCGGAACAAGTGCTAGGCTGCGTCACCTCGATGCAGGACATCGCGAACGCGTTGCGCGTCTTTGAATTCAATGAGGCCAGAGGACGCTCGCTCATCGCTAGGGAGCCGATCGGCGTCGTCGGACTGATCACCCCGTGGAACTGGCCGCTTAGCCAGATCGTGCTGAAAGTCGTACCGGCGCTGGCGGCCGGCT
>NZ_JBVVQD010000125.1:0-562 GCF_055811755.1 Mesorhizobium sp. WSM4840
ACGAGGTAAAAGTGCTCGCAGGCATGCAGCGGGATGGTGACGCCGTTCTGGCGCCCGAGCTCGCGCGCCCACATGCCGGCGCAATTGACGACGACATCGGCTTCGATCATGCCTTGCTCGTCGCCCTGCGTCCAGGAAACGCCGGTGACGCGGCCATCCCTGGTATGGACTTTGGTGACCTTCACGTTTTCCACGATCGTCGCACCGCGCTGGCGGGCGCCCTTGGCCAGCGCCATGGCGATATTGGCCGGGTCGCATTGGCCGTCGAGCGGTAGATGCACGGCGCTGACCACATCGGAAATGTTGAGATGCGGATACATCTCCTTGACTTCATTAGGCGAAATCTCGCGCACATCGATATCGAACGCGCGGGCGAGAGACGCCTGCCTATAAATCTCGTGCTTGCGCTCCTCGGTCAGCGCCACGGTGATCGAACCGACCTGCCGCATGCCGGTGCCGACATCGGTCTCGGCTTCCAGCTTAACGTAGAGATCGGCCGAATATTTCGCCAGCCGCGTCATGTTCTGCGAGCCGCGCAACTGGCCGATCAGGCCGGCGGCGT
>NZ_JBVVQD010000126.1:0-480 GCF_055811755.1 Mesorhizobium sp. WSM4840
GCGTGAAGAAGATCATCGAGGATGCCCTGCGGGCAGCGGGCCTGATGCGCTAGGCGGGCGGCGCAAATCGCTCGCCGACTGTCTCGCCGGCCCGCGAAGGTCGAGCGGCTCCGACCAGGCAAGGGAACGCGTCGTTCTTTGGAATCTGTCCGCTTTTCAGCGAGCAGTCGCCATGCACCTCGTCCAGATCCTGCTTCCCCGCGCGGAGACGGCGATCGGTGATCCAGTGTTGGTAGTAACCGACTTGGCTGATAGCGCCATGAAGGCCGCGGGTGCACAAGGCATCGCCAGTGGCGACATCAACGAAGAGATCGGAAGCGTTTACGAAGTGATTAGATTATCCATGCCTTGCAACGTCGACGTGGCGGACGAGCGGATTGAGGGCACGCACAGGGACAGCGCGGTTACCTTCTGGAAATCTGACAAACACCCGAGCGAAGTATTCACCGCGGCTCCCGCACCATGCTGAGATAGGTTGGA
>NZ_JBVVQD010000127.1:0-470 GCF_055811755.1 Mesorhizobium sp. WSM4840
TGCGACCCGCGCTACTCGCGAGGCTTAGGAGCATCAGGGGGAATCGTCATGTTTTGGCCATCGGACTGGTGCGTCTTGTCGTTCACTTGGCCTCGGCGCCTCGTCAACCCAATTCCGTTGCGCGGCCTCTGTTTCCAGCGGCATCCTGAGAAAATCGGTCAGAGGGATCAGCACCCTCTTCGCTGGATACTTGGTAGCGCCGGTTTCCCGAGCATTGTTATGGTCAGCCATTGTCTCGCTCCATATGCCGATCTCGCAAAACGGGGTTCGCGCACGATGGGTAAGTTTCTACCGCTCTTGATCCGCTTTGTGGATGGACGCTTGATCACCGAGGCTGAGCTAGCATTGGCTGGGCAATGGCCGAACAAAGAGGCAGACGTCTACAGGGAGGCCGCTCGCCTTCTCGTCGCAGCAAGGGAAGGAACCTGTACGCCGGATATCGCCTTCATTGCGTTTGAGAAGGCGGCGCG
>NZ_JBVVQD010000128.1:0-463 GCF_055811755.1 Mesorhizobium sp. WSM4840
CGTGCTGGCCGAGGTTGAGATATAGGGACTCAAGCATCCTAGCCTCCAGCAATCGCGCCTGAACGCCGATCGCCGAGAGGTTATTTGGAAGCGCACTGCACGGCTTCGGACTCTAGGCCTTCGGAAGATGGCGGACACTAACAATTGTTACAATGCACCCCATCATACTGAAATGCCATCGCCGCGGAACAATGGCGATCAACCCGAATTAGAACACGATGATAGCGTCGGGTTTTCCGAAGATGCAGCGCTTCTATTTTGACGTCTACGACTCGGATGGTCCAGAGACGGACACCGAGGGGCAATTGTTAGAGACGCCCGAACGAGCAAGAAGAGAGGCGCTTCGGATATTGCACGACATCGCACACGACGAGATGCCGGATGTCAATCTTGTGACGATCACAGTCAAAATCCGAACCGACGGTGATCGGCAAATTTTCGAGGCGTCACTCACCCTGACATC
>NZ_JBVVQD010000129.1:0-448 GCF_055811755.1 Mesorhizobium sp. WSM4840
GCGGCCAAGCGGCGGGCTTCGGTGAATTGCTGCTGTGGATGCAGTGCTATGAGATCCAACAGTGGATTGTAGCAGTTCGTGCGCCGCTCTGAATCCAGCGGAGCGAATTTGAACACTTCGTGGCCTGCGGCTTTGCGCGCCCTCGAGGTGAGCTCAAAGAGCTCCCCCTTGACGTCCAGAGCTATCACTGAGCCTTTGAATGTAAGTAGCGTTGGAATGACTATGCCGACACCCTTGCCAGCGCGGGTCGGTGCAACAATGAGGCTGTGAGGCTGCTCGCCATTGGTCAGGTAGTAGCCAGGCCATGAAGGGCCAGTCGTCTTCCCGAAGACCGGTCCTGTCACGCCACGGTATCGTCGCAGATATCCCGGGCGTCGCATTTCATCCACTCGAGCCCAACGAGCGGTCCCGTGGTGTTCGAGCTTGCGGCGCAATACGAACTGCTGAA
>NZ_JBVVQD010000130.1:0-439 GCF_055811755.1 Mesorhizobium sp. WSM4840
ATTTGCATCTCCAAATCCTCCGGATCGACTCGACATGCCACATATGACACGGAAGAGTCGCCGCGAGAATCCACGGCAGCGCTGAAGGTCTCCGTGGGCACGCCTGCCGACAGGTTGCGACGGGGCGGAGATGCGCCTCTGGAGCCACATCAGATCCAGCAGGCCGCCTATCATATGGGAGCGTGTGTCGTCGGTGACGACGTCACCAGCCCGATAAGACTCGCGACAGCGGGGCAAACAGTTCACGACGTTCGCCTGCTGCTCAAGCATGGCCGGGGAAACGTTAAGGTGGACGACATTCCCTCTCACGGCCACAACAGCATCGGATCGTCGGTTGCAATGATGGGAGCAGACGACAACATTAAGGTTGCAGTGGCCGTAGTCATGGGAGCGGCGTGCTGCAATCAGACCGCTCCCCTTTCCGCTATCGTCCACGCCC
>NZ_JBVVQD010000131.1:0-436 GCF_055811755.1 Mesorhizobium sp. WSM4840
GACAAAAGCACCGCCGAATTCCTGAAAAACCGTGTTGAGGGGTTGATTCCGTTCGTGCATCCGGACACAAATGAACAGACTGCCAACGATTTGCGCCGGAAGCAAAACGCACCCGTATCGTGGAAAAAATATGCAGAAGTACAAGTGATCTCACCCGAGTTCGCTGATAGTGTACGCAACGCATTGTCCCGTATTCCTGAAGACCAACAAAAGGAAATCGCATCACTGATGATTCAGGGAGCCTACGGAATGGATCCTTCCTCGCGCACGCACCAAGACGCAGTGGAATCAGTTCTGGTGGCCGCCAACCAACTGGACTCGCTGCCCCGGCCTCCTGTCGCGCCGCCGGAATTGGCGGTGTATCACCAGTTCGACGCAAATCAACAGGCCCAAGCTCACGCAGTTCCCGGCATGCAAGATATCTTGCCGCACATGC
>NZ_JBVVQD010000132.1:0-425 GCF_055811755.1 Mesorhizobium sp. WSM4840
AGCCGCCTAACGACCGTAGAAACAGACGGGGCAACCAGGGAACGCCGTCCCCTGCACCAAATATGCGGAAGATCCCCTGATCGTCGCGCTATATCCCGCTCACGCATACCTGCTCCCTTATAGTTTCGGTCACAGGCCCTACATGCGCCTCCCATGTTCGTGCTCGCCGAGGCGCTCCCGATGAGCGTGGAGGACGCTCATCGAGCCTGGACCCATGGTCAACCGGCGGTCCCTGTTCCGGCGTACTTCGCTTGTGGACGTAAGCGGGATCTCACAGGTTCCCTGGCGATCCATCCCATGCCTTTGCCCTGCTCCAAGACCCCGGCCGAGCCGCCAGAACCTCGCCCCTGGCGGTTCCGACGATGCTGCCCCCGGGCTACCCACGCCGAAGGCCTCCGCATGCACATAATCTCGAGGCTGACACA
>NZ_JBVVQD010000133.1:0-425 GCF_055811755.1 Mesorhizobium sp. WSM4840
GCGCAACAATTCACCGAAAAATGTCAATGTCTGCACCCCAGCTCCCCATTACTGGATCTGCCCATAAGGCAGGAGTTGTAGGCGATGCGCCACTCGCCGCAGTCCTCGCAGGCCTCGACATGACCGCCGAGCGCTGCGGTGCGGCAATGCTCGATCGCCGACATGACCTTAAGCTGGCCGAGGCTGAGGTGCCCTGCATGTACGGCCCGGTAGGCGGGGCCGGCAGCGCGGAAGATGTCGGCGACCTCGATCGAGGCGCGCACGGCTCAGCCGTCGGGAGAGATCTCTGCCTCCTTGAACAGGCCAAGCTTGTCGAACGGGCTCGTGACGGTGCGCACCGTCCGGGTCGCGACCTTGGTGTAGAAGGCGGTGCTATTTAGCTTGGCGTGCCCGAGCAGGACCTGGATGATCCGGATGTCGGTGCC
>NZ_JBVVQD010000134.1:0-400 GCF_055811755.1 Mesorhizobium sp. WSM4840
GGCAGTCGACTGTGGGGGCTTCGTCTTCGCATTTTCTATACCTGGCGCCGGTGACTGGGGTAGTGGCGGTTGGTTGAAGGGCACTTGCGGCCTCGATTTCCGGGAGTCGCTTTCCTCCGTTGCCGCGATCCCCCAAAACTGCGCGATCTCGCGTGTGGAGGCGATGCCGACATCAATCATATAAGGCCCCGGAGCGCCGAGGCCGTTGCCGAGCGGCGTGCCGTGGCCCATCCCGGCGATCATGTTGATTTCGATCAAGGCTTCTCCCGCGGCGTTACGCCAGACCTGCTTTTCGTGCGGTCCGGCAGCTTCCCGACGCGTCCGCGCTTTCTCAAGCCGGTGGACTCCCCGCCATTGGCCTGCGATCGCTTCCGCGTTGGAAGGCGAAACCGTGTGGTCA
>NZ_JBVVQD010000135.1:0-359 GCF_055811755.1 Mesorhizobium sp. WSM4840
TGCATCACCCCCTGCTGGCGTCCGACCTTCCACCACTGGCGCAGCAACAAGAGCAGGTCTTGCGACAGCATGGCGTTGCGATACCGTCCGCCCTTGCCGCGCTCGACGCGCAGCAGCATGCGCTCGCTGTCGACGTCGGCGACCTTCAGCGTCGACACCTCCGCGACGCGCAGGCCCGCACCATAGGCGACCGACAACGCGGCCTGGTGCTTGAGGCAGGTGGTGGCGTTGAGGAGACGGGCGACCTCGTCGCGGCTGAGGACCACGGGCAGCTTGCGCGGATGCGCCAGACGAACGAGCTTGCGCGCCAGATCGGGACGATCGACCGTATGCGTGAAGAAGAAGCGCAGCGCCGACAC
>NZ_JBVVQD010000136.1:0-359 GCF_055811755.1 Mesorhizobium sp. WSM4840
CCATTCGGAACGTTTCAGGAGATAGAAATCGGCATGGGGCTGGCCCGTGCCCATCGTGTGACCTATGTCGGCGAACTGGGTTGGGAGCTTTATGTCTCGACCGATCAGGCAGCCCACGTGTTCGAGGCGATCGAGGAGGCCGGCGCCGATGTCGGCCTGAAACTCTGCGGCCTGCACACGCTGGATTCCTGCCGCATCGAAAAGGCGTTCCGGCATTTCGGCCACGACATCACCGACGAGGACAATGTGCTGGAGGCAGGCCTCGGCTTCGCAGTGAAGACCGCCAAGGGCGATTTTCTTGGCCGCGATGCCGTGCTGAGGAAGAAGGAAACCGGATTGAACCGGCGGCTGGTGCAGTT
>NZ_JBVVQD010000137.1:0-347 GCF_055811755.1 Mesorhizobium sp. WSM4840
AAGGTCGGGCCCTTGTTCTCGAGGATCTTGCCGGCAACGATCGATGCTTCCGCACCGGCGTTGGCCGCGATCTGGCGAGCCGGAGCCTGCAGCGCGCGACGCACGATGGCGATGCCGGCGGTCTGGTCGGAGTTGGCGCCGCTGACGGTGATGGCCAGCGAAGCGCGCAGCAGCGCGACGCCGCCGCCGGGAACGATGCCTTCTTCGACGGCCGCGCGGGTCGCGTTGAGGGCGTCATCGACGCGGTCCTTCTTTTCCTTGACTTCCACTTCGGTCGCACCGCCGACGCGGATGACGGCAACGCCGCCCGCCAGCTTGGCGAGACGTTCCTGCAGCTTCTCCTTGTC
>NZ_JBVVQD010000138.1:0-347 GCF_055811755.1 Mesorhizobium sp. WSM4840
GACAAGGAGAAGCTGCAGGAACGTCTCGCCAAGCTGGCGGGCGGCGTTGCCGTCATCCGCGTCGGCGGTGCGACCGAGATCGAAGTCAAGGAAAAGAAGGACCGCGTCGATGACGCCCTCAACGCGACCCGTGCGGCCGTCGAAGAAGGCATCGTTCCCGGCGGCGGCGTCGCACTCCTGCGCGCTTCGCTGAGCATCAAGGCTGTCGGCGCCAACTCCGACCAGACCGCTGGCATCAGCATCGTGCGTCGCGCGCTGCAGGCTCCGGCCCGCCAGATCGCGGCCAACGCCGGTGCGGAAGCATCGATCGTTGCCGGCAAGATCCTCGAGAACAAGGGCCCGACCTT
>NZ_JBVVQD010000139.1:0-341 GCF_055811755.1 Mesorhizobium sp. WSM4840
ACTGGTCTTGAAATACGCGCCGAGCGTCCAGGGCCGGTCGCCATAGCCGGTGATCTCACGGGTAATAGCGACGTAAGTGTTCTCTCCGTCCCATGACGTCGAGCCGTCCTTGTCGTCAACCTGGATTTCGTCAACCCGGATTTCGGCAACCTCGATATCGCGGGTACGCTGCGTGCTGAACTCCGGTTCCGGTTTGCGCGCCTCATATCCGGCGAGAACCGGATCGCCGAAATTGGCGAGCGGCGTCAGCGGCAGGATGCCGTCCTTCAGCGCATCCGGGGAAGCCAGCCGCTGGTCCGCCAGGATGGATCCGTCGCCATCCAGAATGAAGGCATGCGTGC
>NZ_JBVVQD010000140.1:0-339 GCF_055811755.1 Mesorhizobium sp. WSM4840
GTGAGGTCGCTCTCGATGCCGCCGCGCTGGTTGAGCATCTGGGTGTAGACGATCTTGCCCGGCGCCACGTCCATGTCATTGGCGCAAAGCTTTTGCAGGAAGGCGCAGGCATCGCGGCCCTCGACACGGATCTTGCCGAAGGAGGTCATGTCGAACAGCCCGACACCGTTCCGGACCGCCAGATGTTCGTCGCGCTGGTTGTCGAACCAGTTCTGCCGTTTCCAGGAATAGCGGTACTCGCGCTCCTGGCCGGGCCTAGCATACCAGTTGGCGCGCTCCCAGCCGGCGACTTCGCCGAACACCGCGCCGCGCGCCTTCAGATGTTCGTGCAGTGGCGAG
>NZ_JBVVQD010000141.1:0-326 GCF_055811755.1 Mesorhizobium sp. WSM4840
ACTGGTCTTGAAATACGCGCCGAGCGTCCAGGGCCGGTCGCCATAGCCGGTGATCTCACGGGTAATAGCGACGTAAGCGTTCTCTCCGTCCCATGAGGTCGAACCGTCCTTGTCGTCTACCTGGATTTCGGCAACCTCGATATCGCGGGTACGCTGCGTGCTGAACTCCGCATCCGGTTTGCGCGCCTCATATCCGGCGAGAACCGGATCGCCGAAATTGGCGAGCGGCGTCAGCGGCAGGATGCCGTTCTTCAGCGCATCCGGGGAAGCCAGCCGCTGGTCCGCCAGGATGGATCCGTCGCCATCCAGAATGAAGGCATGCGTGC
>NZ_JBVVQD010000142.1:0-316 GCF_055811755.1 Mesorhizobium sp. WSM4840
TGCGCGCCCATGTTCTCGAACTTGTCTTCAAGCTCGATTTCCTTGGCGACGGTGACGCCGTCCTTGGTGATGCGCGGGGCGCCGAACGACTTGTCGATGACGACGTTGCGGCCCTTGGGGCCGAGCGTGACCTTGACCGCGTCGGCGAGGATGTTGACGCCGCGCAGCATGCGCTCACGGGCGTCGCGGGAGAATTTTACGTCTTTGGCAGCCATTTTTAGCTCCTGGCAGGGGCTTGGATTGAGCCCGAAGATTTAAGTGACGGTGAGGCCGATATTCAGCCGATGATGCCCATGATGTCGGATTCCTTCATGAT
>NZ_JBVVQD010000143.1:0-307 GCF_055811755.1 Mesorhizobium sp. WSM4840
CGGCAGCGAACCGCCGTCCTCCAAAGGTAATGCGCCGTCCTCCGACCGAAGTTACCTTTTGCGTTCAGGGAGTAATGATCCCACCTTGCGGGGTTCCGGCTTCCGTGCGGAAGAACTGCTCCTCCGCCAGCACGCCGGCTTTCAGGAACTGCCCGACCAACCGTACCACCCGCTGGTCGGCGACGCGTTTGCGTAGCCGTTCCATCAGATAGTGATGGTTGATGTTGTCAAAGGAAACATCTTCAGACTGCCCGTCACCAGGACCTTCCGACATCGGTGACGATCACACGCGCGGGCCATGCCTTTG
>NZ_JBVVQD010000144.1:0-289 GCF_055811755.1 Mesorhizobium sp. WSM4840
CGCCGAGGGGGGGGGGGGGGGGGGGGGGGGCGGGGCGGGCGGGGGGGGGGGGGGCGCCGGGGGCGGCGGGGGGGGGGGGGGGGGGGGGGGGCGGCCCCCCGCCGGGGGCCGCCCCCCCCCCCCGGGGGGGCGGGCCGCCCGGGGGGGGGGGGGGGGGGGGGGGGGGGGCCCCCCCCCGGGGGGGGGCGGGGGGTGGGGGGGGGGGGGGGGGGGGGGGGGGGGGGCCGGCCGGGGGGGGGCGGGGGGGGCGGGGGCGCCCCCCGCCGCCCCCGCCCCCCCCGCCCCCCCG
>NZ_JBVVQD010000145.1:0-281 GCF_055811755.1 Mesorhizobium sp. WSM4840
ATGCAAATTCCCATAGCCGTTCACCTGTAGTGGAGTTTCTGATCGCCGAGGGACGGGATACGCGAGACGGGCGCTTAACCGTCAGTGTCATCTGGATGAGCTTCCATCAAGGGTGCCGGCTCCGGGAGGGCGCCTGTCTGGCTTTCAAAGATGCGTTTAAGGATGCGGTCCGAAAAATATCGCACCTTCCTCAATTGCAATGGTGGCAGACCTTTGATGAGAACAATCTCGTACTCGTCATTGAGCAGCCGAACCTGTTCGGGACGCAGCAGCGGCGCACC
>NZ_JBVVQD010000146.1:0-265 GCF_055811755.1 Mesorhizobium sp. WSM4840
GTCGTCCGTGAAGAAAGCGATTTTCGCGTCAACCTTGAAAGTGATCTGCGTTGGAGCGCTTTGTCCCAACTGAGGGGCGGAGTTCAGGCTGATCGGGGCCGCAGTGGCGGCTTTGCGGTGGCTGCGAGCAGCGTCAGGAAGAAGGCACACAAAAGCCTCAGCCAGTTGAGCAGGAGGCTGAAGTTGTAGCCGACGGCGGCGAGCACGGCGTTGTTGGCGTCGCCTTCGGAGAAGGCCAGGAAGTTGCGCCCCATGCGGTGGTCGT
>NZ_JBVVQD010000147.1:0-264 GCF_055811755.1 Mesorhizobium sp. WSM4840
GGCTGATGAGCGGATCATCGCTCATCTGGCTGATGGTCTCAAGCGTCATGTAGCGGGCCCGCTGCACGGCCCATTCAATTGCGTGCTTGCGGCCTCGGCCGTTTCCTGGGCGAAGGCGGTGGCGATGAAAGCCGAGACGACGCGGCGCCCGCTCTTGCCGGCATGGGCCAGCACGTTCCTCATGAAATGGACGCGGCACCTCTGCCATGTCGCGCACAGCACCTTGGTGACGGCCGCCTTGATGCCTTCATGGGCATCGGAGAC
>NZ_JBVVQD010000148.1:0-262 GCF_055811755.1 Mesorhizobium sp. WSM4840
GTAGAGGGAGTGAATGACATTGTGCAACTATTACGAGATTTAGGTGGATCTTGCCTCGCGCTGAGACGTTGGGCAAGGACCCGGGTCTATGTCGCCAACGAGAACTCTTCAAACATCTCGATCATCGACGCCGCGTCGAACTCCGTGATCGGCACGGTCGGGGTCGGAAGCGCCCCCTCCGGCATCACGATATCTTCGGACGAAAGCCGGATCTATATGGCCAATCAAGGCAGTGGCAGCGTCACGGTGATCGTTGCAGCGT
>NZ_JBVVQD010000149.1:0-256 GCF_055811755.1 Mesorhizobium sp. WSM4840
GCCCTGCCGTGTGCCGCCGAAATGGGACGAAATCTGCTTGGTCCACTTGAACGGCGTATCGAAGGCCCAGGACCACGGAACCGCCATGTGGTTGTAGGTGAACTCGGTGCCCCAGATGTCGTAGAAGCTCTTCAGCTGCACGTCGACCGGCACTTCAATGCCGTTGAACATCGCCACTTCGTTCGGCGTGCCGATCAATGTGCCTTCCGCAGACGATCCGTTGTCGCCGGATATGTAGATGATCAGCGTGTTCTCG
>NZ_JBVVQD010000150.1:0-253 GCF_055811755.1 Mesorhizobium sp. WSM4840
GCACGTAGCGCCGTCCGACATCGATCAAGATGCCGCCCGCGAAGATCAGCAGCATGACGCCCGAAGCGACCGCGGCGCGTGTCTTCCATGTCTGGCCCCGGGTGAGCGCCACAAGGCTCAGCGCATACACAGCCGTATCGGACAGGTTGTCGACGCCGTTGGCGATCAGCGCGCTCGAGTCCGCGAAGAAGCCGGAAACGAAGAAGCCCGCAGCGATCGCCGCGTTCAGCAGCAGGACGATCCACAGTGTGCG
>NZ_JBVVQD010000151.1:0-245 GCF_055811755.1 Mesorhizobium sp. WSM4840
CCCGCCGCCTGCCCCGTCGCCCCCAGCGGTCGCCCCCCCCCCCCCCCCCCCGCCCTCGCCCCCCCCCCCCCCCCGGCGCCGCCCCCCCCCCCCCCCCCCCTCCCTCCCCCCCCTCCCCCCCCCCCCCCCCCCCCCCCCCACCCCCCCCCCCCTCCCCGGGGCGCGGCCCCCCCCCCCCCCCCCCCCCTCTTCCTCCCCTGCGGGGCCCCCCCGCCCCCCCAACTGGCCCCCCGCCCCCCCCACCA
>NZ_JBVVQD010000152.1:0-244 GCF_055811755.1 Mesorhizobium sp. WSM4840
GCTATAGGCTCAGCTATGGCTCGTGATTTGGAGATGCCTTAAGAAGCCGTCGCTCGACTTGAAATGGCCAACGGGATACACGTTGTCGAAGTTATGCTTGATTAAGTCCTGCGCCAGGCGGGGCAATTTAAAATTCGCGTGAGATCCGAATTATCGGGCGCTAATCTCGGTCGTCATTTCGGCAAAAGAAAAACTCCTATTTACTAGCCAAAATGCATAACCGTCTAAACGATCAGTATCTCGT
>NZ_JBVVQD010000153.1:0-235 GCF_055811755.1 Mesorhizobium sp. WSM4840
GAGCAGGCCCGCGCACGCCGTGCTGCGTCACATCCACGGCCTGTCGCCATTCCCCGGCGCCTGGGCCGAGCTGGACAATGCGCGTGTGAAGATCCTGCGCTGCGAATTGGCGAAAGGATCAGGCGCCCCCGGCGAGGTGCTCGACGACGACCTCACGGTCGCCTGCGGCGACGGCGCGATCCGAATCCTCGAGCTCCAGCGCGAAGGCAAGGCGCGAATGCAGGCGTCGGAGTTC
>NZ_JBVVQD010000154.1:0-234 GCF_055811755.1 Mesorhizobium sp. WSM4840
ACAATTGCACGTTGGCGCCGATCTGGGTCCGCAACATCCCCAAGAAGGACGCCGAGGCGACTGCGATGAAGTTCCTGGAGCGGGTCAAGATCCCGCACCAGGCCAACAAGTTTCCGGGCCAGATGTCCGGGGGCCAGCATCAGCGTGTAGCGATTGCGCGGGCCCTGTCCTTGATCACGAAGGTGATGCTGTTCGAGGAGCCTACTTCGGAGCTCGACCCCGAGTTGGTCAAGG
>NZ_JBVVQD010000155.1:0-232 GCF_055811755.1 Mesorhizobium sp. WSM4840
GGGCGACAGCCCCCCCACCGGCAAGCCATCGATCGAGGGGATGGCGGCCTGTAGCAGCAGCGGCAACAACGAAAGGATCATACACCATTGATTATCATGGCCAGCCACGCCGGGTAAGCCGCGATCGCCAGCAACGTGCCGAGCGGCAACATGTCGTCAGCCGCCACAGCACCGCCCCGCAGCCGTCGTGCGACGATCCAGCCGATCCCCGCCATGCCCGCGATCACCAAAG
>NZ_JBVVQD010000156.1:0-222 GCF_055811755.1 Mesorhizobium sp. WSM4840
TGGCCGCCAAACCGTCGAACAAAGGGATGGCCGCCTTGAAAAGGCCCCTTGACAGCGAAAGCCCCATACAAGGTGGCCGCCCACGGGTCTTGCCTTTGGCAAGCCCGAGGACAGGCTCCGCGGCCGGAGAGGGGGCTTTCGTAGAGCGCGATTCCCCCTCTCCGTCTCGGCTTCGCCGAGCCACCTTGTATGGGGCTTTCGCTGTCAAGGGGCCTTTTCAAG
>NZ_JBVVQD010000157.1:0-219 GCF_055811755.1 Mesorhizobium sp. WSM4840
TCGTCGACCGAGCGCGTCGAGATACCCTGGACGTAGGCCTCCTGGATGACGGCGGTCAGCGCCTTCTCGGCCATGCGCCGCGGCTCCAGGAAGCTCGGGAAGTAAGAGCCCTTCCTGAGCTTGGGGATGCGCAGTTCGACGGTGCCGGCCCGCGTCTCCCAGTCTCTGTCGCGGTAGCCGTTGCGCTGGACAAGCCGCAGCGGGGTCTTCTCGCCATGG
>NZ_JBVVQD010000158.1:0-219 GCF_055811755.1 Mesorhizobium sp. WSM4840
CGTGTTCGTGCTCGGTTCGGCGCTGTCCGCGGCAATCGGCACCGGCGTCAAGGCGGCCTCGACAGTGGCCTCGGGAGTAGCAATGGGTGCCTCGGCAGGCGCGACCGCAAACGCCGGGAGCGACGGAGGCAGCGACGCGACGTCGTATTTCGTCGATGCGCTGTTCCGCCCGACCGATCCTTCCAGGCTGGCGGCGCCGGGCGCGGAGGGCGATGCGAC
>NZ_JBVVQD010000159.1:0-215 GCF_055811755.1 Mesorhizobium sp. WSM4840
GCGATCATGGCTTCGGTGGTGACCAGCAGGCCGGCGACCGAGGCCGCGTCCTGGAGAGCCGTGCGCACGACCTTGACCGGATCGACGATACCCATGGCGATCATGTCGCCATATTCGCCGGTCTGGGCGTTGAAGCCGAAGGTCGGGCCCTTGTTCTCGAGGATCTTGCCGGCAACGATCGATGCTTCCGCACCGGCGTTGGCCGCGATCTGGCG